>NZ_JBWKJV010000015.1:0-81215 GCF_056432045.1 Streptomyces sp. NPDC045701 | reverse complement strand
CTCGTCGTACCGCTGCACTACAACGGGCCGGCCATGCTGCACTCGATCACCTCCCCACCCCCTCCCCCCCTCCCCCCCCCCCCCCCTCCCCCCCCCCCCCCCCTCCCCCCCCCCCCCCGTCCGCATTGGACCGACTGTCCAACCACTCACGGGTGATCCTTCCGCCACGGCGGAAAAGATGTCACCCGCCACCACTACACTTCTCAACACATACGCGTCAGGCCCACAGCGTCGTGCGTCTTCCACGCGGCAAGCCCCCTCCACCGCCTGCGGCCGTCGGGACGGCCGTCCGCACAGGACTTGTGAGGACCCACGTGAGCTCGCATCCCCCCAAGAAGCCGGTAGTACTGATCGCTGAAGAGCTGTCGCCCGCCACGGTGGACGCGCTCGGCCCCGACTTCGAGATCCGGCACTGCAACGGCGCCGACCGAGCCGAACTGCTGCCCGCGATCGCCGACGTGGACGCCATCCTGGTGCGCTCCGCCACCAAGGTCGACGCCGAGGCCATCGCCGCCGCCACCAAACTCAAGGTCGTCGCCCGCGCGGGCGTGGGCCTGGACAACGTCGACGTCTCCGCCGCCACCAAGGCCGGTGTGATGGTCGTCAACGCCCCGACGTCCAACATCGTCACCGCCGCCGAGCTGGCCTGCGGTCTGCTGGTCGCCACCGCGCGCAACATCCCCCAGGCCAACACCGCCCTCAAGAACGGCGAGTGGAAGCGGAGCAAGTACACGGGCGTCGAGCTGAGCGAGAAGACCCTCGGCGTGGTCGGCCTCGGCCGCATCGGCGTCCTGGTCGCCCAGCGCATGTCGGCCTTCGGCATGAAGATCGTCGCGTACGACCCCTACGTGCAGCCGGCCCGCGCCGCCCAGATGGGCGTCAAGCTGCTGACCCTGGACGAGCTGCTGGAGGTCTCCGACTTCATCACCGTCCACCTGCCGAAGACCCCCGAGACGCTCGGCCTGATCGGCGACGAGGCGCTGCACAAGGTCAAGCCGGCCGTCCGCATCGTCAACGCGGCGCGTGGCGGGATCGTCGACGAGGAGGCGCTGTACTCGGCGCTCAAGGAGGGCCGGGTCGCCGGCGCGGGCCTGGACGTGTACGCGAAGGAGCCCTGCACGGACTCCCCGCTGTTCGAGCTCGACCAGGTCGTCTGCACCCCGCACCTGGGCGCGTCCACGGACGAGGCGCAGGAGAAGGCCGGCATCGCGGTCGCCCGTTCGGTGCGCCTCGCGCTCGCCGGTGAGCTGGTCCCGGACGCGGTCAACGTCCAGGGCGGTGTCATCGCCGAGGACGTCAAGCCGGGGCTGCCGCTCGCCGAGCGCCTCGGCCGGATCTTCACCGCGCTGGCCGGCGAGGTCGCGGTCCGGCTCGACGTCGAGGTGTACGGCGAGATCACCCAGCACGACGTCAAGGTGCTGGAACTGTCCGCGCTGAAGGGCGTGTTCGAGGACGTCGTCGACGAGACGGTGAGCTACGTCAACGCGCCGCTGTTCGCGCAGGAGCGCGGTGTCGAGGTCCGGCTGACGACGTCGAGCGAGTCCCCCGACCACCGCAACGTGGTCACCGTGCGCGGCACGCTCTCGGGCGGTGAGGAGGTGGCGGTGTCCGGCACGCTGGCCGGCCCCAAGCACCTCCAGAAGATCGTCGCCGTCGGTGACTACGACGTGGACCTGGCGCTCGCCGACCACATGGTCGTCCTGCGGTACGAGGACCGTCCCGGTGTCGTCGGCACCGTCGGCCGCGTCCTCGGCGAGGCCGGCCTGAACATCGCGGGCATGCAGGTCGCCCGTGCCGCGGAGGGCGGCGAGGCGCTCGCGGTCCTCACCGTCGACGACACGGTCCCGCAGCCCGTGCTGACGGAGGTCGCCGAGGAGATCGGCGCGACCTCCGCCCGCTCGGTGAACCTCACCTGACGGTTCGTCCGAGCGAGCCGAGCGAGCCGAGACCGGCCCGGTGCCTCAGCGCACCGGGCCGGTCTCGTCCGTGGTGCGGGCCGGTCCGTCCAGGAGGACGTCCGGCCCGACGGGGCGGTACGCGACCGTGAAGGCGTCCAGCCGGTAGGTCCGGCCCCGGAGGCCGAGCGCGGAGCCGAGCGGATGGTTGAGCTCCCCGTCCCGTTCGATCAGCCGGACAGGGGTGTCACGCGGGGTCCGTACCGACGTCCTCGGCGCGAAGCCACGCCCTTCGTCGAGCCGGAGGCGGTGGGCGAACGGCCCATCGCCGCCACTCGGGAGGGTGAATCCCTCGGGCAGGGCACACCGCACGGTGACGGGGTGCCTCACAGGCGGGCCGCCTTGAGGGCCATGTGCAGCAGGAGGCGGTCCTCGCCCTCGTCGAGATCCAGGCCGGTGAGGTTTTCGACGCGCGAAAGGCGGTAGTAGAGGGTCTGGCGGTGGATGCCGAGGGCCGCCGCCGTGCGGCCCGCCTGGCCCGCGTTGTCGAGGAACGCCTCGGCGGTGCGGGCCAGTTCCATGTGCGCGGGCGCGAGCAGCGCGCGCACCGCCCGGTCGTGCGGCGGGGCCGGAGGCAGCGCGGTCAGCAGGCGGTACGGGCCGATCGCCGCCCACGGGGCCGGCGACCCGAGCCGTGGCTGGGCCAGGGCGGCCCGCGCCGCGGACGTCGCCTCCCGCCACGCCTCGGCGAGGTCGGCCACCCCCCGCCGTGGGTCGGCCATCCCGACGACGGCGCCCGCGGGGCCGCCGCCACGTGCCGCCCACGCGGCCGTGGGCGTGGCGGCGCCGGACGGTATCCCGGAGGGGGCGCCGCCCGCCGCGTCCCGCAGGCGCGTGGCCGCCGTGAGCGCCGGGGCGGGGGAGTCGGCCGAGCGCAGCCGCACCAGAGCGGCGAGGCCGTGCGAGACGAGCCCCTGGGCGGCGCCCCCGGCCGCGGCGGCGTCCCGGCGGCCCGCGGTGTGCCCGGCCGGCCCGTGCCCGCCCGCCGCCACAGCGCCCGCCCCGCCCGCGTCCGGCCCGCCCGCGCCGGCCCCGTCCGGCTGCGGTCCCCGCGCCGTCCGCCCCGGCCACGGCACCGTGCACAGGGCCGCGACGCCGGGCGCCGTCCGGATCGAGGGCGTGCCGGGGCCCGGCCACGGGGCGACGCAGAGCAGGGCGTGCAGCCCCTCGGCGTCGCGGCCGAGTGCCGTGCGCAGGGCGGCGAGGGCCATGTCGTACTGCCAGCCCCGCTCGGCCGTCAGCACCGCCCGCAGCTCGCGCGAGAGGTCCGCGTCGGCCCGCTCCTCGTCCGCCAGCAGGGCGCCGATCCGCTCGGCCACCTCCATGGCCGCCGCCAGCCGGTCGGACGAGGGGCCCGGGTCGGCGTCCAGCAGCCACACGTACCCGAGCACGATGCCCCGGTGGCGTACCGGCAGGCAGACGCGGCCGCGCAGGACGCCGGCGTCCGGGGCGGCGGGAATGCGGACCGGGCCGGTCGCCCGGGTGATGCCGAAGCCCTCGAACCAGGCCCGCACGGCGGGGGAGGACTTCCTGGTCAGGATGGAGCGCGTGCGCACCGGGTCCATGGCGGTGTCGTCGTCGCTGTCGTGCGCGCCGAAGGCGATCAGCCCGAAGTCACGGTTCTCCAGCGTCGCGGGGGCGCCCAGCAGCGCCGAGATCTCGTCGACCAGGTCCTGGTAATCGGCCTTCACCCGGACATTCTGCCACTCGCTCAGACATCTGTATGAGACGCGGGGCACGGATGCGTGACAGCTGTCGATGGCCGGGCATCGGAGCGATCCTTAGGTTTCACGGTGGTTCTCCGTGCCGATACGGACTGTTCCGTTTTGGCCCCCCTTCGATCCGTGTTCCGTGGAGGTGCCCCGTGCTGGGTCCCGTGATCCTCGCCGCGTCGCGCAGCGACAAGATGCGCCGCTTCGTCTCTGCCGCGCCGGGCACCAAGCAGGTCGTCGCCCGGTTCATCGCCGGTGAGACGGTCGAGCAGGTCGTCCCCATCGTCCGGGAGACGACGGCCAGGGGCCTGGAGGTCACCCTGGACGTGGTGGGCGAGGACATCACCACGCGCGAGCAGGCGTTCGCCGCGCGTGACGCCTACCTGGAGCTCATCGAGCACCTCAAGGGCCTGGACCTCGGCACCCGGGCCGAGATGTCGGTCAAGCTCTCGATGTTCGGCCAGGCGCTGGACGGCGGCCACGAGCTGGCCCTCGCCAACGTCCGCCCGGTCGTCGAGGCCGCCGCCGCGATCGGCACCACGGTCACCCTGGACGCGGAGGACCACACCACCCTCGACTCGATGTTCGCCATCCACGAGGAGCTGCGGAAGGACTTTCCGCAGACCGGCTGCGTCATCCAGGCGTACCTCTTCCGCACCGAGGACGACGCCCGCCGCCTCGCCGCGAACGGCAGCCGCGTCCGGATCGTGAAGGGCGCCTACAAGGAGCCGGCCTCCGTCGCGTACCAGGACAAGGCGGAGATCGACAAGGCGTACGTCCGGATCCTCAAGATCCTCATGGAGGGCGACGGCTACCCGATGATCGGGTCGCACGACCCGCGGCTCATCGCCGTCACCCAGGAGCTCGCGCGCCGTGCCGGGCGCAAACTGGACGAGTACGAGTTCCAGATGCTGTACGGGATCCGCAGCGACGAGCACGTGCGGCTCGCCGCCGAGGGGCACCGGATGCGCGTCTACACCGCGTACGGAACCGACTGGTACGGGTACTTCATGCGCCGCCTCGCGGAGAAGCCGGCCAACCTGCTGTTCTTCGTCCGCTCGATGATCACCAAGAACTGAAGGAGTTACGGAACTCATGGACGCTGTGACCCAGGTCCCCGCTCCCGTCAACGAGCCGGTCCGCACCTACGCCCCCGGCTCGGCCGAGCGCGCCCGCCTCGAGGCCAAGCTCAAGGAGCTGGCCGAGAACCCCATCGAGCTCCCGATGACCATCGGCGGCGTCAAGCGGATGGGCGGCGGTGAGCGCGTGGACGTCGTGCAGCCGCACAACCACGCCAAGGTCATCGGCACCTTCGCGGGCGCCACGCAGGCGGACGCCCAGGACGCCATCGACGCCGCCCTCGCCGCGGCCCCGGCCTGGCGCGCGATGTCCTTCGACGACCGCGCGGCGATCATCCTGCGCGCCGCCGAGCTGCTGGCCGGCCCGTGGCGCGAGACCATGGCCGCCTCGACCATGCTCGGCCAGTCGAAGACCGTCCAGCAGGCCGAGATCGACACCCCGTGCGAGCTCGTCGACTTCTGGCGCTTCAACGTCAAGTACGCCCGCGACCTGCTCGCCGAGCAGCCGCCGGCCAACGCCCCGGGTGTGTGGAACCGCCTCGACCACCGCCCGCTGGAGGGCTTCGTCTACGCGATCACGCCCTTCAACTTCACCGCCATCGCGGGCAACCTCCCCACCGCCCCCGCCCTGATGGGCAACGTGGTGGTCTGGAAGCCGTCCCCGACGCAGACCCACGCCGCCGTGCTGCTCATGCAGCTGCTGGAGGAGGCCGGACTGCCCAAGGGCGTCATCAACCTGGTGACGGGCGACGGCATCGCCGTCTCCGAGGTGGCGCTGAACCACCCGGAGCTCGCGGGCATCCACTTCACCGGCTCGACCAAGACCTTCCAGCACCTGTGGAAGACGGTCGGCAACAACATCGAGAAGTACCGCGGCTACCCGCGCATCGTCGGCGAGACGGGCGGCAAGGACTTCGTCGTCGCGCACCCGAGCGCCGACCGCGCCATCCTGAAGACCGCGCTGACCCGCGGCTCCTTCGAGTACCAGGGCCAGAAGTGCTCGGCGTCCTCGCGCGCGTACATCCCGGCCTCGATCTGGAACTCCGGTTTCAAGGAGGAGTTCGCGGCCGAGGTCGACGGCATCCGGATGGGTGACGTCACCGACCTGACGAACTTCATCGGCGCCGTCATCGACGAGCGTTCCTTCGCCAAGAACAAGGCCGCCATCGACCGTGCCAAGGCCGACCCGTCCTGCACGATCGTCGCCGGCGGCACGTACGACGACTCGATCGGCTGGTTCGTCCGCCCGACCGTCATCGAGTGCACGGACCCGGCCAACGAGGTCTTCACCACCGAGTACTTCGGCCCGATCCTCGCGGTGTACGTCTACGAGGACGAGCAGTACGACGCGATGCTGGAGCAGATGGAGTCGGTCTCGGCGTACGCGCTGACCGGTTCGGTCATCGCCGGTGACCGTGCCGCCGCCGCGTACACCATGGACAAGCTGCGGTACGCCGCGGGCAACTTCTACATCAACGACAAGTCGACCGGCGCCGTCGTCGGCCAGCAGCCCTTCGGCGGCGGCCGCGCCTCCGGTACGAACGACAAGGCGGGCGCCCCGCAGAACCTCATGCGCTGGACGCTGACCCGTGCCATCAAGGAGACGCTGGTGCCGCCGACCGACTACACGTACCCGCACATGGGCTGACCTCCGCCCCGCGAACACCGCCCCCGTCCGGCCCCCCACGCCGGGCGGGGGCGGTTCGCTGTACGCGGCGGCTGGTGAACGGCCGTCAGTTTGCGGGGACGCTGAGCGGTTATCCGCACAGCATGACTGAGACCAACAAGACTTCGACGACCAAGACCGCATCGCGGGCCGGCACGGCGACCAAGGACCGGGCCGAGGACACCGCCAAGGGCGCGCGGAACACGGCGCAGGATGCCGCGAAGTCCGCGTCGCAGTCCGCACGCGGGGGCAAGGAGACGCTCGCCGGGATCGGCGGGGCGACCACGGAGAAGGCCAGGTCCGCGGCCAAGTCGGTGCAGTCGGCCGTCAGCACGGCGGCCGGCAGGGCGGGGGTGGCCTGGACGCTGGTGAAGGCCCGCAAGGCGATCGCCGCGGGTGCGGGCGCCGGTGTGGCGACCGTGGTGGCGTCCTCGTACGCCCTCGGCCGCCGGGCCGGTCTGCGCCGGCGCGGCCCGCTGTCCCGGCTGACCGGCGGTCGGCTCTGACCATGGCGAACGGTGCGGGGCGGGTGGTGGTGGCCGGTTCTCCACCGCCCGCCCCGCAGCCGCTGGAAGAGTGGACGGTATGACCGACTCCTTCCACACGGCTCATACCTACGAGCTGTCCCCCGCCACCCTCTCCGGGATACGGGCGATGCTGGACACCGCGTTCGACGGTGACTTCGGCGACCAGGACTGGGACCACGGCCTCGGCGGCGTCCACGCGTACGTGCGGGACGAGCACGGCGTCGCCGCGCACGGCAGCGTGATCATGCGCCGGGTGGCGCACGCGGGACGGTCGTACCGGATCGGTTACGTGGAGGCGGTCGCCGTCCGCGCCGACCGCCGCCGCCAGGGACTGGGCGGCCGGGTGATGGCGGCGCTGGAGGAGGTCGTCGACGGGGCCTACGCGTTCGGCGCGCTGTCGGCGTCCGACGAGGGCGCCGAGCTGTACCGGGCACGCGGCTGGCAGCTGTGGAACGGCCGCGTCGAGACGTACGGCCCGGACGGGGTGGCACACCTGCCGGACGAGGAGGACTCGACGTACCTGCACCCGTCGGCCGGCCGGCCGCTGCCCGCCGCCGACGCGGGCCCGCTGCTCTTCGACTGGCGCGACGGCGACGTGCTGTAGGCCTGGCGGGCGCCCCGGCTCGACCCCCGCTCCACCGGCGCCCGTCTCAAATAGTAGGAAGTCCGAGTAATTGTGGAGACAGACGCTCCGTGACGGCTTAGCTTTGTAGGAGCCGAACGTCTCGCTCCATCAAGCGAACGGCGGACGAGAGCGCCGTGCCCCCGGCAGGCAACCCCTGCGGCCGCGCTCCCCGCCCCTTCCGGCGCCTCGAATCATTCTGATCTCAAGGAGTCGATCGTCATGGCCGCTGAGACCGCCGTTCGCCGCGTCCGCCACGCCGCACCCCGCCCCTCCGACACCGAGCGCCGCAACGCCGCCGCCGCCCTGCAGAGGGCCCTGGACCGGCGGGACAACGGCGGGGCCACGGGCCACCACGCCAACTGACCGGACCGTCCACATCCTGGAACGCTCATGTCAGGCTCTGGGACGGGGGAGTAGGGTGCCGACATGTCTCGCAGCATCAATCTCGCAGTGGTTCCCGGTGACGGCATCGGCCAGGAGGTCGTGGCCCAGGGCCTGAAGGTCCTTCGCTCCGTCCTCCCGCAGGATGTGAAGCTGGAGACCAAGGAGTACGACCTCGGCGCCCAGCGCTGGCACCGCACCGGGGAGACCCTCCCCGACGCGGAGCTGGAATCCCTCAAGTCCCACGACGCCATCCTGCTCGGTGCGATCGGCGACCCCTCCGTCCCGTCCGGCGTCCTGGAGCGGGGGCTGCTGCTCAAGCTGCGCTTCGCCTTCGACCACTACGTCAACCTGCGTCCGTCGAAGCTGTTCCCGAACACCGCCACGCCGCTGGCCGGCCGTCCCGACATCGACTTCGTCGTCGTCCGGGAGGGCACCGAGGGCCCGTACACGGGCAACGGCGGCTCCCTGCGCACCGGCACCCCGGCCGAGGTCGCCACCGAGGTCAGCGTCAACACGGCGTACGGCGTCGAGCGGGTCGTGCGGGACGCGTACGAGCGGGCCGACGCCCGCCCGCGCAAGAAGCTGACGCTGGTGCACAAGAACAACGTCCTGGTCTACGCCGGCCACCTGTGGAAGAACATCTTCGACAAGGTCGGCCAGGAGTACCCCGAGGTCACCACCGACTACCTGCACGTCGACGCAGCGACGATCTTCTTCGTCACCCAGCCCGAGCGCTTCGACGTCATCGTCACCGACAACCTTTTCGGCGACATCCTGACCGACCTCGCCGCTGCCGTGACCGGCGGAATCGGCCTGGCGGCCTCCGGCAACATCAACCCGACGGGCGAGTTCCCGTCGATGTTCGAGCCCGTCCACGGCTCCGCGCCCGACATCGCGGGCCAGGGCAAGGCCGACCCCACCGCGACGGTCCTCTCGGTCGCGCTGCTCCTGCGTCACCTCGGCCACGAGGCCGAGGCCGTCCGCATCGAGGAGGCGGTCGCCGCCGACCTCGCGGAACGCGACGCCTCGGCGCCGCGTACGACGGACGAGATCGGCGACGCGCTCGCGGTACGCGTAGCGAACTGACCCGCCGACTGAGGATCACCAGACACAGCCGCCGGGTCGCACACGGACCCGGCGGCTTCTCCTGTGCGGCCCCGGGTGCCACCATCAACCCTGGACCGCACTCCAGCCGTTTCCTTGCACGGGCCACGCGAGCGATAATCGAACGCGGGGCCGCGGCATGCGGGAAAGCTCGGACGTCCTAGCAGCAGTAGCGGCGTGAGCGCGGTCCGTCACACACAACGGTGAAGGACACAGCACTCATGACGACGACGCCCACGATCGAGCTCAAGCCCTCCTCGAACCCGCTGTCCGACGCGGAGCGCGAGGCGATCCTGGCCAACCCCGGTTTCGGCCGCCACTTCACCGATCACATGGTGACGATCAAGTGGACGGAGGGGCGCGGCTGGCACGACGCCCAGCTGACGCCGTACGCGCCGCTCTCGATCGACCCGGCGAACATGACCCTGCACTACGCGCAGGAGATCTTCGAGGGACTGAAGGCCTACCGCCGCCCCGACGGCTCGATCTCGCTGTTCCGGCCCGAGGCCAACGCCGAGCGGTTCCAGATCTCCGCCAAGCGCCTGGCCATGCCGGAGCTGCCCGTCGAGACGTTCGTCGCCGCGTGCGACGCGCTGGTCCAGCAGGATCAGGCGTGGGTGCCGCCGCACGGCGGTGAGGAGTCGCTCTACCTGCGCCCCTTCATGATCGCCAATGAGGTCGGGCTGGGCGTCCGCCCGGCCAACGAGTACCTGTTCATCGTCATCGCCTCGCCGGCCGGCGCGTACTTCCCCGGCGGCGTGAAGCCCGTCTCGATCTGGCTGTCCGAGGACCGCGTCCGGGCCGTCCCCGGCGGCATCGGCTTCGCCAAGACCGGCGGCAACTACGCCGCGTCGCTGCTCGCCCAGGCCGAGGCCGCCGCCAAGGGCTGCGACCAGGTCGCGTACCTCGACGCGGTCGAGCACAAGTGGGTCGAGGAGCTCGGCGGCATGAACCTGTACTTCGTGTACGACGGCCGGATCGTCACTCCGGAGCTCACCGGCTCCCTGCTGGCCGGCATCACCCGTGACTCGCTCCTCCGGCTCGCCGCCGACCTCGGCTTCGAGGCGGTGGAGGGCCGCGTCTCCATCGACCAGTGGCGGACCGACACCGAGAACGGCACGCTCAAGGAGGTCTTCGCCTGCGGTACGGCCGCGGTGATCACCCCGGTCGGCCGGGTCAAGTCGGCGAGCGGTGAGTGGACCCAGTCGGGCGGCGAGCCGGGCGAGGTCACGCTGAAGCTCCGCAGGACGCTGCTGGACATCCAGACCGGCGCGGCGGACGACCCGCACGGCTGGACCCACAAGGTCGGCTGATCCGCGAGGCACGCGTACCGGTACGTACGAGAACGCCCGCGCCCCCACCGGGGGGCGCGGGCGTTCCGCGTTCCGCCGCGCCGGGGGGCGTCGCGCTTCGGGGATCGTGTCGACCGCGCGCGGTTGCCTGGGCAGGGGCGCTTTCCCGGCTCCGCGCAGTGAAACGAGGCCGCTTAGAGTGACGCTCAATACGGCATTGACCCGATGGCTCTGTTGCTGGTTCCTTCCTGCATCACTTGTGGTTAGAGTGTTGCTCAAACAGGAGGTGTGGTGACGTGCGACTGACCCCCACGGAGCGCGACCGGCTGCTGATCTTCGGCGCCGCCGAGCTCGCCCGGGCCCGCCGGGCCCGTGGCCTGAAGCTCAATGTCCCCGAGGCGACCGCCCTCATCGCGGACACCGTCTGCGAGGCGGCCCGCGACGGGCGGCGGCTCGCCGAGGCGATCGAGCTGGCCCGCTCGGTCCTCGGCCCCGACGACGTCCTGCCGGGCGTCGCGGACGTCGTGACCGAGGTCCACGTGGAGGCCGTCTTCGACGACGGCTCCCGGCTCGCCGTGGTCGGCGACCCCATCGGCGGCCCCGGCCTGGCGGACGGCGCCCCGGGCGCCCTGCTCCCGGGGCCGGCGCACACCGAACCCGAGCCCGTGGCACGGCTGCGGGTCACCAACACCGCGGGCGTGCCGGTCTCCGTGACCTCGCACTTCCACTTCTTCGAGGCCAACCCCCGGCTCCACTTCGATCGGGCCCGGGCCTACGGCATGAGGCTCGCCGTTCCCGCCGGATCATCCGTGCGGTTCGGCCCGGGCGACAGCGAGGAGGTCGGCCTGGTGCCGATCGGCGGCGACCGGATCGCGATCGGCTTCGCCGGCCTCGTCGACGGTCCACTGGACGCGCCGGGCGCCCGCGAGGAAGCACTGCGCCGCGCCGCCGCCTGCGGATACCTCGGCGTACCGGACACCATGGAGCAGGAGACCGAGCGATGAGCCGCCCCGGAGGCCACCCCGCCGAAGCGCGCCGTCTCACCCCGTACGAGTACGCCGCCACCCACGGCCCGCGCGCGGGCGACCGCGTCCGCCTCGGCGACTCGGGCCTCACCGTCCGCGTCGAGTCCGACTCCCAGAAACCCGGCGACGAGTTCCTCGCCGGCTTCGGCAAGACCGCCCGCGACGGACTGCACCTCAAGGCCGCCGCCGTCCGCCAGACCTGCGACGTGGTCATCAGCAACGTTTTGGTCATCGACGCCGTCCAGGGCATCCGCAAGGTGTCCATCGGCATCCGCGAGGGCCGCATCCACGCCATCGGCCGGGCCGGCAACCCCGACACCCTCGACGGCGTCGACGTCGTCGTCGGCACCGGGACCAGCATCGTCTCCGGCGAGGGCCTCATCGCCACCGCCGGAGCGGTCGACACCCACGTCCACCTGCTGTCCCCGCGCATCATGGAGGCCTCCCTCGCCTCCGGCGTCACCACGATCATCGGCCAGGAGTTCGGCCCGGTGTGGGGCGTCGGCGTCAACTCCCCCTGGGCGCTGCGCCACGCCTTCAACGCCTTCGACGCCTGGCCGGTCAACATCGGCTTCCTGGGCCGCGGCTCGTCCTCCCACGAGGCACCGCTCATCGAGGCGCTCGCCGAGGGCGGCGCGTCCGGGTTCAAGGTGCACGAGGACATGGGCGCCCACACCCGCGCCCTCGACACCGCGCTGCGCGTCGCCGAGGAGTACGACGTCCAGGTCGCCCTCCACAGCGACGGCCTGAACGAGTGCCTCTCGGTGGAGGACACCCTCAAGGTGCTGGAGGGCCGCACCATCCACGCCTTCCACATCGAGGGCTGCGGCGGCGGACACGTACCGAACGTGCTGAAGATGGCGGGCGTGCCCAACGTCATCGGCTCCTCCACCAACCCCACCCTCCCCTTCGGGCGGGACGCGGTCGACGAGCACTACGGGATGATCGTCTCCGTACACGACCTGAAGACCGACCTGCCCGGCGACGCGGCCATGGCCCGCGACCGGATCAGGGCCGGGACGATGGGCGCGGAGGACGTCCTGCACGACCTCGGCGCGATCGGTATCACGTCGTCGGACGCGCAGGGCATGGGAAGGGCCGGCGAGACCGTACGCCGGACCTTCGCCATGGCCGGGAAGATGAAGGCCGAGCTCGGCCCCCTGGAAGGCGACGGGGACGGCGACGACAACGCGCGCGTCCTGCGCTACATGGCCAAGCTCACCATCAACCCGGCGATCGCTCACGGCCTCGCGCACGAGATCGGCTCGATCGAGGCCGGCAAGCTCGCCGACATCGTGCTCTGGCGGCCCGAGTTCTTCGGCGCCAAGCCGCAGCTCGTCCTCAAGTCGGGCTTTCCCGCGTACGGGGTCGTGGGTGACCCGAACGCCGCCACCGACACCTGCGAACCGCTCGTCCTCGGCCCGCAGTTCGGGGCGTTCGGCGCGACGGCCGCCGACATCTCCGTGGCGTTCGTCTCCGGCGCCGCCGCCCAGACCGGCAACGACCTGATGCC
Organism: Streptomyces sp. NPDC045701; assembly: GCF_056432045.1. NCBI lineage: Bacteria > Bacillati > Actinomycetota > Actinomycetes > Kitasatosporales > Streptomycetaceae > Streptomyces > Streptomyces sp. NPDC045701. The sequence goes on along the minus strand of NZ_JBWKJV010000015.1, from coordinate 68,333 downwards.
CACCCGCCGCCGCCGGGTCGCCGTGCGCGGCACCCGCGGCATCGGCCCCCGGGACCTGCTCCTCAACTCCCGCATCGGCCAGGTCGCGGTCGACGGCCGCACCGGCCTCGTCACCCTCGACGGCGACCCGGTCCGCTCCGACCCGGCCGACTCCGTCTCCCTCAACCGCCTCTACTTCCTCTGAGGACACCCACGCCATGACGACCTTCCGCATGCCCGCCGAATGGGCCCCGCACGAGCGCACCTGGATGGCCTGGCCGGGCCCGAACCCGACCTTCACCAACGACGACGAACTGCGCGAGGCCCGCGAGGCGTGGGCGTCGGTCGCCCGCGCCGTACGCCGCTTCGAGCCGGTGACCGTGGTCCACGCCCCCGGCGACCAGGAGTCCGCCCGTGAGCTGCTCGGCCCGGACATCGACCTGGCCGAACGCGACCTGGACGACGCCTGGATGCGGGACATCGGCCCGACCTTCGTCACCGACGGCGAACGGCTGGCCGCCGTGGACTGGGTGTTCAACGGCTGGGGCGCGGCGGACTGGGCGCGCTGGGAGCACGACTCCAAGATCGCCCGCCATGTCGCGGACCTCGCGGGCGTACCCGTGCACAGCAGCCCCCTGGTCAACGAGGGCGGCGCCATCCACGTCGACGGCGAGGGCACGGTCCTGCTCACCGACACCGTCCAGCTCGGCCCCGAGCGCAACCCGGAGTGGACGCGCGAGCAGGTCGAGGCCGAGATCCACGCCAAGCTCGGCACCACCAAGGCGATCTGGCTGCCCCGCGGCCTGACCGGCGACTACGGCATGTACGGCACGCGCGGCCACGTCGACATCGTCGCCGCCTTCGCCCGCCCGGGCGTCGTGGTCGCCCACACCCAGCCCGACCCGTCCCACCCCGACCACGAGCTGTGCAAGGCCAACGTCGACCTGCTGCGCAAGCAGACCGACGCCAGGGGCCGCCGGCTGGAGGTCGTCGAGATCCCGGCCCCCACGGTCCTCCAGGAGGACGGCGAATGGGTCGACTACTCCTACATCAACCACTACCTCTGCAACGGCGGCGTGGTGCTCTGCGCCTTCGACGACCCGCGCGACGAGATCGCCGCGGGCATCTTCCGCCGCCTCTTCCCCGACCGCACGGTCACGCTGGTCGACGCCCGCGCGATCTTCGCCGGCGGCGGCGGCATCCACTGCATCACCCAGCAGCAGCCCAAGGCCGGATGACCGGTCGGCGGGGGGGCGGCCATCTCGGCCTCGCGCCCGTGGCCACCCCCGCCCGCCCCGGGCCGCGGATTCGCGCGAGCGGCCTGCCGAGGACCGCTGGACCCTGACCGGGGACCGGGAAGGATCAGGTACAACGTACGAGTGAACGAACCCCGCACGACACCGGCCGCCCGGCGGCGCAACAGCGCGCCGCCCAGGGAAGAGCTGCTCGCCGCCGCCATGGCCACCATCGCCGAGCGCGGGCTCGACGGGCTGACCATGGCGGGGCTCGGCCGCGAGGTCGGGATGAGCAGCGGCCACCTCCTCTACTACTTCCGCACCAAGGACGAACTGCTGCTGCAGACCCTGGAGTGGAGCGAGGGGCGGCTCGGCGCCGAGCGCGGCGCGCTGCTGTCCCGCCCCGCGCCGGTACGGCGACGGCTGGACGCGTACGTCGACCTGTACGTGCCCGACGGGCCGCGGGACCCGCACTGGACGCTCTGGCTGGAGGTCTGGAACCGCTCGCCGAACGCCGCCGACGACGCCCGCGCCCGGCAGGCCGCCATCGAGGGCGCCTGGCACCGCGACCTCGTCGCCCTCCTCGCCGAGGGCATCTCGCGGGGCGAACTGCGCGCCGTGGACCCCGACCGCTTCGCCGCCCGCCTGCGCGCCCTGCTCGACGGCTTCAGCGTCCACGTGGCGGTCGGTATACCGCGCACGGGCCGCGCGGCGGTGCTCACCCACGTACGGGAGTTCATCGACGACACCCTGGCGCCCGGGGGCCCCGACGGGGGACCGACCGCATCGTGAGACCCGGGTCCACCGGCGCCCGCGGCTGTGGCAGACTTCGGGCGTGCTTGCTACCACGATGATTATGGGCAGCAGCGCGCCGGTCCGCAGTGACCACTGAATCGCGGCAGAACCCCGCGGCAGTGGACACCGTGTCTCAGACCCGCGCGCAGACCTCTCGCACCCGCGAGGGGTCTTTTCGTTTTCCGGCCCCACCAGGGCCGGCGACGGCGGCGCGCGAGAATGGGGGCAGGTGGAGCCAGCCTTCCGGAGCACCGTCCGACAGGAGCCAACACAGTCATGACCACGGAGACCGACAGTCTTCATACCGTCGCCGGCGCGAGCGACGCCGCCGTCGACGACAGCTTCCACGTCTTCGACACGACGCTGCGCGACGGGGCCCAGCGCGAGGGCATCAACCTGACCGTCGCCGACAAGCTGACCATCGCCCGGCACCTCGACGACTTCGGCGTCGGCTTCATCGAGGGCGGCTGGCCCGGGGCCAACCCGCGCGACACCGAGTTCTTCGCCCGCGCCCAGCAGGAGATCCACTTCCGCAACGCGCAGCTCGTCGCCTTCGGCTCCACCCGCCGCGCCGGCGCCACCGCCGCCGAGGACCCGCAGGTCAAGGCGCTCCTCGACTCCGGCGCGCCGGTCATCACGCTGGTCGCCAAGTCGCACGACCGGCACGTCGAGCTGGCGCTGCGCACCACGCTCGACGAGAACATCGCCATGGTCCGCGACACCGTGGCCCACCTGCGCGAGCAGGGCCGGCGCGTCTTCGTCGACTGCGAGCACTTCTTCGACGGCTACCGGGCCAACCCGGAGTACGCCAAGGCCGTCGTCCGCGCCGCCGCCGAGGCCGGCGCCGACGTCGTCATCCTGTGCGACACCAACGGCGGCATGCTCCCCGCCCAGATCCAGGCCGTCGTCTCCACCGTCCTCGCCGACACCGGGGCCCGCCTCGGCATCCACGCCCAGGACGACACCGGCTGCGCCGTCGCCAACACCCTCGCCGCCGTCGACGCGGGCGCCACCCACGTCCAGTGCACCGCCAACGGCTACGGCGAGCGCGTCGGCAACGCCAACCTCTTCCCGGTCGTCGCGGCCCTGGAACTGAAGTACGGCAAGAAGGTGCTCCCCGACGGGGCGCTGAAGGAGATGACGCGCATCTCGCACGCCATCGCCGAGGTGGTCAACCTGACCCCCTCCACCCACCAGCCGTACGTCGGTGTCTCCGCCTTCGCCCACAAGGCCGGCCTGCACGCCTCCGCCATCAAGGTCGACCCCGACCTGTACCAGCACATCGACCCCGAGCGGGTCGGCAACACCATGCGGATGCTCGTCTCCGACATGGCCGGCCGCGCCTCCATCGAGCTCAAGGGCAAGGAACTGGGCGTCGACCTCGGCGGCGACCGCGCCCTGGTCTCCCGGGTCGTCGAGCGCGTCAAGGAGCGGGAGCTCAAGGGCTACACGTACGAGGCCGCCGACGCCTCCTTCGAGCTGCTGCTGCGCGCCGAGGTCGAGGGCCGCGCCCGCCGATACTTCCGCACCGAGTCGTGGCGCGCCATCGTCGAGGACCGCCCCGACGGCACCCACGCCAACGAGGCCACCGTCAAGCTGTGGGCCAAGGGGGAGCGGATCGTCGCGACCGCCGAGGGCAACGGCCCCGTCAACGCCCTCGACCTCGCGATGCGCGCCGGCCTCGAACGGATCTACCCCCAGCTCGCGAAGCTGGAGCTGGTGGACTACAAGGTCCGCATCCTGGAGGGCAAGCACGGCACGCAGTCCACGACCCGGGTCCTGATCACCACGACCGACGGCGAGGGCGAGTGGGCGACGGTCGGCGTGGGGGAGAACGTCATCGCCGCGTCGTGGCAGGCCCTGGAGGACGCGTACACCTACGGGCTCCTGCGCGCGGGCGTCGACCCGGCCGAGTAGGCCGCGCCGGGCTCAGGGGCGGCGCCGGAGTGCGGCGGGGCCGGGTCAGGCGCTGTCCGCCCCGACCCGCTCCGCCGGCTCGATGGCGAACACCTGGTCGAGCCCCACGATGCGCAGCACGCGGAGGGTGACCTCCGGCACCCCGGCCAGGGCGACGTCCGCCCCCGCCGTCGCGGCGAGGTTGCGGGCGACCAGGAAGGCGGTGATACCGCTGGAGTCGCAGAACCGGAGGCCGGCCAGGTGCAGGACCAGCCGCTGGCCGGGCAGCAGGGAGAGGCCCTCCAGCGTCTTGCGGAACTCGGTGACCGTATGGAAGTCCAGGTCTCCCTGGACGTCCAGCACCGGACCGGTCGGGGTGTGCCGTGTCGAGGTCTTCAGCATGGTGAGGATGTCGGGTTCTCGTGAGCGCGGGCGGGGACGCCCAGGGCGAGTATGGCGGTGTCGTCGTCGAGGCCGGTGCCGAAGCTCTCCAGCAGATCCGTCAGTGCCTTGACCGTGGTTTCCGCGCCCGAGGGTGCCAGTTCCGCGGCGTGAGCGAGGAGCCGCTCGTCACCGTACCGTCCGGTGGGGGTGCGGGCCTCGGTCAGGCCGTCGGTGTACAGCACCAGCGTGTCCCCGGGCTCCAGCCGGGTGCGTACCACCGCGAGGGGCGGCCGGGGCAGGATGCCGATGAGGACGCCACCCGGCGTGTGGACGTAGTCGGCGGTGCCGTCGTCCCGCAGCCGCAGGGCCGGCGGGTGCCCGCCGCCCGCGAGGGTGATGCCGAACCCGGCGCCGTCCGGGTCCGGGGCCTCCAGGATCCCGAGGACGACCGTGAGGTAGCGCGGGTCGTCCCCGGCGTACCGCTCGTACAGGACCGAGTTGAGGGTCTGCAGCACGGCCTCGGGATCGGCGTCGTTCATGGCCGCGGCGCGCAGGGTGTAGCGGGCCAGCGAGGTGACGGCGGCGGCTTCGGGCCCCTTGCCGCACACGTCGCCCAGGCAGAAGGCCCAGCGCCCGTCGCCCAGCGAGAACAGGTCGTAGAAGTCGCCGCCCAGGTGGTCGGGGGAGGCCGTGTGGTAGTGGGCGGCGCTCTCCAGACCGGGGACGAGGGGGAGCGAGGGCGGCAGCAGGCTGCGCTGGAGGACGGCCACCACCTCGTGCAGGTGCGCACGGCTGCGCTCCGCCTCCCGCTGCGCCTCCTCCGCGGTGCGGCGGGCCCGGAGGAGCTCCTGCTCGTAGGCGCGGCGGTCGCGGGCATCCGTCACGGTGGTGCGGATCAGCAGGGGCTCACCGTCGGCGTCCGTCTTGACGACGGAGGTGACCAGGACGGGGAGCCGGGCGCCGTCCGCGGCCTTCAGCTCCATGGCGATCCCGTGAACCTCGCCCTGCATCTGCAGCAGCGGGGCGAAGTGGGTCTCGTGGTAGAGCTTGCCGCCGATCGTCAGCAGGTCGGCGAAGCGCCTGCGGCCGATCAGCTCCTCACGGCGGTAACCGAGCCAGGACAGCAGGGTGCCGTTGACCTTGGCGAGTGTGCCGTTCATCAGGGTCGACAGGTAGCCGCACGGCGCGTTCTCGTACAGGTCCTCGGCGGAGTCCTCCAGCAGCGGGGCGAACGCGGCCGCCTGCTGCTCGAGGGCGTCGGACGTCGCTGGGGGCGGGTCCGGTTCCTCCGGGCTCATCGCTCGCCGTCCAGGAGGAAGGCGGTGATCGCCTCCACGGTCGCCTCCGGCGCGCTGAGCTGCGGGCAGTGCCCCGTGGCGTCCAGGGTGACCAGGCGGCTGCCGGGGATGGCGGCGTGCACGTAGGCGCCCACCTCGCGCGGCGCGATCACGTCCTGGGCGCATTCCACGACCAGCGTCGGCACGGACACCTTGGCCAGGTCGTCCCTGCTGTCGCTCAGGAACGTGGTGCGGGCGAAGACCCGGGCGATGGCCGGATCGGTGCGGCAGAAGGCGTTGGTGAGCTCCTCGCCCAGCTCCGGGCGGTCGGGGTTGCCCATGATCAGGGGGGCCATCGCTCCCGACCAGCCGAGGTAGTTCGCGTCCAGGGACTCCAGCAGTTCGTCGATGTCCTCCTTGCTGAACCCGCCCCGGTAGCCCTCGTCGTCGATGTAGCGGGGGGACGGGGTCAGCAGCACCAGCTTGCCGATCCGCTCGGGTTCCTTCGCCGCGGCCATCACCCCGGCCATCGCGCTCACGGAGTGGCCGACGAACACCGCGTCGCGCAGGTCGAGCTCGCGGCAGACGTCGAGGACGTCCTCGGCGTACCCGTCGAGGGAGGAGTACCGTCCGGCGTCCCACGCGGTCAGGTCCGACCCGCCCGCGCCCACGTAGTCGAACAGCACCACACGGTGGTTCTCGGCCAGCGCGGGCGCCACCAGCCGCCACAGGTTCTGGTCGCAGCCGAACCCGTGGGCGAGGACGAGAGCCGGGCCCTCCTGGCGGCCGATGACCGAAACGTTGTTCCTACGACGGATGTCCATCCGAGCATCCTCCCATTGAGCTCGGTTCCATTCTTCCGTACTGTTATGCCCGCTTTACACTCATTTGGGGTAGCGTCGATGGTATGAGGACCAGGCCGTTCACCCTCCTGTCGGCCTTGGCGGGGCTGACTCTGCTGCTGCTCCTGGCCCTGGCCCCCGGCGCGGGGGCCAGGGCCACGGGGCTCCAGGACGCGGCCGAGGCGCTGAAACAGGGCCCGGTGTACGTCCACCCCGACGCCGCCGACCAACTGCCGAAGGCCGCGGCCGACGCACTGGCGGACAAGATCAAGGACGCCGACAAACCGGTCTTCGTCGCGGTCCTGCCCGCCACGGCGGAGTTCCCGCGGCAGGGCCTCCTGCAGAACCTGCGCACCCAGACCGGCATCTCCGGTCTGTACGGCGTACGCCTCGGCGACTCCTTCGCCGCCGGGGCCGACCGGGCCGTGATGTCCAACCGGGCCGTACAGAACGTCGTGCAGTCCGTCCGGCAGCCCGGCGTGGACGCCACCACCGAGCTGAACGACTTCGTCGACCAGGCCCTCCCGCAGGTACGCGGGGACGCCCCCGGCGGCTGGCCCGGCGTCCCCGGCGAGCGTGCCCCCGTCGCCGGGCTGATCGCCGTCGGCGCCCTGGCCGCCGCGGGCGGCGCGACCGCCCTGACCGTCACCCGCCGCCGTCGGCAGCGGCGTGAGCAGCAGGAACAGCAAGCCCTGGACCGGCTCCGGGTCGTCGTCGACGAGGACATCACCGCGTACGGCGAGGAACTCGACCGGCTCGACTTCCACCCCGCCGAGAAGGGCGCCGACGACGCGATGCGCGCCGACTACGAACGCGCCCTCGACTCGTACGACAGGGCCAAGTCCCTGATGGGCCAGGCCCGGCACCCCCATGACGTACGGGGCGTGACCGAGGCCATCGAGGACGGCCGGTACGCGCTGGCCGTCCTGTCCGCCCGCCGCGAGGGCCGCCCGCTTCCCGAGCGGCGGGCGCCCTGCTTCTTCGACCCGCGTCACGGCCCGGCCACCACCGAGGTGGAATGGTCCCCGTCCGGCGGCGCGGTGCGCGAGGTACCGGTCTGCGCGGCGGACGCCGCGCGGCTGGCGCAGGGCCAGGACCCCATGACCCGGACCGTGGAGACCGAGTACGGCCGCCGCCCCTACTGGGAGGCCGGTCCGGCGTACGGTCCGTGGGTCGGCGGGTACTTCGGCGGTGGCATCCTGCCCGGCCTGCTGATGGGCACCATGCTCGGCTCGATGCTGTCCACCCCGGCGTACGCGGCGGAGTACGGCGGCGCCGGGTACGAGGGCGGCGACTTCTCGGGCGGCGACTTCAACGCCTCGGACTTCGGCGGCGGCTCCGGCGGCGACGGCGGAGGCTTCGGGGGCGGCGACTTCGGGGGCGGCGGCGACTTCGGCGGCGGCGGGTTCTGAGCACACCGCGGGCCCCGCGGCCACCTCGGGCCGGCGTCACCCGCGGTCTCTCGGGCCGGCGTCACCGGGCCGGCCGGACGCCGCGGGCATCCGGGCGGTTCTCCCGGGCCCGGGTCACCCCGGTGACCCGGGGCCCCTCGCCGTGGCGCGGCCACCCGGCCGCATAATCGCCGGATGCGTCCGACCGCCTCCGTGTCCCCCACCCGTCGTCCTGCCGGCCGGGACCGGCTCCCGTCTCTCACCGGGCTCCGCTTCTGGGCGGCCCTTCTGGTGGTGCTCTACCACCTGTCCCGGCAGGCGGGCGAGCTGCCGGGCGTCAGCGAGGCGGTCTGGTACGGGCGCAGCGGGGTGACGTTCTTCTTCGTCCTGTCCGGGTTCGTGCTGGCCTGGACGTACGACGGGAAGCGCGTGCCGGCGCCGGTCTTCCTGTGGCGCCGGTTCGCCCGCATCTGGCCGCTCCTCGCCGCCACCACCGCGCTGTCGGTGGGCGCCTGGCTCGCCCTGGGCAAGGACGTGTCGGTGAAGGCGGTGGCCGCGTCGCTGTTCCTGGTCCACGCCTGGTCGCCCGACCCCGTCGTCCTGCGCGGGGGCAATCCGGCGGCCTGGTCGCTCAGTGACGAGGCCTGGTTCTACCTGCTCTTCCCGCTGCTGATGGCGCTGCCCGCCGTACGCTCCCCGCGCGGACGGCGCCGGCTCGCGGGCGGGGTCTGCGTGGCCGTGGTGCTGGTCTGGCTGAGCGGCGCGCTGATCGCCGACAGCGGCACGCGCGCGTGGGCGCTGGACTACCTGCCCCTGACGCGGACGGCGCAGTTCCTGCTCGGTGTGGTGACCGGCCTGGCGGTGGCGCGCGGATGGCGGCCGCCGGTGGGCCTGTGGTTGGCGGTGGCGCTGGTGGCCGGCTGGCACCTGCTGCTGGTGCCCTGGTCCCACGCCGTACCGGACGCGCTCTGGTACAGCCCGTACGCCGCCTCGCAGTTGCTCGCCACCCCGCTGTTCGCCCTGCTGGTCGCCGCGGCGGCGCGGGCGGACCTCGACGGCCGGCCGACCGGCCTCGGCGGTCCGTGGGCGGTACGGCTCGGGCACTGGTCGTACGCCTGGTACCTGGTCCACGAGATCGTGATCCGCCTCTGGCTCGGGTACGCCGGGAAGCCCGCCGGCCCGATCGGCACGGCGGTGGTCTGGTCGCTCGTCCTCGCCGTGAGCCTGGCCCTGTCGGCGGGCGCCTACCACGGGGTCGAACGCCCGCTGGAACGGCGGCTGCGGGCACGGGGGCCGCGCCCCGCTGCCGAGCCGGTGGTGCTGCCGGCCCGGCGCTAGCAGGACCCGGTGTTCACTCTTTCGGATACTTCGGGCCGTTCTCGTGCATCCCCGGGGCCTGCGGGAGCGTCTTGTCGGTAGCGGTTTTCTCCGGGCAGCGTGCCGCGGCTGCACGTACGGGAGTGTCGACTTTGAACAGCAGGAACAACAGCCGCATCGGGGCGGTGTGCGTGACCGTCTGCGCCATGTCGGCGGCCGGGGCGGGCCTCGCCCCGGCCCAGGCGGCCCCGGTGCGCCCACCCGCGATCACCGCCAAGGGCGGCTTCACGATGGACGCCGGCACGGGGGCGGCCCTGTTCGCGAAAGGCGCCGACAGCCGTCTGCCCACCGGATCGACGGCCAAGATCATGACGGCCCATGTGGTCCTCTCGCAGAAGAACCTGGACCTGAACCGGAAGGTCACCGTCCAGATGGCGTACAGCGACTACATCGTGGCCAAGACGGCCTCGTCGGCACGGCTGATCGTGGGCGACAAGGTGACGGTCCGGCAGCTGCTCTACGGCCTCATGCTCCCCTCCGGGTGCGACGCCGCGTACGCCCTGGCCGACACCTACGGCACCGGCTCCACCCGCGCCGCACGCGTCAAGTCGTTCGTCGGCAGGATGAACGCGGCGGCCGGCAAGATGGGCCTGAAGAACACCCACTTCGACTCGTTCGACGGCATCGGCAACGGCAAGAACTACTCGACCCCGCGCGACCTGACCAGGCTCGCCGCGCAGGCGATGAAGAGTCCGACCTTCCGCGCGGTGGTGAAGACCAAGTCGACCAAGCAGCGGGTCATGACGAAGACCGGCGGCTACCGCGACATGGCGTGGGTCAACACCAACAAGCTGCTGGGCACGTACCAGGGAGCCCTCGGGGTCAAGACCGGTTCCGGCCCGGAGGCCAAGTACTGCCTGGTCTTCGCCGCGACCCAGGACGGCCGGACGGTCATCGGCACGGTCCTCGCCTCCTCCTCGGAGGCCAACCGCAACACGGACGCGACCAAGCTCATGAACCACGGCTTCAGGAAGTAGGCCACAAGGCGACGAGGCCGCGCCGGGCACCGGCTCCCGGTGCCCGCGACGGCCGTCGCCGTCCGGCGAGGGCGGCTTCCCAGGGACCGCTCTCCGACGAGCTGCGCCGTAGGCGGCACCCGGACGAGGAGACGGCGGAGGCGAGGGCGGCTGGGCTGGAGATCGTCGACGTCCGCATGGAGCGGCTGCGGATGGAGTTCCACGACGTCGGCGCGGTCGTCTACTTCCTGCGGAAGGTGATCTGGACGGTGCCGGGCTTCACGGTGGAGGAGTACCGGGAACGACTGAGGGACCTGCACGGCCTCATCGAGGCCGAAGGTCCCTTCGTCGCTCACTCGTGCCGGACGCTCATCGAGGCCCGTAAGCCCCTTACGCAGCGTTCTTGATCGCGGAGATCTCGAACGTCAGCCTGATCTTGTCGCTGACCAGCACGCCACCCGTCTCCAGCGCGGCGTTCCAGGTCAGGCCCCACTCGGAGCGGAGCAGCTCGGCCTTGCCCTCGAAGCCGACGCGCTCGTTGCCGAACGGGTCCTTGGCAGCGCCGTTGAACTCCAGGTCGATGGTGATCGGCTTGGTGACGCCCTTGATGCTGAGGTCGCCGGTGATGCGGTAGTCCGTGCCGCCCAGCGCTTCGGCGCTGGTGGAGCGGAAGGTCATCAGCGGGAACTGCTCGGCGTCGAAGAAGTCGGCGCTGCGCAGGTGGCCGTCGCGGTCGGCGCTGCCGGTGTCGATGGAGGCGATCTTGACGTCGATGGAGGCGCTGGAGGCCGCCGGGTCGGTGCCGTCGAGGTTCAGGATGCCCTCGTACTCGGTGAAGGCGCCCCGCACGTTGGTGACCATGGCGTGGCGGGCGGTGAAGCCGATGCCGCTGTGCGACGGGTCGATGCTGTACGTCCCGGTCAGGGCGGCCAGGGCCGGGTCCACGGCGGCGGTGGCGGGAACGGTGGCGGTCGCGGCGGTGCTGCGGCTGAAGAGACCCATGATGACGTTCTCCTTCGGAGTTGGTTGAACCTTCAACGAGAATGACTGTAGACCTATTCCGTTTAAGTTTCAACCACTCTGGTGGACGGGTCCCCGACGCCCACTGGCGTCCGCGCTACGGGGTCCGGCACCATCTGTCTGCTCCACCTGCACGCGCACCGTCCGCCCCGGCATCCGCAGGAGGAAACGATGAAGCTCCGCCCCGTCCTCACCGCACTGGCCCTGCTCCTGGGAGCGCTCTTCGCCCCCGGCTTCGGCGTCGTCGGCGGCGCGACCGACGCCCACGCGGTCACCAAGATCAGCCATGCCACCGCGACCTCGATGTTCCGCTCCTCCGGCATCACCTGGTCGTCGTCCGGCGGCTGCTCCGACCGCAACAACCCCACCTGCACGTCCTTCGAGCAGCTCAACCTGGCCACCGCCCAGGGCGCCCAGACGCTGAAGAGCGCCAGCGGCTGCGCCCTCAACATCACCGGCGGCACCGAGACCGGTCACGCCGGCGGCACCTACTCGCACTGGAACGGCTACAAGCTCGACTACAGCAAGTACACGTGCATCGGGAGCTACATCAAGAACACCTTCACCTACATCGGCGCCCGCCCGGGCGACGGCGCCCCCCAGTGGAGGTCCGGCTCCGGCAACGTCTATGCCGACGAGGGCAACCACTGGGACGTGACGTACTACAACTGCGGCGGTTGCTGACGGCCGGGAGGCGCCACTGCCGGATCGTCGTCGGCGTGGTGGCGATGCCCCCGCCTGTTGATGTGGCGATGCGTACGTGCGTACGCGGTCTCACCGCCCATGATCGAGGCCGCGACCGCACGGCGTGCCGGGAGGGGGCGAACCACAGCCACCGGTGCCCCTCCCGGCGTTCGACCGGGCGCTGCGCTTCCCGCCCCCGACCGGACGCGATCGGCGGCCGGACGCCCTGGCCCTCCGCCCAGCCGCCGTGCCGCACCGTCGTCGGCCTCTTCCCCCGGCCCGCCGGCGCGGTACGCGAGCGGGATCCGGACTACCGCCCGGACGCCCCGCCGCCCCGGGCGCGGGTGGTCGCCATCGGCTGAGGCGGCCCGGCAGTCCCGACGCGCCACCCGCTCGGGGTCACGACCCGACCGACACCGTGAAACGGCGCGGGTTGCCGTCGTGCGCGGCGCCCGAGACGTCCGGCCGGCCGTCCGGCCGGACGTCGTCGTACGGGAAGGCGTAGCCGATCGGCGTGTTGGCGTGGACCACCCGCGAGAAGTGGTTGGTCGACGGGTCGCGGTAGTAGTCCGAGGGGGCCGGGCCGTTCGGCTGGTCGGGATGGGTGAGCAGGGTCGTGCGGTTGAAGCCGGCCGCGAGGCGGGCGAGGAGCGCCTTGCGGTCGTCGGAGTCGCCCGGGTTGTTGGTGAACGGGCCGTGGTTGCAGGTGAAGACGTCCTTGGAGGTGGGGCGGGTGAAGCTGTGGCCGCCGGTGAAGGTGAGGACATCCCCGTTCACCCGGCCCACGCGCACCCCGCGCCCACCCTGGAGGTCGATGCGCAGGTCGGTGGTGCGGTACTTCTGCCACACACGGTCGATGTAGCCGGTGAAGGCGTTGCGGAACGGCATCTGGTCGGGGCGGTCGAAGTAGGGCGCCATGAGGTTCTGCGGGGAGATCACCCGCAGGACCGAGCCGTTCGAGGCGCGGATGACCAGTTTGTCCCAGGGTTGGCCGTCCCGCGCCGCCTGGGCGACGAGCCCGTCCGCGATCCGCTGGAGGGCGCCGGCCGGCAGCGGGGCGACGGTGTGGGTGGTGTCACCGGTGAGCGTCAGGCCGATGGGCAGGGCGGTCACCAGGTCGACGTAGCTGATGTTGGCGTACAGCTGCTGCGGGTTGAACGTGAACTCGGCGAAGGACCAGACGCGGCCGTAGTTGGGGTCGGAGGGCGTGGCGAAGGCGGGCTCGACCAGGGCGGGGCCGGGGTTGAGGAAGAAGTCGAGCTTGTTGTCACGCACGAAGTAGACCCGCGCGCCGTACATCTGGGGCAGCGTCAGCACGACCGGGCCGGCGCCCGCCGGGCGCAGCGGTATCGCGCAGTCGACGGGCAGTGGCGTCAGCGGGGCGGCGGGGGACTCGGGGCGGTAGACGCCGCCGCCCGGGCGCAGCAGGACCCAGCGGCCGGTGCCCTGCTCGTGGCCGGTGACGTAGGCGCGGACGGTGCCGGGCAGCGAGCGGTTCTCCAGGGCGAGTTCGCAGGTCGCGGGGGCGGCGGAGGCGGTCGCGCCGCCGCGTACGCCGAGGGCGGTGGCCGCTGCGGCGGCGGCCGTCCCGGTGAGCAGGGCGCGGCGGGACAGGGGGCGGCGGGAGGCGGGGCGAGGGGACGCGTGGGACGCCATCAGGGCTCTCCTGTGGGGGTGGGGGGTGGGTGCCGCTCACTCTCGCGCCGCTCGGCAGAGGCGTCAAGACATGGGACTGAGAGCGCTCTCAAATTTTTGGTTCCTTCACAACTTAACAGCTTGCGCCGGGACTTGGATCAACCGGCTGGCGTTGTCGGACTGGCGTCACCGCGCCGGGCCGACCGCGTTGACGGTGCCGGGAGGGAACCGATACGCCAGAGGTCATGTCGCCACGATTCCGTGCGGTGTACGCCCTGGCCGCCGCCTCATCCGCCGTGTTCGCCCTGGCGGGCCCCGCCACCGCCGGAACGCCGCCCGTCGCGGAACCGCCGGCCGCCCCTGCCGCGTCCGGCGCGGGACGCACCGGCGCCCCGCACGCCGGCGACGCGGACATCGGGTCGCCGCACATCGGGTCGCCGCAGTTGTCCGTCGCCGTCGCCCGGGACTTCCCGCGCGTCCCGTCGTACACCGACCGCGCGAGCGGGGCGCGACTCCTCGGAGTGCGGGCCCGGACACCGCCGTCACGCTCAACGACGCCGTCCGTGCCGCCCCGCATCCCGTCGACGCCTGGGCGAGCGACCTGGGCTGGGCGACGGCCCGCAGCGGGTGGGGGCCCGTCGAGCGGGACATGTCCAACGGGGAGAGGGCGGCGGGGGACGGCACCCCGCTGCGGATCGGGGGAGTGGCGTACGGCAAGGGGCTGGAACCCGCGCCCCGGCGACCGTGCGCCACCACCCGGGCGGGAGGTGCGCCTCGTTCACCGCCGAGGTCGGCGTCGACGACGCCCGGACGACGCGCGGGACCGTGCGGTGCTCCGTCACGGCGGACGGTGCCACGAGGGCGACGTCCCCGGTCCTCGGGCCGGGCGACGGCGCCTGGTCGCTGGGCGCGGACGTCACGGGAGCCTCCTACGTCGATCTGGTCGTCGAGGACGGCGGTGACGGCAACGGCAGCGACCACGCCGACTGGTGCAACGCCCGCTTCCACTGCGAGGGGTGAGACACCGGGGTGAGAAGGGGCGTGCGTGATCGAACGATCAGTTCGCGCAAGGCGTGTGCGATTCATTGACTGTTTGTGCGTTCGTGTGAGAAAAACCGCTCACCCGTGAGCCCTCTGCTCGTCCGGATCCCCTCGGAGGTCCCTCCGCCATGCCTCCCTCCCCCTCCCGCCGCACGCTCCTCCTCGCCGCCGCCACCGCACCGCTCGCCCTGCCGGCGTCCCCGGCCCACGCCGCGCGCGCCGCCGAGGCCGGCGCGTTCGACACCCTCCGCCGCACCTGGCGCGACCTCCTGCTCGGCACCGGCTTCAGCCCCACCGCCGAGCCGTTCGCCGGAAAGCTCGCCGACCTCGGCACCACCGCCCGAGGCCTGCGCGCCGCCATGGCCCCGGCGGCCGGCTCCCTCTGGCCGGACCTCCCGTACGCCGACCCCGAACCCGACACGGACGCCGAGTCGTACACCCACTCCGGCAACCTCGGCACCAGTTTCAACCGGCTGCGCACGATGGCCGAGGCGTACGCCCAGCCCGGCACCGGACTCACCGGGAACACCGCCCTCCGGGCCGAAATCCTCACCGGCCTCGACCACCTCCACGACCAGGCGTACCACGCCTCCCGGGCCCGCTACGGCAACTGGTACAACTGGCAGATCGGCATTCCGCAGGCCCTCCTCGACATCGACGTCCTGCTGTACGACCACCTCGGCGCCGCCCGTGTCGCCGACCACTGCGCCGCCGTCGACCACTTCGTCCCCGACAGCGCCGTCGCGCACTACAGCGGCACGTCGACCGGCGCCAACCGCGTCGACCTGTGCCGCGTCCTCGCCCTCCGGGGCGTCGTCGGCGAGAACTCCGCCAAGACGGCCCTCGCGCGCGACGCGCTGACCCCGGTGTTCCCGTACGTCACCTCCGGCGACGGGCTGTACGCCGACGGCAGCTTCGTCCAGCACCTGTACGTGCCCTACGCCGGGTCCTACGGGGCGGTGATGCTCGGCGGTCTGTCACTGCTGCTCGCCCTGCTCAGGGGATCGCCGTGGGAGGTCACGGACAGCGGACGGCAGATCGTGTTCGACTCGGTCGAGAAGGCGTACGCGCCCTTCCTCTACAACGGCCTCGCCATGGACGCCGTTTCGGGGCGCGCCGTGAGCCGGGGCGTACAGAAGGCGGACACCCGGGGCGTCCGCCAGGACGACCACGTGCGCGGGCACGGGATCATCGCCTGCGTCGCGCTGCTGGCGCGGAGCGCGTCCACCGCCGAGAAGGCCCGCTGGGACGGCATGGTCAAGGGCTGGATCGCCCGCGACCACTACAGCCCGGTCCTCACCAGCCCGGCCCTGGGCGTCGCCCACCTGGCGCGGCTGAAGGCCGTGGACGACAGTGCGGCTCCCGCGAGCCCGGAACCGGTCGGTCACCGTCTCTTCCCCGCCATGGATCGGGCCGTCCACCGCCGCCCGGGATGGGCGGCGTCCCTGTCCATGGCGTCGAACCGGATCACGTACTACGAGAACGGCAACGGCGAGAACCTCCGCGCCTGGCACAGCGGCTCCGGAATGCTCTACTGGTGGGGCCGCGACTTCGCCAACGGCCAGTACAGCGACTCCTTCTGGCCGACCGTCGACCCCTCCCGGCTGCCCGGCACCACCGCCTCCCGCAAGGCGCTCGCGGACGGCGAGGGCGGCGTGTGGGGCGCGGCCCGGCCGGACGTCCGCTGGGTGGGCGGGGCGACGGACGGGACGTACGCGGCGGTCGGCCAGTACCTGAAGGGGCTGTCCTCCACGCTGCTGGCCAAGAAGTCCTGGTTCTTCCTGGACGACGCCGTGGTCTGCCTCGGCGCCGGCATCCACGGCCGGGACGGCACCGGCGTCGAGTCGGTGGTCGACAACCGCAACCTCGGCGCGTCGGGCACGCACGCCTTCACCGTCGATGGTGTGGCGCAGCCCACCGCGCCCGGCTGGAGCGCCACGCTGACCGGCGCCCGCTGGGCGCACCTGGCGGGCCACGCCGGGTACGTCTTCCCGGGCGGGGCCCAAAGCGGCCTGAAGGCGCTGCGCGAGGCCCGCACCGGCGCCTGGTCGGACATCAACAAGGGCGCGGTGACCGACCCCGTCACGCGCCGGTACCTCACCCTGTGGTTCGACCACGGCACCGATCCGACCTGGGCCGGGTACGCGTACGTCCTGATGCCCGGCGCGAGCACCGCGCTGACCGCCGCGCGCGCCGCCGACACCGGGTGGCTCACCGTGCTCGCCAACACGGCCGACCAGCAGGGCGTGCGCGTCCCGGCGCTCGGCTTCACGGGCGTCAACTTCTGGTTCGGCGGCGCCGTCGGCGCGCTCACAGCCTCCGCACCCGCGAGCGTGCTGGTCCGCGAGAGCGGCGGCACGGCCACCGTCTGCGTCTCCGGGCCGCTGCGGGACGGTGCCGCCGTCGACCTGACGTGGCACCGTCCGGTGTCCTCCGTGACGTCCAAGGACCCCTCCGTACAGGTGATGGCGACCGGGTCGTCGGTGACGCTGCGCGTCACGCCCGGCACCCTGGGGGCGGTCCACAAGGCGGTGGTGCGGCTGGGATAGAGCCCCGGAGCCCCTGTGTCACGTCCGCCGCGATCCCCTCCCCGGAGGTTCCCGTGCCGCCGACAACGCCCCCTTGGTCCCGCCGCACCTTCCTCGCCGCCGGCTCCACCGCGGCCCTGGGACTCGCCGTGCCCGCGCAAGCCACCACCCCAGCAGACGACTTCGAGACGCTACGGCTCCGCTGGCTCGATCTCCAGCTCGGTACCGGCTACGACCCGGACGCCGAGCCGTACGCCTCCCGCCTCGCCGGGACCGGTGACCTCGCCGCCCGCTACCGCGCCTCCATGGCCCCCACCGCCACCTCCCTGTGGCCCGGTCACGCCTTCGACCCGCCCTCCGGCATCACCCAGAGCTACCACCGCCTGTGGGTCATGACGCAGGCGTACGCCCAGCGGGGCACCGGCCACACCGGCGACCCCGGCCTCCTCGCGGACGTCCTGCGCGGCCTCGACCACCTCTCCGAGCGGGTCTACCACCCCGCCACCACCCGCTACGGCAACTGGTGGGAGTGGCAGATCGGCAGCCCCCGCCTCCTGATGGACATCCTCGCCACCCTGTACGACGCGGCCGGCGCCGCCCGCGTCGGGGCCGCCTGCGCCGCCGTCGACCACTTCGTCCCCGACGCGATGCTCCGCGACTACAGCGGCACGTCCACCGGCGCCAACCGGGTCGACCTGTGCCGTTCCGTCGCCCTGCGCGGGGTCCTCGGCAGGTCGCCGGCCAAGCTGGCGCTCGCCCGCGACGCGCTCTCGCCGGTCTTCCCGTACGTCACCTCCGGAGACGGGCTCTACGCCGACGGTTCGTTCGTCCAGCACACCTGGGTCGCCTACTCCGGTACGTACGGACAGGTGATGCTCGACGGGCTGGGCCGGCTGTTCGCCCTGCTCGCCGGATCGCCGTGGGCGGTCACCGACCCGAACCGGAGGATCGTCCTCGACAGCGTCGAACACGCCTACGCGCCCCTCGTGTACAACGGCCTGATGATGGACAGCGTCAGCGGACGCGCCGTCAGCCGGGGCATCCTGCGCAACGACCCGCACGGCACCCTGCGCGGCGACCACTTCCACGGCCAGGGGATCATCGCGGCCATCGTCCTGCTCGCCGGGGGCGCCCCGGCCGCCGAGCGCGACCGGTGGCACGCGCGCGTGAAGGGCTGGATCGAGCGGGACACCGTGAGCCCGGTCCTCACCGCCCCCCAGTTCGGCGTCGCGGACCTCGCCCGGTTGCACGCCGCCGCCGCCTCGCCGGTCCCCGTCGCGCCCGAACCGGTCGGCCACCGGCTGTTCGCCGCCATGGACCGGGCCGTGCACCGCCGCCCCGGCTGGGCGGCCAACATCGCCATGGCGTCGGAGCGGATCGCGTACTACGAGTGCGGCAACGGCGAGAACCCGCGCGGCTGGCACACCGGAGCCGGAATGCTCTACTGGTGGGGTCCGGGGCCCGGCGCCGACGCCCAGTACACCGACTGGTTCTGGCCGACCGTCGACCCCTACCGGCTCCCCGGGACGACGGTGTCGGCCAAGCGGCTGCCCGACCGCGCGGGCGGCGAGTGGGGCGCGCCGAAGCCGGACACGCGGTGGGTGGGCGGAGTGACGGACGGCGAGTTCGCCGCCGTGGGGCAGCACCTGAAGGGCCTGGGCTCCACCCTGGAGGCGCGCAAGTCCTGGTTCTGCGCCGCCGACACGGTCATCTGCCTCGGCGCGGGGATCGGCTGCGCGGACGGCGTCCCCGTGGAGACGGTCGTCGACAACCGGAACCTGGGGGAGGCGGGCGGCGGGCGGTTCACGACCGGGCCGGGTGCGCGCTGGGCCCACCTGGAGGGGCACGGGGGGTGGGTGTTCCCCGGCGGCACGGGGCGGTTGCGCACCCTGCGGGAGGACCGGACCGGTGCCTGGCGGGACATCAACACCACGTCCACCACGGAGCGCCGCACCCGCCGGTACCAGACCCTCTGGCTGGACCACGGCACCGATCCGGCGGACGCCTCGTACGTCTACCTCCTGATGCCCGGCGCCTCGCGCCGGACCGTCGCGGCCCGCGCGTACGACCCCCGCTGGCTGGAGGTCCTCGACAACACCGCCGCCCGCCAGGCGGTCGCCCTGCCCTCGCTGGGCCTGACGGCGGCCAACTTCTGGCAGCCGGGTACGGTGGGGCCCCTCACCGCCGGCGCGCCGGCGAGCGTCCTCGTCCGCGCGAAGGGGCGCACGGTGACGGTCTGCGTCAGCGAGCCGCCGCGCACCGGACGGCCCGTGGACATCGTCTGGCACCACCCCGTACGGCACGTCGTCGCCCACGACCCGGCCTTCGAGGTGCTCGGGACGGGACGGACGCTCCGGCTGCGGGTCCGCCCCGGCACGGCGGGCGCCGGACACCGCTGTGTGGTCGGCATCTGACCCTATTGTGAGATCTCCACAACGCCTGGGGGTCCTGGGCTGGCACTTCGACTGCACTGACGGGCGGTTCTGTCCAGGGCTCACAGGAGATGGGGCGGGAGACTGTACAGAGTCGACGGCGGGTTTTCCTTGGTCGGCTTCGTAGGGTCGATGCATGACCGTTGTGGACGAAACCCAGGGCGAGCCGACCGATGCCCGTGGGCGTGTGGCAGAGCTGCACGCCCTGCGCGAGGAGGCCCTGCGCGGCCCGAGCGACCGGGCGACCGAAGCCCAGCACGCCAAGGGCAAGCTGACCGCCCGTGAGCGCATCGAGCTCCTGCTCGACCCGGGCTCGTTCCAGGAGGTCGAGCAGCTGCGCCGGCACCGGGCGACCGGGTTCGGCCTGGAGGCGAAGCGGCCGTACACCGATGGTGTGATCACCGGCTGGGGCACGGTCGAGGGCCGGACGGTCTTCGTCTATGCGCACGACTTCCGGATCTTCGGCGGCGCGCTGGGCGAGGCCCACGCCACGAAGATCCACAAGATCATGGACATGGCCATCTCGGCCGGGGCACCGCTGGTGTCCCTGAACGACGGTGCCGGCGCCCGTATCCAGGAGGGCGTGTCCGCGCTCGCCGGTTACGGCGGCATCTTCCAGCGCAACACCAAGGCGTCGGGTGTCATCCCGCAGATCAGCGTGATGCTCGGCCCGTGCGCGGGCGGCGCCGCCTACAGCCCGGCGCTGACGGACTTCGTGTTCATGGTCCGTGAGACCTCGCAGATGTTCATCACCGGCCCGGACGTCGTCAAGGCGGTCACCGGTGAGGAGATCACCCAGAACGGCCTCGGTGGCGCCGACGTGCACGCCGAGACCTCGGGCGTGGCGCACTTCGCCTACGACGACGAGGAGACCTGCATCGCGGAGGTCCGCTACCTCCTGTCGATGCTGCCCTCCAACAACCGCGAGAACCCGCCCGCTCACCCCAGCGACGACCCGGCCGACCGCCGCTCGGACGTCCTGCTGGACCTGGTCCCGGCGGACGGGAACCGGCCGTACGACATGGCGAAGGTGATCGAGGAGCTCGTCGACGACGGCGACTACCTGGAGATCCACGAGCGCTGGGCGCGCAACATCATCTGCGCGCTGGCCCGCCTGGACGGCCAGGTCGTCGGCATCGTCGCCAACCAGCCGCAGACGCTGGCGGGTGTGCTGGACATCGAGGCGAGCGAGAAGGCGGCCCGCTTCGTCCAGATGTGCGATGCTTTCAATATCCCGATCGTCACGCTGCTGGACGTCCCCGGCTTCCTGCCGGGCGTCGACCAGGAGCACGGCGGCATCATCCGCCACGGCGCGAAGCTGCTGTACGCGTACTGCAACGCCACCGTGCCGCGCATCTCGCTCATCCTGCGCAAGGCCTACGGCGGCGCGTACATCGTCATGGACTCCCAGTCCATCGGCGCCGACCTCACCTACGCCTGGCCGACGAACGAGATCGCCGTGATGGGCGCCGAGGGCGCCGCCAACGTCATCTTCCGCCGCCAGATCGCCGACGCCGAGGACCCCGAGGCCATGCGCGCCCGCATGGTCAAGGAGTACAAGGCCGAGCTGATGCACCCGTACTACGCCGCGGAGCGCGGCCTGGTCGACGACGTCATCGACCCCTCCGAGACCCGCTCCGTCCTCATCGCCGCCCTGGCGATGCTCCGCACGAAGCACGCCGACCTGCCGTCCCGCAAACACGGCAACCCGCCCCAGTAACAGGAGCCCCACGTGACCGACTCCCACCTGCTCCGCGTGGAGAAGGGCCAGGCCGACCCGGAGGAACTGGCGGCCATCACCGCCGTCCTCCTCGCCCGCGCCTCGGCCCGCCCCGCCGCCGCCCCGGCCCGCCGCCCCCGCTCCACCGCCGGCTGGCGCCGCCTCGAACGCCGCCCCGGCTTCAGCGCCCCGCACAGCTGGCAGGGCTGACACCCGGCCCCAGGGGGGTGTCCCGCCGACCGTGCCGGGCTCTCGACGCCCGGCGCCGCACCTGGACACCCCAGGGCCCCGCACCCCACCCGGTGCGGGGCCCTTCGCCGTCCCGGGGGCCGCCCCCGCCGCCGTCGCACCACCGTCACGTCGCCGTACTCCCCGTACGCGCGCGAAGGCCCGCACACCGTCGGGTGTGCGGGCCTTCCCGTGTACGCCGGACCTGCCGGAGGCGGGACTACCGCAGGCGGGCCATCAGGGCGTGCTCCACGAGCGTGATGAGCGCGCTCTTGGCGTCCGCGCGGTGGCGGGCGTCGGTGGTGATGATCGGGGTGTCGGGACCGATCTGGAGCGCCTCGCGGACCTCGTCCGGCGTGTACGGCTGGTGGCCGTCGAAGCCGTTGAGCGCGATCACGAAGGGCAGGCCGCTGTTCTCGAAGTAGTCGACCGCCGGGAAGCAGTCGGCGAGCCGGCGGGTGTCGACGAGGACGACGGCGCCGATGGCGCCGCGGACCAGGTCGTCCCACATGAACCAGAAGCGGTCCTGACCGGGCGTACCGAAGAGGTACAGGATCAGGTCCTGGTCCAGCGTGATGCGGCCGAAGTCCATGGCCACCGTGGTGGTCGTCTTGTCGCCGGTGTGGGTGAGGTCGTCGATGCCCGCGGACGCAGACGTCATGACGGCCTCGGTACGCAGCGGGTTGATCTCCGAGACGGCGCCGACGAACGTGGTCTTGCCCACGCCGAATCCGCCCGCCACCACGATCTTCGCGCTGGTGGTTGAGCGGGCTGCACCGCCGCTAGAGCTTGCGAAGTCCACTGAGCACCCTTTCGAGCAGTGTCACGTCTGGCTGGCCGCCGGCGGACTCGTCGCCGCCGGGCTGGTGGATGGCGACAAGTCCGGCCTCCGCCAGGTCGGCGACGAGGATCCGGGCAACGCCGAGGGGGATGGAGAGGAGTGCCGAGATCTCGGCGACCGACTTGATCTCGATGCACAGCCGGCAGATCCGCTGGTGCTCGGGCAACTGCCCTTGCAGCCTGGCCGGATCGGCCGTGGTGGACACCAGCGCCTCGATGGCGAGCTGGTAACGCGGCCTCGTCCGGCCGCCGGTCATGGCGTACGGACGGACCAACGGGTTGTGGTTGCCCGACGTGGGCGCGGGCTCCGGGCGACGCCGCTGCTGCGCCGGCTGGATGCGCGGTGCCTGCGGCTGGACGTACGAGTGGCCGGATTGCGGCTGCTGGTAGGGCTGCTGCGGCTGCTGCGTGCCGCCCTGACCGCTCGGCGCGGAGGGGAAGTTGAAGCGGTTCTGGGCGTTCTCACCCTGCGACTGGTGCGCACCGTCGTATGGGTGGTGTCCGCCTGGGGGTGTTGCCACTTTTCCTCCTCGACTGCCGTTCACCGGTTCCATGTCCCTGTGGAGCCGCGCCACCGCACCCTATGGTGCGGTGGCGAGAAACGCACGGTCTGTTTGCTAGTTGAGAAGACTTCTTTGGAGTTCGGCGCGCAGGTCCGGGGTAAGAACACTGCCCGCGCGATCCACCAGCAGGGCCATCTCGTAGCCCACCAGACCGATGTCGGCGTCGGGGTGGGCGAGGACGGCCAGCGACGAGCCGTCCGAGATCGACATGATGAAGAGGAAGCCGCGCTCCATCTCCACCACGGTCTGGTTGACCGCGCCGCCCTCGAAGATCCGGGACGCCCCGGCCGTCAGCGACGTCAGACCCGACGCCACCGCCGCGAGCTGGTCGGCCCGGTCACGGGGGAAACCCTCGGACATCGCCAGCAGGAGTCCGTCGGCGGAGACCACCACCGTGTGGGACACCCCGGGGGTGTTGTCCACGAAGTTGGTGATCAACCAGTTCAGATTCTGCGCCGCCTGGCTCATCGGGCTCACACTAACGCTCCTGGTTGTAGGTACTACCCGGGCCGAGGCCCGATCCGTTCGTGTCCGTTCCCGCGTTGCGCCCCTGCTGGACACCGCGCCGCAGGTTGCTCAACCTGCCACGCACGTCCTCCGGGGCGCGGGAGACCTGTGGGCCGCCCTGCGGGGTCTGCTCCGCCGTGCCCTCGACCAGGTTGGCCTTGGGTACGCGCCGCGGGAGTCCGGACGGGGTGACCCCGCCGGCCTTCGGCTCGCGGAGCTTCTCGGCCCGCTGCCAGCGCTCGTCGTTGGTCGAGCGCCAGTCCTCGGAACCGTTGTCCTCGCTGCTGCTCTGCGAGACCCGCTGGACCGGCTGCGTCTGCTCCGCTTGAGGAACCTGCTGCTGTTGCGGGGCCGGAGCCTGCTGCTGGCTGCCGCGGCGCGGCAGACCGGCGTCGGTCAGCGCGTGACCGGTGCTCGGGGTGGGGCCCGAGGAGAAGCCTACGCGCTCCGGGCCGTTCGTGGGAGCGCCCTGGGCAGATTCCGATTCCGCCGCGTAACCGGAGTCGTAACCACCCTCGTAAGAGTTCTGTTCCGGCCACTCGCCCTGGTGGGACTGGGGCTCGAACTGGTTGTCGTACTGCGGCTGCTGCGGCTCCTGAGCCGGAAAACCGGATTCCGCATAGGACGGTTCGGCGTACTCGCCGGTCGTGTACTCGCCCGTGGCATAGTCACCGCCGGCGTACGGCTGCTGGTAGCCGTCGTACGGGTCCTGGGCGTAACCGTCCCGCTGCTCGTACTGCTGCTGCTCGTAGCCGTACTGCTCCTGGCCGCCCTGCTCCTCGTACGCGGGGGCCTGCCGCTCCTGGGCCACCTCGTCGCGGAACGCGGGCCGCTCGCCCTCGGGGCCGCCGTTGAGCTGCGCGCCCAGCGCGGCACGGCGCTCCTCCCGCATCCGGGAGCGGCCGACCGGGTCCAGCGCGCCGTCGCCCTGCGGCTGCTCGTACCGGGAGTCGTCGAAGCCCAGCTCCGCGGCCGTGCGCAGCGGAGCCGCCTCGAACGCCTGCTGCTCCGGGATGATCTGGGACACGGTGAAGTCGTCGTTCGGGGCCGGATCGCCACCACCACCGTGGGTGATCGCGTCCGGGAGCATGACCAGTGACGTCGTACCGGCCTGCTCGCCCGAGGGGCGCAACTGGACGCGGATGCCGTGCCGATCGGCGAGGCGGCCGACCACGAACAGGCCCATGCGCTGCGAGATCGCGGCGTCCACGGTCGGCGGGTTGGCCAGCTTGTGGTTGATGTCGGCGAAGTCCTCGGCGGTCAGGCCGATGCCCTTGTCGTGGATCTCGATCATCACGCGGCCGTCGGGCAGACGGGTCGCGGTGACCCGGACCTTGGTCTGCGGCGAGGAGAACGTGGTGGCGTTCTCCAGCAGCTCGGCCAGCAGGTGCACGAGGTCGGTCACGGCCTGACCGTGGATCTCCGACTCCGGTACGCCGGTGAGCTCGATGCGCTCGTACTGCTCCACCTCGGAGGAGGCGGCACGCAGCACGTCGACCAGCGGGACGGGCTGGTTCCAGCGGCGGCCGGGCTCCTCGCCGGCGAGGATGAGGAGGTTCTCGCCGTTGCGGCGCATACGGGTGGCCAGGTGGTCCAGGCGGAAGAGGTTCTCCAGCTGGTCCGGGTCGGCCTCGTTGTTCTCCAGCTCGGTGATCAGGGTGAGCTGGCCCTCGATCAGCGACTGGTTGCGCTGGGACAGGTTGGTGAAGATCGCGTTGACGTTGCCCCGCAGCAGGGCCTGCTCGGCGGCGAGCCGGACGGCCTCGCGGTGCACCTGGTCGAAGGCGCGGGCGACCTCGCCGATCTCGTCCTTCGAGTCGATCGGGATCGGCTGCACGCGGGTGTCGACGCGGCCCGGGTCGGTGCGGGAGAGCTGGTCGACCAGCATCGGCAGGCGCTGCTCGGCGATGCTGAAGGCGGCGCTGCGCAGCCGGCTCATCGAGGTGCTCATCTGCCGGGCCATCATCCCGGCCAGGATGAACGCGGCGAGCAGGGCGACCACGACGATGGCCCCGATGACGATGGCGTCGGTCTTCGCGTCGGAGGAGATCTCGGCGGCCTCGTCCACGGCCTTGTTCACCAGTTCGGTGCTGACCTCGCCGTAGCCGTCGAACTTGGACGTGGAGGCGCCCAGCCAGGTCTCCTTGACGACGCCCTTGGCCTGGAGTTCCTCGATCGCGTCGGCGTCCTCGGCGTTGCCGATCTTCTCGGCCATGGGCGCGAGGACCGAGCCGTTGTCGTCCTTGGGCAGGGTGATGCCCTCGGCCTGGAGCCGCTTGTCACCCTCGAGGGCCCGGCGCTGCATGACCGCCGTGAGCTTCTCGACGTCCTCCTCGGTACCACCCGAGTTGTACTCGCCGAGGGCGATCTGCTCCAGGTAGTTGTACGAGTTGAACGCGCGGCTCTGCTCGGCGAACGTGGCGTCGTCCTTGCTCGGCCGGACCAGGAGGTGGGTGCCGATCGAGCGCTGGAGCGAATTGGCCGCCTGGGCGAGCTGAATGGCATAGACCATACGGCCGTAGGAGGTGACGTTGCCCGTGCCGAGGCCGAGCTCGTTGGCGAACTCCATCAGATAGTGCTGGACCTTGGTGTAGCCCTCTTCGGTCTTCACCGGGTCCAGGGCCTTGGAGTAGGCCGCCTGGCGAAGCTTCTCGAGTTCCGGCTCCTCGGCCCTGAACAGCTTGAGACGGCGCTCCAGACCCTGCCCCGAGGGGAGGTCGCGGACGGCTTCGTCGAACTTCTTCTTCGCGGCTTCCGTCTTGGCGTACTGGCCGGTGACCTCGTCGCTCTCCCGGTCCGCGGCGCTCTTGGCGGTGAGCAGCGGTACGGCGGTGAGGTCGCGCTCGTTGAGCAGCGCCTGGCCGTACTCCGAGGCGGCGCGCACGATGAGCGCCGTCTTCTCGGCGTCCTGCGCCTCCTGCCAGGTGTCGATGGCCGCCTTCACCTGGAAGCCGCCCATGACGAGCCCGACGAGCACGGGTATGAGGAGGATGGCGTTCAGGCGGGTGGCCACCCGCCAGTTGCGCGGGGACAGCTTGCTGGAGCTGCCCGTACCGCCCTTGCCGCCGGGGGCGGCCGACGACGTTCCGGGGGTATCGGCAGGCGGCACCGCTGTGCGTGCGGGCGGGGTGAAGTTGCCCCGCGCCTGCTGCTCTGCGGCGCTTTTCGTGCTTCGCCTCACTCGACCAACAACCTCTCGGCGCCGGCACCTACGTCGTGCCGTTTTATCTGTTTCAGGGCCGTACTACTCGGGAGTTCGTCGCATTGCAGCACGTAAAGCGGCCGCGTTCCAAACCCCCCGTTCGGGTCGTTACCAGTGGTTCAGACCTCAGATAAAACGGGCATAAAGAACGAGCCCCGCCAAAAGGCGGGGCTCATGTGAGCACAGCGGCACCATGCGGATGCGTCTCGTGTTTGACGGTCCGCAATTCTCTGTCGAAACGTTATGAACCCCCGGGGCCGACCGTGTGCAAGGACACACTCGGCCCCGGATCGCCACTACGACAACTGCCGTACGGCCACGTCTACTTGAGGCGGGCCATCAACGCGTGTTCCACCAGCGTGATCAAAGCGCTCTTGGCGTCCGCGCGGTGGCGGGCGTCGGTGGTGATGATCGGGGTGTCGGGACCGATCTGGAGCGCCTCGCGGACCTCGTCCGGCGTGTACGGCTGGTGTCCTTCGAAGCCGTTCAGCGCGATCACGAAGGGCAGGCCGCTGTTCTCGAAGTAGTCGACCGCCGGGAAGCAGT
This sequence comes from Streptomyces sp. NPDC045701, assembly GCF_056432045.1. Lineage (NCBI taxonomy): Bacteria > Bacillati > Actinomycetota > Actinomycetes > Kitasatosporales > Streptomycetaceae > Streptomyces > Streptomyces sp. NPDC045701. The sequence continues at coordinate 41,255 of NZ_JBWKJV010000015.1, read as the reverse complement.
CGGCGAGCCGGCGGGTGTCGACGAGCACCACCGCACCGATGGCGCCGCGGACCAGGTCGTCCCACATGAACCAGAAGCGGTCCTGACCGGGCGTACCGAAGAGGTACAGGATCAGGTCCTGGTCCAGCGTGATGCGGCCGAAGTCCATGGCCACCGTGGTGGTCTTCTTGTCCCCGGTGTGGGTGAGGTCGTCGATGCCCGCGGACGCGGACGTCATGACGGCCTCGGTACGCAGCGGGTCGATCTCCGAGACGGCGCCGACGAACGTGGTCTTGCCCACGCCGAATCCGCCCGCCACCACGATCTTGGCGGAGGTGGTCGAGCGACCGCCTCCCGAACCGCCGCTAGAGCTTGCGAAGTCCACTGAGCACCCTTTCGAGCAGTGTCACATCCGGCGTTCCGCCGGCCTCTCCATTGCCCGGCTGGTGGATCGCCACCATGCCCGCCTCCGCCAGGTCGGCGACGAGAATCCGGGCTACGCCCAGCGGCATCGACAGCAGCGCCGACACCTCTGCCACCGACTTCACCTCACGGCACAGGTGGCAGATCCGCTGGTGTTCGGGAAGCAGGCTTCCCAGATGGGCCGGGTCGGCCGTGGTGCTGACCAGCGCCTCGATGGCGAGCTGGTAGCGCGGCCTCGTCCGGCCGCCGGTCATGGCGTACGGACGGACCAGCGGCTGGTCGCCTTCGACGCCGTAGCCGGCGTCCGTGGGGACGCCGTACGGATCGTGAGAGGCGGGGGGCGGGGTCATTGATCCTCCAGTGACAGCAGGTGGTCTGCCTGTCGTCTGACTGGGCCGGTGGGGGGCCGGAGGGGGCGGCCGACGGTGAACGAGGCAGGGGGGACGGTACGGATTGGGGCGTACCGCCTCAGTGGAGCAGGCTGCCCTGCAGTTCCGCGCGCAGGTCAGGGGTGAGGACGTTGCCCGCGCGGTCGACGAGCAGGGCCATCTCGTATCCGACGAGGCCGATGTCGGCATCAGGGTGCGCGAGCACGGCCAGGGAGGAACCGTCCGAGATGGACATCAGGAAGAGGAAGCCGCGCTCCATCTCCACCACGGTCTGGGCCACGGCACCGCCTTCGAAGATCCGGGAGGCCCCCGCGGTGAGCGAGGTCAGCCCGGACGCCACGGCCGCGAGCTGATCCGCGCGGTCGCGAGGGAACCCTTCGGACATGGCGAGCAGGAGTCCGTCGGCGGAGACCACCACCGTGTGGGACACCCCTGGGGTGTTGTCCACGAAGTTGGTGATCAGCCAATTCAGGTTCTGGGCCGCTTGGCTCATCGGTCGCAACTAACGCTCCTGCTGGTGAGTGGGGCCGGTGTGAAAACTGCCCGTGGTGGAGCTGCCTGCCTGACGCCCCTGCTGGATGCCGCGGCGGAGGTTGGTCAGGCGGCCGCGTACGTCATCAGGCGCACGCGAGACCTGCGGACCGGACTGGTGGGCCGACTCCTGCGCGGTTCCCGGCACCAGATTGGCGCGCGGGACCCGGCGGGGAAGGCCGGAGGTGGTGATGCCGCCGGCGGCGGGCTTGCGGACCCGCTCGGCCTGGCGCACCAGCTCGTCGTTGGGGGTGGCACGCCATGCCCCGGTCGTGGAGGCCGGGTCGGTGCTCTGACCGGTGCCCTGGCCGTCCCGGCGGGACGGCAGCGACGGGGCGGGCCGTGCCTGCGCGGGCCGGGCCGGCTGCGGCGCGGGCTGCTGCGGTACGGCCGGGGTCGGCATGGTCTGGTCGTGGACCGGGTACGGAGCGGCGTCGCCGCGCTGGGGCCGGTCCTGCTGCTGGTGCGGCTGCTGGGCCTGACCGTTCTGGTGGAACCAGTTGGTCTCCAGCGTGTCGTACAGCGGCGTACGGCCGTCCCCGGCGCCGGTCGCGGGCGGCAGCGCCTCCGGCTGCTGCGGCCGGCCGGCGTTGTAGTCCGGGCGGGCGAACTGCGCCGTGGACGCGGGGTCCTGGCGGTCGGCCGTGGGGCGGGCGTGCTGCCCGGTGGCCGCCGGCTCCTCGTGACCGCGCGGAACGTCGGCGCCCCAGCTGGTGGTCTGCGGGCGCTGCGGCCGCTGCTGGGGCTGGACCGGCTGCCGACGGCGCGGCGGCTGCTGCTGCGCGGAGCCCGGGAGTTCGGCGGGCGGACGGTCCGTGGCCGGCTGCTGCTGCGGCGCGCCCGGCCGGGGCCCCTGCTCGGAGGGGCCGTTCTGCCAGACGTCCGAGCGCGTCGGGATGCCGTTGTCCCGCGCATCGCGACCGCCGGCGGCACCGCCGAAGGCGCCCGCGACGCCGGCGCCGCCCTGGCGCTGCGGGTCCTGGGGCTGCTGCGGCGCTCCGGCCGGAGCCCCCTGACCCTGTCCCGGCCGGCCCTGGCGACCGGGCTGACCGCCCTGCGGTCCGCCCTGGAGGCCGGCCTGCCGCGCGGCCGCGTCGTCCCGGCCGGGCAGCGCGGGCCGCTGACCGGCCCCCGAGCCGACCTGGCCACGCGCGCCGGGGGCACCCGTACCGGCACCGGCGCCCGCGCCGAGACCGGTGCGGCCCGCGGGCGCACCGCCCGGACCACCGGGGCCGCCGGCCAGACCGGGACGGCCGCCACCGGCCGCGCCGGGGCCGCCGGTCAGCCGGCCACCGGGGCCGGAGGGACCCTGCGGCATGGCGCCCTGTCCGGGCTTGCCGGGCAGCTTCTTGCCGCCCTGGGCGACGTCCACCGGGAGCATGACCAGCGCGGTCGTACCGCCCGAGTCGGAGGGGCGCAGCTGGATGCGGATGCCGTGCCGCAGGGACAGGCGGCCGACCACGAACAGACCCATGCGGCGGGAGACCGACACGTCCACGGTGGGCGGCGACGCGAGCCGCTCGTTGATCGCGGCGAGGTCCTCGGGGGACAGACCGATACCGGTGTCGTGGATCTCGACGAGCACCCGCCCGTCGGGCAGCGCGTGACCGGTGACGCGCACCTTGGTCTGCGGCGAGGAGAACGACGTGGCGTTCTCCAGCAGCTCGGCGAGCAGGTGGACGAGGTCGTTGACGACACGGCCCGCGACCTCGGTCGCCGGCACGGAGGCGAGTTCGATGCGCTCGTACTGCTCCACCTCGGAGGCGGCGGCACGGAGCACGTCGACGAGCGGGACGGGCCGGGTCCACCGGCGGCCCGGCTCCTCACCGGCGAGGACGAGCAGGTTCTCACCGTTACGGCGCATACGCGTGGCGAGGTGGTCCAGCTTGAACAGCGAGGACAGCTGGTCCGGGTCGGCCTCGCGGGACTCGAGCTCGGAGATCAGCGAAAGCTGGCGCTGGATGAGGCCCTGGGAGCGGCGCGAGAGGTTGGTGAACATCGCGTTGACGTTGCCCCGGAGCAGGGCCTGCTCGGCGGCGAGGCGGACCGCCTCGCGGTGCACGTCGTCGAAGGCCGCGGCCACCTGGCCGATCTCGTCCCGGGAGTGCACACCCACCGACTCCACGGACGTGTCGACGTCCTGCGGGTCGGTCTCGGACAGCTGCTTGACCAGCTCGGGCAGCCGCTCCTGGGCGACCTTGGTCGCCGTGTCCTGGAGCCGCCGCAGCGACCGGATCATGGAGCGGGCCACCACGAAGGCGCCGACCAGCGAGACACCGAGCACGAGCAGGATCAGCGCACCGTTGATGATCGCGTCGCGCTGCTCCTCCTGGCGCAGCTCACGGGCGGTGCTGTCCATGTCGCCCAGCAGGGACGCCTCGATGGTGTCCATGACCTGCATCTTGGGCGCGTAGGCGTCGGTCCAGTCCAGGTAGCCGCGCGGGTCCTGCTGCTTCAGCCCGTCGTCGTTGCGGAGCACGAGCTCCGCGTACGCGTCCGCCTGGGCGATGGCGGGGTTGTTCGGGCCGAGCGGTGCCAGCAGCTCCGTCGGGTCTCCGCCCAGGGAGCTGTAGATGAGCTCGAAGGAGTCCCTCGCCGCCCTCTCGTTCTCCCGCGCGGCCGCGCCGTACTCGCGGTCGTTGGGGTCCATCTCCCGCTTTTCCTGGCTGGTCTTGGGGAGAGCGGCGGCGATGATCGCCCGCTGGATGGAGGCGTACTCCTTGGCGGACGAGAACGCGGCGAGCGCGCGGGTCCGCTTGATCATCTCGGGGTTGCTGGTGGCCTGCGCCATGTCCTGGGACAGGCTGAGCAGCGAGTTGATCAGACGGTTGTACCGCTCGACCGTCTGGAAGTCCTGGGAACCGTCCCGGAACGCGCCGCTGCGGATGTTGCCGAGCCGCACGACCTCGCCGGCGATCTGCGTGACGTTCGCGTGGATGCTCTGCAGGGCCTCGTCGCCCTGGGTGTCGCCGATGTCGTTGGTGGCGTGGAGGAACGCGTCCCGGGCCCGGTCCGCCTTCTTCTGCGGCTCGGTGACCTTGAGATCGGTGGCCGGGACGCCGTTGGACAGCGGGCCGGCCGTCAGGTCGCGCTCGTCCTGGAGCGCCTGGGCGAGGTTGGTCGCCTCCTGCGTCAGCTTGGTGAGCAGCTGCATGTGATCCAGCTGCTCCATGTCGTTCATGGACTCGTTGATACGGATGCCGCCCAGGGTGGTCGCGGCGACCACGGGGAGGGCGAGCAGCGAGACCAGTCGCGTGCTGATGCGCCAGTTGCGCAGGGCTATTCGCGGGCCGGCGTCGATGGGGCTCTTGTCCGACGGGGCGGTCTTCGCGCCCTTCGCGGCCTTCGCGCTCTTCGTGCCCTTGGCGCCCTTCGTGCCCTTGCCCGTCCTGGACCTGCCGGCCGCCGTGGACGTGGCGTCGCCGCCCTGTCCGGCACCCGGGTGTCCCGCACGGTCACCACCGTCGCCGGCCGCGGCCGGTCCCGGCGTCTGGGTGTGCTGGGGCGAGGAGCCGCGGTCGGTCCCGCCGCGCGGCTCCTGCTCCGCCGCAGCTTCCCCTCGGCCCTGGCGGGCCTGGGGAGACCCGTTGCCATCCCTCTTGAAACGTCCCTGCACTAGCGTCGCAACCTCTGGACCAGGCGTCCCCCCGCGCGAGCGGACAGGACGGTGTCGGCGTCGTGGAGCGCGAGCGCGCTCCAGTGGTGGTCGTGAGTGACCGGCGCAGATCCCCCTTCCTCACCGCCGCTCGGCGCTGTGTTGCGCCCCAGCGCGCCGGTCTGGAATCCGCGGCGGTGCGTGGAATTCCAGCACAGTGCCGGATCTCCAACAAGGCCGACGGACCGCACCCCGGACGGGGTCACGGCATGTGAGTGGCGGGTCACCGGCCGTAGAAACCGATCAGGGAGGAATGGGGCGTTCGCGTACGAGTCGCTGGTGGGACCCCTGGGTGTGGGGGGTGTCCCAGTCGCCATGATCAGCAGCGGAATGCTGCATTCACGTACGCAATGTCCGATTCCGGGGTCCGTTCCGACCGTCCGTTATGCCGGAAAAACCCCTAGCCGCGTGAGCAAACTCACATATAGATCGTTGCCATCTACCGTCAAACACGGGGAATCCCATGTTTAGCCTGACGCTTTACAAAGAAGGAAAAACCGTCAACCAGGCGCCCCGGCGGCGCCCGCACCCCGAGGTCGGACAGCACCGATGAAGACGACGATGACCATGCGCAGCATCGCCAACCCCCGCCGCACCACCCTGATGCACCTGGCCGACGCCGGCGAGCTGGACCAGGGGTCGCGCCCGGAGCACTCGGTCGACCTTCCCGCCAGCACCGCCAACCCCCGCCGTACGACCCTGATGGACGCCCCCGTCCCGGCCGCGCGGTCGTGACGGCGGGTGGCGTGCCCCTCCCGCGTTAGCCTGGAGCGTCAGACTCCAGCCAGCGGAAGTAAGGGGCACGGCATCCCGTGCGCATCGCCAGGTTCTCCATCGACGGCAACGTCGCCTTCGGCGCGGTCGAGGGCCACAGCGCCCCCGGCGAAGAGGGCGCTCTCGTCCTCGACATCATCAAGGGTATTCCGTACGCGGACTTCGAACTCAGCGGGACCAAGGTCCCGCTGAGCAAGGTCCGGCTGCTGCCGCCCGTCCTGCCCAACAAGATCGTGGGCATCGGCCGCAACTACGCGGAGCACGCCGCGGAGCTCGGCAACGAGGTCCCGGACGTGCCCGTCGCCTTCTTCAAGCCCACCACCTCGGTGATCGGCTCCGGCGACGCCATCGAGTACCCCTCCTTCTCCGAAGAGCTGCACCACGAGGCCGAGCTCGCCGTCGTCATCGGCCGCATGTGCCGCGAGGTCCCGCGCGAGCGCGTCAAGGACGTCGTCCTCGGCTACACCTGCGCCAACGACGTCACCGCCCGCGACGTCCAGCGGCGCGAGAAGCAGTGGGCCCGCGCCAAGGGCTTCGACACCGCCTGCCCCCTGGGCCCCTGGGTGGAGACCGACCTCGACCCCGCCGACGTCACGATCCAGTGCACCGTCAACGGGGAACAGCGGCAGCTGGGTCGCACGAGCGACATGATCCGCTCCGTGGAGGACCTCGTCGTCCACATCAGCGAGGCCATGACGCTGCTCCCGGGCGACGTCATCCTCACGGGCACCCCGGCCGGAGTCGGACCGCTCAACGTCGGCGACGAGGTCGCCGTCACCATCGAAGGCATCGGCACTCTCACCAACAAGGTGATCAAGCGTGGCTAACGCGATCCGCGTCCGTTTCTGTCCCTCGCCGACCGGCAACCCCCACGTGGGCCTGGTCCGCACCGCCCTGTTCAACTGGGCCTTCGCCCGGCACAACCAGGGCACCATGGTCTTCCGCATCGAGGACACCGACGCGGCCCGCGACTCGGAGGAGTCCTACCACCAGCTCCTCGACTCGCTCCGCTGGCTCGGCCTCGACTGGGACGAGGGCCCCGAGGTCGGCGGCCCGCACGCCCCGTACCGCCAGTCGCAGCGCATGGACATCTACCAGGACGTCGCCGACAGGCTGCTCGCCGGCGGGTACGCGTACCGCTGCTACTGCACCGCCACCGAGCTCGACGAGCGCCGCGAGGCCGCCCGTGCCGCCGGCCGCCCGTCCGGCTACGACGGCACGTGCCGGGACCTGACCGACGAGCGCAGGGCGGCGTACGAGGCGGAGGGCCGCGAGTCGATCGTCCGCTTCCGCATGCCCGACGAGCCGATCACCTTCACCGACCTGGTCCGCGGCGAACTCACCTTCACCCCGGACAACGTCCCGGACTACGGCATCGTCCGCGCCAACGGCGCCCCCCTCTACACGCTCGTCAACCCCGTCGACGACGCGCTGATGGAGATCACCCACGTCCTGCGCGGCGAGGACCTGCTGTCCTCCACCCCCCGCCAGATCGCCCTCTACAAGGCGCTGATCGAGCTGGGCGTCGCCAAGGACGTCCCCGCCTTCGGCCACCTGCCCTACGTCATGGGCGAGGGCAACAAGAAGCTCTCCAAGCGCGACCCGCAGGCGTCCCTGAACATCTACCGGGAGCGCGGCTTCCTCCCCGAGGGCCTGCTGAACTACCTGTCCCTGCTCGGCTGGTCCTTCTCCGCCGACCAGGACGTCTTCACCATCCCCGAGATGGTCGCGAAGTTCGACGTCGCGGACGTCAACGCCAACCCGGCCCGCTTCGACCTGAAGAAGGCCGAGGCGATCAACGCCGACCACATCCGCATGCTGGACGTGAAGGCGTTCACCGCCGCCTGCGAGCCGTGGCTCCAGGCACCGCACGCCCCCTGGGCGCCGGAGGACTTCGACCGGACCGCCTGGGAGGCCATCGCCCCGCACGCCCAGACCCGCCTCACCGTCCTCTCCGAGATCACGGCCAACGTCGACTTCCTGTTCCTCAAGGAGCCGGCGTACGACGAGGCGTCCTGGCAGAAGGCCATGAAGGAGGGCTCCGACGCCCTGCTGCGCACGGCCCGCGCCAAGCTGGAGGCCGCGGACTGGACCAGCCCCGAGTCGCTGAAGAACGCGGTCCTGACCGCCGGCGAGGAGCACGGCCTCAAGCTCGGCAAGGCCCAGGCCCCCGTCCGCGTCGCGGTCACCGGCCGCACGGTCGGCCTGCCGCTGTTCGAGTCCCTGGAGATCCTCGGCAAGGAGCGCACCCTGGCCCGCGTCGACGCCGCGCTGGCGAAGCTCGCGGCGTAAGCGCCGCACCTACGCCCGAGGGGGCGGCGGGCCCGTCCGCGGCCGCCGCCCCCTCGGGCGTCCTCGCCGTCCGGGCCCGGTCCGGCACGGCGCCCGCGTAGGCTCGGGGCCATGCCGATCCGCGCGATCCTGTGGGACATCGACGACACGATCTTCGACTACGCGAGCGCCGACCGCGCCGGCATGCTGCGCCACCTGCGGGCCGAGGGCCTGGCCGGCGGGTACGACTCCGTCGACCAGGCCCTCACCCGCTGGAAGGACCTCACGGCCCTCCACTGGCGGCGCTTCGAGGCCGGCGGCGTGGGGTTCGAGGAGCAGCGGCGCGACCGGGTGCGGGACTTCCTGGCGGTGGAGCTCACCGACGAGGAGGCCGACGCGTGGTTCCGGCGGTACCTGAAGCACTACGAGGCCGCCTGGGAGCTCTTTCCCGACACCCTGCCCGCCCTGGAGCTGCTGGCCGCCGACTACCGGCACGCCGTCCTGTCGAACTCCTCCGTCCACAACCAGGAGCGCAAGCTGCGCGTCCTGGGGGTACGGGACCGGTTCGAGGCACTGCTGTGCGCGGCCGAGCTGGGGGTGGCCAAGCCCGACCCCGCGGCCTTCCACGCCGCCTGCGACGCCCTCCGGCTGCCCCCGGCGGACGTCGCGTACGTCGGTGACCAGCCGGACATCGACGCCCGGGGCGCGGTCGAGGCGGGGCTGACCGGCATCTGGCTGGACCGCACCGGTAAGGGCGGCAGGCCCGAGCTGACCCGGATCACGGGGCTCGACCAGCTCCCCGGCCTGCTGGGCGCCGATACCCGTTTTGGAGCCCCGGACTCCTTCGGGTAATGTTCTTCCTGCGCCGAGGGGAGCAAGCCGAAAGGCCGGAAACCCGGAAGCGTAACCCGAACAAAATCCCCACCGGGGGTTGCGTTTTGGTGGCCTATGGTGTAATTGGCAGCACGACTGATTCTGGTTCAGTTAGTCTAGGTTCGAGTCCTGGTAGGCCAGCTCGCAGAGCTTATCTGCAGCGCGGATGGCATCCGCGAAGCCCCCGTTGTGTAGCGGCCTAGCACGCCGCCCTCTCAAGGCGGTAGCGCCGGTTCGAATCCGGTCGGGGGTACAGATCCTTCCCGCGAGATCGTCTGGGTCGCACCCATGATCTCGATGCAGGATCGCTAGGGCCCCCGTTGTGTAGCGGCCTAGCACGCCGCCCTCTCAAGGCGGTAGCGCCGGTTCGAATCCGGTCGGGGGTACCAACTGGTCTAAACCACCAGTGGCCTATGGTGTAATTGGCAGCACGACTGATTCTGGTTCAGTTAGTCTAGGTTCGAGTCCTGGTAGGCCAGCGGATCATCACTGATCTTGCCCCCGTTGTGTAGCGGCCTAGCACGCCGCCCTCTCAAGGCGGTAGCGCCGGTTCGAATCCGGTCGGGGGTACGCACAGAGGAAGCCCTCCCCAGCAGGGGAGGGCTTCTTCGCGTTTTCGGCAGGTGGTGAAGAGGAGCGGCAACTCCGGCCCACCGCTGCGGCGTTGAAGCGGTGGGCCGGGAGCCGGCAGCAGGTACGAGGCGGTCAGCCGGAGCGCCGCAGGGCGTCCGACAGGCGGGCGGCGGCGTCGATGACGGCCTGGGCGTGCATCCGTCCCGGGTGGCGGGTCAGGCGCTCGATCGGTCCCGACACCGACACGGCGGCCACCACGCGGTTCGAGGGGCCCCGCACGGGCGCGGAGACGGACGCCACGCCCGGCTCGCGCTCACCGATCGACTGGGCCCAGCCCCGGCGCCGTACGCCCGACAGGGCCGTCGCCGTGAAGCGGGCCCCCTGGAGGCCCCGGTGCAGCCGCTCCGGCTCCTCCCAGGCCATCAGGATCTGGGCCGAGGAGCCGGCCTTCATGGTGAGCGTGGAGCCGACCGGCACGGTGTCCCGCAGGCCGGACAGCCGCTCCGCCGCGGCGACGCAGATGCGCATGTCGCCCTGGCGCCGGTAGAGCTGCGCGCTCTCCCCGGTCACGTCACGCAGATGTGTCAGTACCGGTCCGGCCGTGGCCAGCAGGCGGTCCTCACCGGCCGCCGCGGCGAGCTCCGCCAGCCGCGGGCCCAGGATGAACCGGCCCTGCATGTCCCTCGCCACCATCCGGTGGTGTTCCAGTGCCACGGCAAGGCGATGTGCCGTGGGTCGTGCGAGCCCTGTCGCCGCGACCAGCCCGGCGAGGGTGGCCGGACCGGACTCCAGGGCGCTCAATACCAGAGCTGCCTTGTCGAGAACGCCGACGCCGCTAGAGTTGTCCATGCAACGATATTCACGTCTCACTCTGTGAAACGCAAGTTCAATTTTTCCCGGAACTTGCCACCCTGTACGTACGGCCCCAGGACCAACGGGTCCGATGTCGACGTCCAGCACGTGAAACGTGGGTTTCCGGGCGTGGGCCCACAGATCTCTAGAGGTGCCGGCACACCACGCCGGCCGGAGGGAAAGCGATGGGTAGGACTCTCGCGGAGAAGGTCTGGGACGACCATGTCGTCCGGCGCGCCGAAGGCGAGCCCGACCTGCTCTTCATCGATCTGCACCTGCTGCACGAGGTGACCAGCCCCCAGGCCTTCGACGGCCTGCGCAAGAGTGGCCGGCAGGTGCGGCGCCTCGACCTCACCATCGCGACCGAGGACCACAACACCCCCACCATCGACATCGACAAGCCGATCGCCGACCCGGTCTCCCGTATCCAGCTCGAGACGCTGCGCAAGAACTGCGCCGACTTCGGCGTCCGGCTGCACCCGCTGGGCGACGTCGAGCAGGGCGTGGTCCACGTCGTGGGACCGCAGCTGGGCCTGACCCAGCCGGGCACCACGGTGGTCTGCGGCGACTCCCACACCTCCACGCACGGCGCCTTCGGCGCGCTCGCCTTCGGCATCGGCACCTCCCAGGTCGAGCACGTCCTGGCCACCCAGACGCTGCCCATGGCCCGCCCCAGGACCATGGCGATCACCGTCGACGGCGAGCTGCCCGAGGACGTCACCGCCAAGGACCTCATCCTGGCGATCATCGCGCGGATCGGCACGGGCGGCGGCCAGGGATACGTCCTGGAGTACCGCGGCTCCGCCATCGAGAAACTCTCGATGGAGGCCCGCATGACCATCTGCAACATGTCGATCGAGGCCGGCGCCCGGGCGGGCATGATCGCCCCCGACGAGACCACCTTCGCCTACCTCAAGGGCCGCGCCCACGCGCCCGAGGGCGAGGACTGGGACGCGGCGGTCGCCTACTGGAAGACCCTGCGGACGGACGACGACGCCGTCTTCGACGCCGAGGTCGTCATCGACGCCACCGAGCTGGCCCCCTTCGTCACCTGGGGCACCAACCCCGGCCAGGGAGCGCCGCTTTCGGCGTCCGTCCCCGACCCGGCTTCGTACGAAGACGCTTCGGAGCGCCTGGCCGCCGAAAACGCCCTGAAGTACATGGGGTTGACCGCCGGGCAGCCGCTGCGCGACATCAAGGTCGACACCGTCTTCGTAGGCTCCTGCACCAACGGTCGCATCGAAGACCTGCGCTCCGCCGCCGGCATCCTGGGCGGCCGCAAAGTCGCCGACGGCGTACGGATGCTGGTCGTCCCCGGCTCGGTCCGGGTCGCCCTGCAGGCGGTCGAGGAGGGCCTGGACAAGGTCTTCAAGGAGGCCGGCGCCGAATGGCGGCACGCGGGCTGCTCGATGTGCCTGGGCATGAACCCCGACCAGCTCGCGCCCGGTGAGCGCTCCGCCTCCACCTCCAACCGCAACTTCGAGGGCAGGCAGGGCAAGGGCGGCCGCACCCACCTGGTGTCGCCCCAGGTCGCCGCCGCCACCGCCGTGCTGGGCCACCTGGCCTCGCCCGCCGACCTGTCCGAAGCCCCCGCGACCGCCGGAGTCTGAGCAACCATGGAAGCTTTCACCACCCACACCGGCCGGGCCGTCCCGCTGCGCCGCAGCAACGTCGACACCGACCAGATCATCCCGGCCCACTGGCTGAAGAAGGTCACCCGCGACGGCTTCGAGGACGGCCTGTTCGAGGCCTGGCGCAAGGACCCCGAGTTCGTCCTCAACCGCCCCGAGCGGCGGGGCGCCACGGTCCTGGTCGCCGGCCCCGACTTCGGCACCGGTTCCTCGCGCGAGCACGCCGTATGGGCGCTGCAGAACTACGGCTTCAAGGCCGTGATCTCCTCCCGCTTCGCCGACATCTTCCGCGGCAACTCGCTGAAGAACGGTTTGCTCACCGTGGTGCTCGACCAGCGCACCGTGGACGCGCTGTGGGAGCTGACCGAGGCCGATCCGCAGGCGGAGGTCACCGTCGACCTGGAGGCCCGCGAGGTCCGCGCCGAGGGCATCACCGCCGCCTTCGAACTGGACGAGAACGCCCGCTGGCGGCTGCTCAACGGCCTGGACGACATCAGCATCACCCTGCAGAACGAGGCGGACATCGCCGCGTACGAGGCGAAGCGCCCGTCGTACAAGCCGCGCACCCTCCAGGTCTGAGCCCTCAGCCACCCGCGCGTCACCCTCCGGTGCCCCCGGCCGATCCACGGCCGGGGGCACCGTCGTATGCGCGGGCGGCCGGGTGGCGGGGGCGCTCAACTCCGCCGCGCGAACCGTGGAGACGATGGCCGAAACTGACCTTGTCCGCCGGTTCGGCAGGCGCCCGGGGGGCCATCCGGCTGACACCACAGGCACCCCGGGAAGCCCCTCCCGTACGCCCCCGATTCCCAGCCGAGGGACGCCCAACTCCCTTACATCAAACGGAAATTGCCGGGTAGGAGCCGGGCGGCGGGAGGGTGGCCCGGGCGGTCGTGAAGTGCCGCCGGAGCAGGCCAGTTACCCCCTACGGAGGCGACAACTCGCCCCAGATGGCACAATCGGTGCATGGAACGCGACAGCCAACTCGAGCTCTATCAGGCCGTCGCAGCCCGACTGAAAGAAGCGCACACCCGAGTGCGCGCACTGCAAGTCCCGGAGGGCGTAAGGATGACGCTGTCCCGGCAGCTGCTGGCCGTCACGGCCGTGGCGAAGCACGATCTCGCGGGCGCGGCAAGGCGGCTCGACCGGTTGATGAAGGACCTCGACGAGGGCCGATTCCCTGAAGGGGACTGACACTCGAACTCCGCGGCGGCCGACTTCGTTGCGGCACTAGGGTGATTAGCCCGTTTCGTGTTTGATTTGCGGTATATATCTGCCTAACGTGCGAAAAGCTTGAACACTTTCGTTCCGGCAATGTCTCCGAAGGGGAAGACGTGAACAAGGCGCAGCTCGTAGAAGCGATTGCCGACAAGATGGGTGGCCGCCAGCAGGCCGCCGATGCTGTCGACGCGGTGCTTGACGCGATCGTCCGTGCCGTGGTCGCCGGTGACCGTGTCTCGGTCACCGGTTTCGGCTCGTTCGAGAAGGTCGACCGTCCGGCCCGCTACGCCCGTAACCCGCAGACGGGTGAGCGCGTGCGGGTCAAGAAGACCTCCGTGCCGCGCTTCCGTGCAGGTCAGGGCTTCAAGGACCTGGTCAGCGGCTCGAAGAAGCTCCCGAAGGGCGGCGAGGTCGCCGTCAAGAAGGCGCCCAAGGGCAGCCTTTCGGGCCCGCCGCCCACCATCGCCAAGGCCGCGGGCAAGAAGGCGGCCGCCAAGAAGACCTCGGCCGCCGCCGCCAAGAAGACGGCGACCGCCGCCAAGAAGGCCACCCCGGCCAAGAAGACCACCACCGCGGCGGCGAAGAAGACGGCGACCGCGAAGAAGGCCACGCCGGCCAAGAAGACCACCACCGCCGCCGCCAAGAAGGCCACCCCGGCCAAGAAGACCACCACGGCGGCGGCCAAGAAGACGGCGACCGCGAAGAAGACCGCGCCGGCGAAGAAGGCCACGGCGAAGAAGGCGCCTGCCAAGAAGACCACGGCGCGCAAGACCACCGCCAAGAAGACCGCCTCGCGCAGCAAGTAAGCGGCGCGAGGGCCCAGGGCCACTCACACGCCGGGCCGGGCTCCCGAGAGGGAGCCCGGCCCGCGGTGCGTGCGGCCGCCCGCCCCCTCTGAGCTCAGAACGTCTGGAGCGTCACCAGGGTGATCCGCAGTGCCTCGCCCTGCCCCTCGGTCTCGATCCGGACCCGCTGCCCCGGCCGCAGCAGCCGGAGCCCGCCCGCGTCGAAGGCCGCGGCGGGGAAGTCCACCGGGGTGCCGTCGTCGAGCAGCACACTCCCGCTGCGGGAATCCGGGTCGTACGTGTACGCGGTCGCCTGCATGAACGGCAGCTTATCCGGCCGCCCCGCCCGCCGCCCGGACGTCCGCCGTCCACCGCTCGGCCGTGCGCGGCCCCACTCCCAGCTCCACGGCGGCCCGCAGATCGTCACCCGTATCCACGTCCTGCCGTACCGAGCGCACGCCGTCCAGCCGGATTTCCACCGCCCCCGACAACAAATGCCGGCGCCGGGACGCGCCGCCGAAAGCAGGACGCAATTCCACTCCGGGTGCCGCCGACAGCAATGTCGTACCGATTTCCGCGGCATCCGGGAGAAAAGCCCGCGGGAATTGCGCGGCGACCGCCAGCACCCGCGCCAGTTCCGGCGGACGCAGCGCCGGAAGATCGGCGTTCAGGGTCGCTACGGGCGCACCCGGGCGCCGCGCGCGTACCGCCCGGGCGCCGTGCGCCAGGGCCGCGTTCAGGCCCGCGGCCGGAGCGTCCGGCACGATCCGCGCCCCCAGGGCGCCGAGCGTGAGCGCCGCCACCGGGTCGTCCGTGACGACCGACACATCCCGCACCGCGCGGCAGGCCAGCGCCGCCGCCACCGTGTCCTGCGCGAAGGCCAGCGCCAGCCGTGGCCGCGCCAGGGGGCCCGCGGCGCCGGCGAGCCTGCTCTTGGCCAGCGCGAGGGGCTTCAGGGGGACGACCAGGGACCAGGGGCCGGTCGGGTCCGCGTTCGTGGCGTGTTCTCCTTCCCTGCGGCGGCCGTGCCCAGGGCCCTGCCGGGCCGCTGCCGGGCAGGGTGGCGACACCACCGCGGCGGAGCGGGGCGCCGCCCCCGCCCGGCACCATTGTGGCGTGGCACCGGTGCGACCCGGGGCGAAGGTGTCCGGGGTGGGGCGTACGGTGTTCTCGACAGACCAGGGGCCTGGGGCGACACTTGACCCCCGGCAAGCCCAGTCCCGGAGGAAGGTGTACGAGTGTCCCGCCGCAGAATCGGCTTCTGGTACCGCCTGGCGGCGGCCATCGCAAAACCACCACTGGTGGTTCTGTTCAAGCGGGACTGGCGGGGAATGGAGCACATTCCGGCGGACGGTGGATTCATCACCGCGGTCAACCACAACTCTTACCTCGACCCGCTGTCGTACGCGCACTACCAGTACAACACCGGACGGGTCCCGCGCTTCCTGGCGAAAGCGGCCCTGTTCAAGAGCTCGTTCGTCGGCATGATGCTGACCAACACCGGGCAGATCCCCGTCTACCGCGAGACGACCAACGCGCTCGACGCCTTCCGCGCCGCCGTCGCCGCCATCGAGCGGGGCGAGTGCGTCGCCTTCTACCCCGAGGGCACCCTCACCCGCGACCCCGACATGTGGCCCATGGCGGGCAAGACCGGCGCCGCGCGCGTCGCCCTGCTCACCAAGGTCCCCGTCATCCCGGTCGCCCAGTGGGGCGCCAACCTCGCGATGCCGCCGTACGCCAAGCGGGACAGGTTCCGCCTCTTCCCGCGCAAGACTTTG
This sequence comes from Streptomyces sp. NPDC045701, assembly GCF_056432045.1. Lineage (NCBI taxonomy): Bacteria > Bacillati > Actinomycetota > Actinomycetes > Kitasatosporales > Streptomycetaceae > Streptomyces > Streptomyces sp. NPDC045701. The sequence continues at coordinate 25,523 of NZ_JBWKJV010000015.1, read as the reverse complement.
ATCGTGCAGGCCGGTCCGCCCGTCGACCTCAGTCGGTTCTACGACGAGGAACCCACGCCCGAGGTGCTGCGCGAGGCGACCGAGGTCATCATGGCCGCGATCACCTCCCTCCTGGAGGATGTCCGGGGCGAGAAGGCCCCCGCCACGCCGTACGACCACCGCAGGGCCCGCCTGGAACAGCGGCGCAAGGCCGCAGGGGAGGAAGCGAAGTGACACGCCCCGACACGGCGGGCCCGGCGGCCCGCCCCGTCAAGGCAGCCGTCTTCGGCACCGGATCGTGGGGAACGGCCTTCGGCATGGTGCTCGCCGACGCGGGCTGCCGGGTGACCCTCTGGGGCCGCCGCCAGGAGGTCGCCGACGCCATCAACGCCACCCGCACCAACCCCGACTACTTCCCCGGCACCCAGCTCCCCGAGTCGGTACGCGCCACCACCGACCCCGCCGAAGCGGCGCACGACGCCGACTTCACCGTGCTCGCCATCCCCTCCCAGACCCTCCGCGGCAACCTCGCCGAGTGGGCGCCGAAGCTCGCCCCCGGCACGGTCCTCGTCTCCCTGATGAAGGGGATCGAACTGGGCAGCGCCAAGCGGATGAGCGAGGTCGTCCAGGAGGTCGCCGGGGTGCCCGAGAGCCGCGTCGCCGTGGTCACCGGCCCCAACCTCGCCAAGGAGATCGTCGCCCGGATGCCCGCGGCGGCCGTCGTCGCCTGCCGGGACGAGGCCGTCGCCCAGCGGCTCCAGGCGGCCTGCCACACCCCGTACTTCCGCCCGTACACCAACACCGACGTCATCGGCTGCGAACTGGGCGGCGCCGTGAAGAACGTCATCGGGCTGGCCGTCGGCATCGCCGACGGCATGGGCCTCGGCGACAACGCCAAGGGGTCGCTCATCACGCGCGGGCTGGCCGAGACCACCCGCCTCGGCCTGGCGATGGGCGCCGACCCGCTGACGTTCTCCGGACTCGCGGGCCTCGGCGACCTGGTCGCCACCTGCTCCTCGCCGCTCTCCCGCAACCACACCTTCGGCTTCAACCTCGGCAAGGGGATGACCCTCCAGGAGACCATCGCGGTCACCAGGCAGACCGCCGAGGGCGTCAAGTCCTGCGAGTCCGTGCTCGATCTGGCCCGCCGGCACGGTGTCGACATGCCCATCACGGAGACCGTCGTCGGCATCGTCCACGAGGGAAAGCCGCCGATGGTGGCGCTCAAGGAGCTGATGTCGCGCGCCGCGAAGCCCGAGCGGCGCTGACGCCCGGACAGGCGGCCACGCGGTCGCTGACGCCACCGGGGGGAGCAGGTACGCTCATCGCGATATGAGCAGCGAGAACCTCCCCACCAGCACCGGGCGCAAGCCGCGCGTGGCCGTCGTCTTCGGCGGCCGCAGCTCCGAGCACGCCATCTCCGTCGTCACCGCCGGCGCCGTCCTGCGCGCCATCGACCGGGACAAGTACGACGTGCTGCCCATCGGCATCACCACCGACGGCCGCTGGGCGCTGACCACCGACGAACCGGAGCGGATGGCCATCGCCGACCGCACGCTGCCGACCGTCGCCGACCTCACCGAGTCCGACGAGGGCAGCGTCGTGCTGTCCGTCGACCCCGGCAGCCGCGAGGTCGTCTACAGCGAGCCCGGCGCCGTCCCCAAGGCCCTCGGCGACGTCGACGTGGTCTTCCCGGTGCTGCACGGCCCCTATGGCGAGGACGGCACCCTCCAGGGCCTCCTGGAGCTCGCGGGCGTGCCCTACGTGGGCGCCGGGGTGCTCTCCTCGGCCGTCGGCCAGGACAAGGAGTACATGAAGCGCGTCTTCGTCTCCTTCGGCCTGCCGGTCGGACCGTACGAGGTGATCCGCCCCCGCGAATGGGAACAGAATCCTTCCGCCGCCCGCGAGAGGATCGTCGGCTTCGCCGCCGAGCACGGCTGGCCGCTGTTCGTGAAGCCCGCCCGCGGCGGGTCCTCGATGGGCATCACCAAGGTCGACGACATCTCCGGTCTGGAGGACGCGATCGAGGAGGCCCGGCGCCACGACCCCAAGGTCATCGTGGAGTCGCTGCTCACCGGCCGCGAGATCGAGTGCGGCGTGCTGGAGTTCGAGGACGGCCCGCGCGCGTCCGTACCGGCCTGGATCCCGCCCGTCACCGACCACGACTTCTACGACTTCGAGGCCAAGTACATCGACTCGGCCTCCGGCGTCGTCCCCGCCCCGATCACCCCGGAGCAGACCGCCGAGATCCAGCGGCTGGCCATCGCCGCGTTCGAGGCCGCGTCCTGCGAGGGCCTGGTCCGCGCGGACTTCTTCCTCACCGACGACGGCGAGTTCGTCATCAACGAGATCAACACGATGCCGGGCTTCACGCCCATCTCCATGTACCCGCGCATGTGGCAGGAGAGCGGCGTCGGCTACCCGGAGCTCGTCGACCTGCTCATCCAGGCCGCGCTGCGCCGCCCGACCGGGCTGCGCTAGCGCCACTCCGCCACGCACGGCGCACCCACCCGCACGACGGCCGGGGCGGGCCGGACCGGGCGTGGCCTAGAGGCTCGGGGGAACCGCCTTCCTCACGGCCGGGGCGATGTCCATCAGGGGGGTGGCGTCGTGCGCGAACCGCTCGTCCAGCGACACCTCCACGTACGCCTTGCGGTACGTGGAGGTGAAGCGGGGTCCGTCGCCCTCGCGCAGCTCCGTCAGCCAGTCCACGCCGCCGACCTCCGCGCCCAGCGATTCCTCGTCGCTCATCGCGGGGGGCCGGGGGACGCCGCAGCGCAGTACGATCGCCCCGTCCCCCCACCCGGCGGTCAGATCGGAACGCGGCTCAGGATCACTCCGGCCGAGTCCCGCGACGGTCGCCGGGAGCTCCTCGTGCAGCGCGCCGCAGAGAGCGGCCTCTTCCGACGGCGGACTGGGAACCGCGACGGATGCCTTCGCGTCCGTCGGGGAACAGCCCGCGGCCGCCGACAGGACAGCGGCGGTCACGACGGCGACGGGCAGGGCGGGCAGGCGGCGAAGCCGGTGCGAAGACGTCACCGGCCCAGGGTAGACGGGGGCTACAGGTGTACGACCGGGCAGGTCAGGGTCCGTGTGATCCCGTCCACTTGCTGCACCTTCGCGACCACCATGCGGCCGAGCTCGTCGACCGTGTCGGCCTGGGCACGCACGATCACGTCGTACGGACCCGTGACGTCCTCGGCCTGGATCACCCCCGGGATCTTGGAGATGGTCTCGGCGACCGTCGACGCCTTGCCCACCTCGGTCTGAATAAGGATGTACGCCTGTACCACGGAACCTCCAGGGCGGCCACGAGGATCTTGTGGAGAAGAAAGGGACGCCACGGTACCGCGTCGTCGCGGGCAGCGGGGAGACCCGCGCGGCCGGTGGCGCGGGAGGCCGCCGCACTAAGCACGGAGTTGACGGTCTACTTGACGGTACCTACAGCAGTGACGGGTCGCGACCGCAACCGCACTGGGGCAGAAGGGGCACAGCGATGAAGGGCACTGTCGGCGAGTTGGGGGAGTTCGGGCTGATCAGGGAGCTCACCTCCCGGCTCACCTCCACCCCGGCGGTACGGATCGGGCCCGGCGACGACGCCGCGGTCGTGGCCGCACCCGACCGGCGCGTGGTGGCCAGTACGGACATCCTGCTGGAGGGACGGCACTTCCGGCGCGACTGGTCCACCGCGTACGACGTCGGCCGCAAGGCCGCCGCGCAGAACCTCGCGGACATCGCCGCCATGGGCGCCGTCCCCACCGCGCTGCTGCTCGGCCTGGTCGTCCCCGCCGAACTCCCGGTCACCTGGCCCACGGAGCTCATGGACGGTCTCCGCGACGAGTGCCAGGTCGCGGGCGCGGCCGTGGTCGGCGGCGACGTCGTGCGCGGCGACACGATCACCGTCGCCATCACCGCGCTGGGCGACCTGCGCAACCACGAGCCGGTCACCCGGGGCGGGGCGCAGCCCGGCGACGTGGTCGCGTACACCGGCTGGCTGGGCTGGTCGGCGGCCGGGTACGCGGTGCTCTCGCGCGGGTTCCGCTCGCCGCGCGCCTTCGTGGAGGCCCACCGGCGGCCCGAACCGCCCTACCACGCGGGCCCCGCCGCCGCCGGGCTGGGCGCGACCGCCATGTGCGACGTCAGCGACGGACTGATCGCCGACCTCGGGCACATCGCCGAGGCCAGCAAGGTCCGCATCGACCTGCGCTCCGGTCTCATCGACATCCCGACCCAGATGAACGACATCGGGCAGGCCGTCGGCGTCGACCCCATGCAGTGGGTCCTCACCGGCGGCGAGGACCACGCGATCGTCGCCACCTTCCCGCCGGACGTGAAGCTCCCCGCCCGCTGGAAGGTCATCGGCGAGGTGCTCAACCCGTCCGCCCTGCCCCAGGTGACCGTCGACGGCGCGCCGTGGCACACCCAGGGCGGCTGGGACCACTTCGGGGACGACGAGTGAGCCGCCCCGCGCCGCCCCGCGTCCTGACCGTCGCCGGCTCCGACTCCGGCGGCGGCGCCGGCATCCAGGCGGACCTGAAGGCCATGCTGGCGCTCGGCGTCCACGGCATGAGCGTGATCACCGCCGTCACCGCGCAGAACTCGCTGGGTGTGCAAGGCGCCTGGGAACTGCCCGTGGAGGCGGTGCGCGCCCAGTACCGCGGCGTCGTCGACGACATCGGCGTACAGGCGGTGAAGACCGGCATGCTCGCCTCGGCGCCGCTCGTGGAGGCGGTGGCCGAGCTGCTGGCCGGGACGGACGCGCCGGTGGTCGTCGACCCGGTCGGGGTGTCCAAGCACGGCGACCCGCTCCTGGCGGCCTCGGCGCTCGACTCCGTGCGCGAGCGGCTGCTGCCGGTGGCCACCGTCGCGACGCCGAACCTGGACGAGGTGGCCCAGCTCACCGGCGTGCGCGTGGAGGACGAGGCCGATCTGCGGCGGGCCGCCGCCGCGGTGCTGGAGTACGGGCCGCGCTGGGCGCTGATCAAGGGCGGGCACCTGGCGGGGGACGCGGTGGACCTGCTGACCGACGGCGCGGAGGAGCACTGGCTGCGCGCCCCCCGGCACGACAACCGCCACACCCATGGAACGGGCTGCACCCTGGCCTCGGCGGTTGCGGCGGGCCTCGGCAAGGGCCTGGCGGTCCCCGAGGCCGTACGGGAGGCCAAGGAGTACGTGACCGGGGCGATCGCGGCCGGGTTCGCCCTGGGCGGCGGGATCGGCCCCGTGGACCACGGCTGGCGTTTCCGCTAGCGGGGCTCCGCTCCCGCCGGTGGGGTCCCCCGGGCGGGAGCGGTTCGGCGGCCCCTGGGGCGCGATAAGGCGGTCGCGCGGAGCGCGGACGGTGCGGGCGGCCGGAAACGTGCCCGGGTACGCGTCCGGGTACGGCGAAAAGCCGGTCCACCGAGGTGGACCGGCTTTCAAGGCAACCGCAGAGGCTGCGCTACGACGAAACGTCGTCGGCGTTAGCGCGAGACCTTGCCGGCCTTGATGCACGAGGTGCAGGCGTTGAGCCGCTTCGGCGTCCCACTGACCACGGCACGCACGCGCTGGATGTTCGGGTTCCAGCGACGAGACGTACGGCGGTGCGAGTGCGAGATGTTGTTGCCGAAGCCCGGCCCCTTGCCGCAGACGTCGCAGTTGGCAGCCACGGGTCACTCCAAAGACTTCAGGTGCACTTACAGTGAAATCCGGCGAGCCGGAATCAGATCTGGTGACTGAAGTGGCGTTGCCGGGGGAATGGCCCGACTTTCATCGGGCAACCGGAGCAGCATACAACGACTGCTCCGGTGCAACGAAACTACCACGGTTCGCCCGGCCCCCGCCCAGGCCCCCCGGCCCGCCCGGGGTCTACGCTGCCGTGCAGTCAGCGCTGCTCGAGGAGGACACCAGGTGCCGCAGACCCTGCCGCAGGCGCTCGATTCCGCAGTGGTCCGCAGCTGGTGCTCACTCGCGCTGGAGGCGCTCGGCCGGGAGCGCGAGGAGATCGACTCGATCAACGTCTACCCGGTCGCGGACGGGGACACCGGCACCAACCTCTACCTGACGGTCGAGTCCGCCTCCCAGGCGGTGGAGGCCGTCTTCGCCGCGATCGCTGCCCCCGACTTCGCCGACACCGTCCGCGCCATGGCGCACGGCGCCCTCATCGGTGCCCGGGGGAACTCCGGCACCATCCTGTCCCAGCTGCTGCGCGGCATGAGCGAGGTGCTCGCCGAGGGGTGTGACGGGGATCACCTGGCCAGGGCGCTGCGGCGGGCCTCCGTGTCCGCCCGGGAAGCGGTCGCCCACCCCGTCGAGGGCACGATCCTGAGCGTCGCGGCGGCGGCCGCGTCCGCGGCGGCGGGCTCCGGCTCGGGTGACGCACCCGGCTCCGGCGGCGCGGGGGGCGCCGGTGAGGTGGCGGGCTCCGGCGATGCGCCGGGTGCCGGTGATGTGGCGGCGGTCGCCCGGGCCGCGTACGCCGGGGCCCGGGCGGCCCTGGAGGCCACGCCCGCCCAGCTCGCCGTCCTGGAGCGGGCCGGCGTGGTGGACGCGGGCGGGCGCGGACTCGTCACGGTGCTGGGCGCGCTGGTGGAGGCGGTGTCCGGGCAGGCGCCGGCGCGGGGGCCACGAGCACCCCGGGGAGCCGCGCCCGTCGTGGAGCCCTGCGCCGAGGCCGGGCCCGCCTACGAGGTCATCTACCTGCTGGAGGCCGACCAGGCGGCCGTCGCCCGGCTCCGCGACCGGCTCGACGCGCTCGGCGACTCCCTGGTGGTGGTGGGCGGCGACGGACTGTGGAACGTCCACGTCCATGTCGACGACGCCGGCGCGGCGGTGGAGGCGGGCGTCGAGGCGGGGCGCCCGCACCGCATCCGGATCACGCACTTCGGTACGTCCGGCACGGCGGTGCCCGAGGAACGCGCGGGGCGCGCCGTGGTGGCAGTCCTGCCCGGCGAGGGGCTCGCCCACCTGTGTGCCGAGGCGGGCGCGACGACGGTGCTGGCCCGCCCCGGGGAGCCGCCGGCCAGCGGGGAGCTGGTCGACGCCATCCGGCGCGCCCACGCGCGGGAGGTCGTCCTGCTGCCGAACGACGCGGCGCTGCGGCACACCGCGGCGGCCGCGGCCGAGCAGGCCCGGGCGGAAGGCATCCGGGTGGCGCTCGTTCCCACGCGCGCCGCCGTCCAGGGCATCGCCGCCCTCGCCGTCCACGAACCGGACCGGCGCTTCGACGAGGACGTCGTCGCCATGACCGCGGCGGCGGGCGCCACGCGCTACGGCGAACTGACCGTGGCCGAGCACCGGTCGTTCACCTCGGCGGGCGTCTGCCAGGCCGGTGACGTCCTCGGTCTGATCGACGGCGACGTCGCCGTGATCGGCCAGGACGTGGCGACCACCGCCGCCACGGTCCTCGACCGCATGCTCTCGGCGGGCGGCGAGCTGGTCACCCTGGTCCTCGCCGAGGACGCCCCGGCCGGACTGGCGGCCCGCCTGGAGGCCCACGTACGCGAGTCCCACCTCGCCGTGGACACGGTCACCTACGCGGGCGGCCCCCAGGCCCCGCTGCTCCTGATCGGCGTCGAGTAGCCGGCGACGGGCCTCTGCGCGCGGGCAGCGCCCCCGCTCCGTCGTGTGCGGTTCCTCCCGCCCGGGGCACGCGTCGTCCACAGGTGCGCACGCCTGTCAGTGGCGTGGTGTGCAATGGGAACGTGTCAGCTCTCGACGAACCACTGAAGAAGCAGCTCGGCGCCGCCACCGCCAAGGTGATGGCCGAGCATCTCGACCTGCACACCGTCGGTGACCTGCTGCACCACTACCCGCGGCGGTACGCGGAGCGCGGTGAGCTCACCACCCTCGCAGACCTGCCGCTGGACGAGCACGTCACGGTGGTGGCCCGGGTGGCGGACGCGCGCGTACTGACGTTCAACGGCGCCAAGGGACGCGGCCAGCGCCTGGAGGTGACCATCACCGACGGCAGCGGACGGCTCCAGCTGGTCTTCTTCGGCAAGGGCGTCCACAAGCCGCACAAGGACCTCCTGCCCGGCACGCGCGCGATGTTCGCCGGCAAGGTGTCCGTCTTCAACCGCAAGACGCAGCTCGCCCACCCCGCGTACGAACTGCTGCGCGGCGAGGACGGAGAGAGCGCCGTGGACAGCTGGGCCGGGGCCCTCCTCCCGATCTACCCGGCCACCACCAAGCTGGAGTCCTGGAAGATCGCCAAGGCGGTCGACGCGGTGCTCCCCAGCGCGGTGGAGGCCGTCGACCCGCTGCCGCCCGCCCTGCGGGAGGGCCGCGGCCTCACCGACCTGCCGGACGCCCTGCGCAAGATCCACCGCCCGCGCACCAAGGCCGACATCGCCGACGCCCGCGAGCGGCTGAAGTGGGACGAGGCGTTCGTCCTCCAGGTAGCGCTGGCCCGGCGGCGGTTCGCCGACACCCAACTGCCCGCGGTGGCGCGCAAACCGGTGCCGGGCGGGCTGCTGGACGCCTTCGACGCCAAGCTGCCCTTCACCCTCACCGAGGGCCAGGAGAAGGTGTCGGGGGAGATCTTCGGCGACCTGGCCACGGAGCACCCGATGCACCGCCTCCTCCAGGGTGAGGTGGGCAGCGGAAAGACCATGGTGGCGCTGCGGGCGATGCTCGCCGTGGTCGACGCGGGCGGACAGGCCGCCATGCTCGCGCCCACCGAGGTCCTCGCCCAGCAGCACCACCGGTCCGTCACCGAGATGATGGGCGAGCTCGCCCAGGGGGGCATGCTCGGCGGCGCCGAGCACGCCACCAAGGTGGTGCTCCTGACCGGGTCGATGGGGACCGCCGCCCGCCGGCAGGCACTGCTGGACCTGGTCACCGGCGAGGCGGGCATCGTCATCGGCACGCACGCGCTGATCGAGGACAAGGTCCAGTTCCACGACCTGGGCCTGGTGGTCGTCGACGAGCAGCACCGCTTCGGCGTCGAGCAGCGCGACGCCCTGCGCGGCAAGGGCAAGCAACCGCCGCACCTGCTGGTGATGACCGCCACGCCCATCCCGCGCACGGTCGCGATGACCGTCTTCGGCGACCTGGAGACCTCCGTCCTCGACCAGCTCCCCGCCGGCCGCTCACCGATCGCCAGCCACGTCGTCCCGGCCGCCGACAAGCCGCACTTCCTGGCGCGCGCCTGGGAGCGGGTCCGCGAGGAGGTGGAGAACGGCCACCAGGCGTACGTCGTCTGCCCCCGCATCGGCGACGAGGAGGACGAGAAGAAGAAGGCCAAGGAGGGCGACGCGGAGAAGCGGCCTCCGCTGGCCGTGCTGGACGTCGCCGACCAGCTCGCCAAGGGCCCGCTCGCCGGACTGCGCGTCGAGGTGCTGCACGGCAGGATGGCCCCCGACGACAAGGACGCCGTCATGCGCCGCTTCGCCGCGGGCGACGCCGACGTCCTGGTCGCCACGACCGTCATCGAGGTCGGCGTGAACGTCCCCAACGCCACCGCCATGGTGATCATGGACGCGGACCGGTTCGGTGTCTCCCAGCTGCACCAGTTGCGCGGCCGGGTGGGCCGTGGCTCCGCCCCCGGACTGTGCCTGCTGGTCACCGAGATGCCCGAGGCGAGCCCCGCCCGGCAGCGCCTCGCCGCCGTCGCCTCCACCCTCGACGGCTTCGAGCTCTCCCGTATCGACCTCGAACAGCGCCGCGAGGGCGACGTCCTCGGCCAGGCCCAGTCCGGCGTGCGTTCCAGTCTTCGCATGCTCGCCGTCATCGAGGACGAGGAGGTCATCGCCGCCGCCCGCGAGGAGGCGGTGGCCGTCGTCGCCGCCGACCCCGAGCTGGAGCGCCTCCCGGAGCTGCGCACGGCCCTGGACGCGCTGCTCGACAAGGAGCGGGAGCAGTACCTGGAGAAGGGCTGAGCCGTGCGCATCCCCCGGAAGCCCATATCGTGGAGTCACCAGCATCCACAGGACGGCTAAGGACCTCAGATGACCCGCGTGATCGCCGGCGCGGCCGGCGGACGCCGCCTGGCCGTGCCGCCGGGCAACGGCACCCGCCCCACCTCCGACCGGGCGCGTGAGGGGCTGTTCTCCACCTGGGAGGCGCTCCTCGGGACGCTCGACGGCATCCGGATCGCCGACCTGTACGCCGGGTCCGGCGCCGTCGGTCTGGAGGCGCTCTCCCGGGGCGCCTCCCACGCCCTGCTCGTCGAGGCCGACCAGCGGGCCGCCCGCACGGTCCGGGAGAACGTCCGCGCCCTCGGCCTGCCCGGCGCCGAGGTCCGTGCCGGCAAGGCCGAGCAGATCGTCACGGGGCCGGAGCCCACCGCCCCGTACGACGTGGTCTTCCTCGACCCGCCGTACGCGGTCTCCGACGACGATCTTGGCGAGATACTCCTCACACTCCGCACCAAGGGCTGGCTCGCCGACGATGCGCTCGTCACCGTGGAGCGCAGCACCAGGGGCGGGGAATTCGCCTGGCCGGAGGGTTTCGAGCCACTGCGGGCCCGTCGCTACGGCGAGGGAACGTTTTGGTACGGTCGCGCCGCCTCTACGTGCGAAGACGCACGATGACCGGTTCGGAGAGCGAGGGAATCCAGTTGCGCCGCGCAGTCTGTCCGGGGTCGTTCGACCCCATCACCAACGGGCACCTCGACATCATCGCCCGCGCCTCCAAGCTGTACGACGTCGTCCACGTCGCGGTGATGGTGAACCAGTCCAAGAAGGGGCTGTTCACCGTCGAGGAGCGGATGGAGCTCATCCGCCAGGTCACCGGCGAGTACGGAAACGTCGAGGTGGAGTCCCACCACGGCCTGCTCGTCGACTTCTGCAAGGAGCGCGACATCCCCGCCATCGTCAAGGGGCTGCGCGCCGTCAGCGACTTCGACTACGAGCTGCAGATGGCCCAGATGAACAACGGGCTGTCGGGGGTGGAGACGCTCTTCGTCCCCACCAACCCGACCTACAGCTTCCTCTCCTCCTCGCTGGTCAAGGAGGTCGCCGCCTGGGGCGGGGACGTCTCGCACCTGCTGCCGCCGGTCGTGCACGAGGCCCTGGTGAGGCGGCTGGGCGAGAAGTGAGCACCTGACGGCCCGTCACCCGCTGTCGGGACGGCGCCGACTGGCCTTACAGTCGTCCCGTCCGTCTCCAATCCGGCTGTAGAGAGTGGCGAGCACACGGTGGACGTGCAGAAGAAGCTCGACGAGATCGTCGAGACGGTCGCGAGCGCCCGTTCCATGCCCATGTCGGCCTCCTGCGTGGTCAACCGCGCCGAGCTGCTCGCGATGCTCGACGAGCTGCGCCAGGCCCTGCCGGGCTCGCTGGCCCAGGCCCAGGAGCTCATCGGCGGCCGTGAACAGCTGGTCGAGCAGGCCCGCCAGGAGGCCGAGCGGATCATCGAGGCCGCCCACGCCGAGCGCGGCTCGCTGATCTCCGACACCCAGGTCGCCCGCCGCTCCCAGGAGGAGGCCGACCGCATCCTCTCCGAGGCCCGCAGGGAGGCCGAGGAGATCCGCGCCGAGGCCGACGACTACGTCGACTCCAAGCTCGCCAACTTCGAGGTCGTCCTCACCAAGACCATCGGCTCGGTCGACCGCGGCCGCGAGAAGCTCCTCGGCCGGGGCCCCGGCCTCGACGACCAGGGTTACGCGGACGAGGACGCCCCGGAGTACAGCGCCGACCCGCAGACCCTGGTCCGGCGCGCGGACGAGTACGTCGACGCCAAGATCAGCGCCTTCGAGGCCGTGCTCACCAAGACCCTGGAGGCGGTGGGCCGCGGCCGCCAGAAGCTGCACGGGCGGATCGCCACCGACGACCTCGGCGCCCACATGGCCGCCCAGGACGCGGCGGGCGGCGCCCGGCAGCACACCAGTGACGCGGACTACCTGGCGGGCCTGGCCGAGCTGGCGGACCCGCAGCCGGGCCGGCCGGCCGCCCAGGACCCCGCGCAGGCCGCCGCCGCGCACATCCCGGCCCAGCAGCCCGACCCGTACGCCTACCAGCAGCCCCAGGACGCCTACGCCTACCAGCAGGACCCGTACGCCTACCAGGGCTACGACCAGGCCCAGGCCCAGGCCCAGGCCCAGGGCTACGGCGAGCAGCCCTACGCGTACGACCAGCACCACCACCACCAGCAGCAGCAGCCGGCGCAGCCGCAGCAGGCCGCCGCCCTCGACGAGACCAGCTTCTTCGACACCGGCATGATCGACCTGGACCGGCTCCGGCAGTACGAGCAGGGCCACGGCCAGGGGCACTGACCGTCCCGGATTGGGCCGTGAGCGAAGCGTCCAGTATCCTGGCTCTTCGGTCGCGAGTACGTCCGCGATCCCGCGTGCCCTCGTCGGTTCCGACGCCGGGCCGCCCCCAGACGATCCGAAAGCAGGAAGAACCCTGAGTACGCGCCTCGACCACCGCAACCCCCTCGTGTTCGACACGCACGAGCTGGGCCGGCGTCCCGGTGCCCTCCAGCGGATCTCCCGCACGGTCGAGGCCCCCGTGGACCTCGGCATCGACGGAGTCATCGGCGTGCCCCAGGGCTCGCCCGTCGTGCTGGACCTCCGCCTCGAGTCGGTCATGGAAGGGGTGCTTGTCACAGGCACCGCCCGTGCGTCGGCCGAGGGGGAGTGCGTAAGGTGTCTGGAGCCGCTGCGCCAGGATGTCGCGGCGGACTTCCAGGAGATGTTCTCGTACCCCGACACCGACGACCGGGGCCACCGCAAGGCGGCCGCGGACGACGATGCCGAGGACGACGAGGACATGACCCCCCTCGAGGACGGCATGTTCGACCTCGAGCCCGTGCTGCGTGATGCGGTGGTGCTCGCACTGCCGATGCAGCCGGTGTGCCGGGAGGACTGTGCCGGGTTGTGCGCCGAATGCGGAGCCAACCTGAACGAGAACCCCGACCACCACCATGACGCCGTCGACATCCGTTGGGCGGCACTGCAGGGACTCGCCGATTCACTCGGGACCGGCGAGAAGGACAACATGAGCGGCGCCGAAGCGGGCGTCGACGAGAAGCAGGAGAAGTAGCCGTGGCTGTTCCGAAGCGGAAGATGTCGCGCAGCAACACGCGCCACCGCCGGTCGCAGTGGAAGGCTGCGGTCCCCACCCTGGTTTCGTGTGAGCGTTGCCAGGAGCCGAAGCAGCAGCACATCGCGTGCCCCAGCTGCGGCACGTACAACAAGCGCCAGGTCCTCTCGGTCTGAGCGGGCTGGTGAGAGGCACCGTGTCCAACTCCAAAACGGCGGATGACGCCAAGAAGCAGGCGGAGAACACGGCCTCGTCCCACACGCTTCTGGAAGGGCGGCTCGGGTACCACCTCGAGTCCGCCCTTCTGGTGCGTGCGCTGACCCACCGCTCGTACGCGTACGAGAACGGCGGTCTGCCCACCAACGAGCGGCTGGAGTTCCTCGGGGACTCCGTGCTCGGCCTGGTGGTCACGGACACGCTGTACCGCACCCACCCCGACCTGCCCGAAGGCCAGCTGGCCAAGTTGCGGGCCGCGGTGGTCAACTCGCGTGCACTGGCGGAGGTCGGCCGTGGCCTCGACCTGGGCTCCTTCATCCGGCTGGGCCGGGGCGAAGAGGGCACCGGGGGCCGGGACAAGGCATCCATCCTCGCCGACACCCTGGAAGCGGTGATCGGCGCGGTCTATCTCGACCAGGGTCTCGAGGCGGCGTCCGAGCTGGTGCACCGGCTCTTCGACCCGCTGATCGAGAAGTCGTCGAACCTCGGCGCCGGCCTGGACTGGAAGACCAGTCTCCAGGAGCTCACCGCGGCCGAGGGCCTCGGCGTTCCGGAGTACCTGGTCACCGAGACCGGACCGGACCACGAGAAGACCTTCACTGCTGCTGCCCGCGTCGGTGGTGTCTCGTACGGCACCGGCACCGGCCGCAGCAAGAAGGAAGCGGAGCAGCAGGCGGCGGAATCCGCCTGGCGCGCCATCCGGGCGGCCGCCGACGAGCGGGAGGCGGCGGCCAAGGCCGCGGCCGAATCCGGCCCGGTCACCGGCACGGATTCCGGTACCGGCACGGATTCGGCTTCCGGCACCGGCACCGGCACCGGCACCGGTACGCGCAACGGCGACGGATCCGAAGCCGAAGAGGCCGCCGACACCTCTTCGGATTCCGAAGCCCCGCAGGCCACGGCCTGAGCTGCTCGTTCCTGCCCCGTCGCACATACCGTGCGGCGGGGTTTCCCCATGATCCCGCCGAACCGTGAAGGAGCGCCGTGCCCGAGCTGCCCGAGGTCGAAGTCGTACGGCGCGGCCTGGAGCGCTGGGTCAGCGGCCGTACCGTCTCCGACGTCCAGGTCCTCCACCCGCGCGCCGTCCGGCGGCACCTCGCGGGCGGCGAGGACTTCCGCGGCCGGCTGCGGGGGCACCGCTTCGGCGTGGCGCGCCGGCGCGGCAAGTACCTCTGGCTGCCGCTGGAGGACACCGACGCGTCCGTGCTCGGGCACCTGGGCATGAGCGGGCAGCTGCTCGTGCAGCCGGAGGACGCGGCGGACGAGAAGCACCTGCGGATCCGTATCCGCTTCGACGACGGGCTCGGGACCGAGCTGCGCTTCGTCGACCAGCGCACCTTCGGCGGGCTCTCCCTGCACGAGAACACCCCCGACGGGCTGCCCCTGGCGATCGCGCACATCGCGCGCGACCCCCTGGACCCCCAGTTCGACGAGGCCGCCTTCCACACGGCGCTGCGCCTGCGCCGTACGACCGTGAAACGCGCCCTGCTCGACCAGTCGCTCATCAGCGGCGTCGGCAACATCTACGCGGACGAGGCGCTGTGGCGCGCCCGCCTGCACTACGACCGGCCCACCGCGACGCTCACCCGCCCCCGGTCGGCCGAGCTCCTCGGGCACGTACGGGACGTCATGACGGCCGCCCTCGCGGTCGGCGGCACCAGCTTCGACAGCCTGTACGTGAACGTGAACGGCGAGTCCGGGTACTTCGACCGCTCCCTGGACGCCTACGGCCGCGAGGGCGAGCCCTGCCGGCGCTGCGGCACAGCGATGCGCCGACGCCCCTGGATGAACCGGTCCAGCTACTTCTGCCCGCGCTGCCAGCGCCCGCCGCGCCTCGCCCCGCCGCTCACCCCGGCGTGACGCCGCGGGCGGGCCGGTGGGTCAGAAGCCGAAGTTCTGCGTCCACCAAGGGCCGCCATCGGCGAAGTGCACGCCGACGCCGAGCCGCGTGTAGTCGCAGTTGAGGATGTTGGCGCGGTGGCCGTCGCTGTTCATCCACGAGTCCATCACGGCCCGCGCGTCGGCCTGTCCGCGCGCGATGTTCTCCGCGGCGAGCCCCTGGACACCCGCCTTGGCGGCGCGGTCCCAGGGCGTCGCCCCGTCCGGGTCGGTGTGCGAGAAGAAGCCGCGCTCGGCCATGTCCTTGCTGTACGCGCCGGCCAGCGCCGCCAGCCCGCGGGAAGCCTGCACCGGGCTGCAGCCCACCTTGGCGCGCTCCGCGTTGACCAGGGCGAGTACCGCGGCCTCGGCGGCCGCTTCCCGGCCGGGGTCGGCGGCGGCAGGGGCCGTGGACGGGACGGAGGGCACCTCGGGCCGCTCGGTGGTCCGCTCGGGCGCGGGCGTCGCCGTGCGCACGGGCGTCGCACTCCTGGTCGCCGTCTTCTTCGCCGGCGCCTTCGTCTTCTTCGGTTGCTGCGGCGGCGCGGAGGACGCCGGTGCGGAGGACGCCGGCGCCGACGGCGCCGCGGAGGGGATCGCGGGCGCCGCCGGGATCCGCTCGGCGCTGCGGCTCGCGGCGGTGGAGGGGCCATCGGGAGTGGCGCTGGAGCCGCCCTGCGCGTTCAGCTCGGGGGCGCTCCCGGCGTGTACGCGCTCGCCCGCGCCGCTGCCGCCGAGGGTGAAGGTGTCGCCACCGGGCAGCAGGCCGGAGGTCACGGCGACGGCGCCCATCGCCAGCGCGGCGGAGGCGCCGAGCAGCCCGGTGCGTACGGGCACCACGGCCCGGTTCTTCCGGTGGCGTCCCATCTCCAGTGCCTTCCTGCTTCGACGTCCCGTCCGTGCACCGGCGACATTCGGTCACTCGTCCGAACGGGTGAGGCTCATTTCGTCGGGACTGTACGCCATGACGCGAGGGCGAGAAGTGCTCCCCGTGCGATTGGCCGGTTAGCGTGCAGCCATGAACGACGACGCACGGCTCACCGCCTGGGTACGCGGCCGAGTACAGGGAGTGGGCTTCCGCTGGTTCACCAGGGCGAATGCTCTGGAGATCGGAGGGCTCACCGGTTTCGCCCTGAATCTGGACGACGGCCGGGTGCAGGTGGTGGCCGAGGGGCCGAGTGAGAATTGCCACCGTTTGCTGGAGTGGCTTCGCTCGGGCGACACACCCGGGCGCGTCGACGGAGTCACGGAGATATGGGGCGCTCCGCGCGGCGGCTACGACGGCTTCGCCATCCGGTGACGATTCCGCCGCCGACGCCGGCCCGCGACGGGTGTCCGGCACCCCGCGAAGCTGCCGCGGGCATGTGCGCAGGGCAGAAATGACCTGGTGGTTGCCAAGAATCGCTCGGCGTGCCAGGCTGCGCGGGTAAGGATGATCCAAAGGGTCCGAGAGGCCCTTCGAGGATCGCCCGGAACGCCCCTGGGCACCGCAGTGAGAGGCGCCGCCGCACGGCTCGCGGCCGCACGCCCCCCGGTTGCCCCTTGATGCGGGGCGTGATCGTGTTGACCGTCAAACTTTTTGGTGAGACTCTGGAAGCCCCGCGCACCCTAGCTGTTTGGCAGTGAGAACCGCAGCGGCTCCAAGCACTGCCGGACATCGCGGGTGCCAAATCCCTCACGACCCACACCGCTTCGGTCGGTCACTCAGTGTGGAGGACCAAAAGTCATGGCAAAGGCGCTTCTCGGTTATGTCGGCGGTTCCGACCCGCGACTTCTCGCCGAGATGCGACGGCTTCAGCAGCGCGTCCAGGACCTCGAGTCCGAGCTCGTACGGATTCAGTCCGAGAACGACGCGCTGAACGCCGCCGCTCACAGCGAGTCGTTGCTCGACGGCATCGACATCGACGTACCCAAGGCGGAGCCTGCGCTCACCTGATCCCAGCCCCCGTCGGCAAGGCCCGTATCAGCACCTCAGGGTATCGGGCACGGTGAGAAACACTCTCGCGAGATATGCAAGGGACGCTTCGGCGTCCCTTCTTTCTTTTCCCTTCCCCCCGCCGTCACCGGCGTTCCACTGATCCTTGACCTCTGATGTGCCCTGCGCATTCATCGGTCAAACGAGAAGCGGCAGGTAGAGTCCGGGGGCGTGCACCTCAAGGCCCTTACCCTGCGTGGTTTCAAATCCTTCGCCTCGGCCACCACCCTCCGGTTCGAACCGGGAATCACGTGCGTGGTGGGGCCGAACGGCTCGGGCAAGTCCAATGTGGTGGACGCGCTCTCCTGGGTCATGGGTGAACAGGGAGCCAAGACGCTGCGCGGCGGGAAGATGGAGGACGTCATCTTCGCCGGGACGACCGGCCGGCCGCCGCTCGGCCGCGCCGAGGTCTCCCTCACCATCGACAACTCCGACGGCGCGCTGCCCATCGACTACGCCGAAGTCACCATCACCCGGATCATGTTCCGGGGCGGCAGCAGCGAGTACCAGATCAACGGCGACACCTGCCGGCTCCTGGACATCCAGGACCTCCTCAGTGACTCCGGCATCGGCCGGGAGATGCACGTCATCGTCGGGCAGGGCCAGCTCGACTCCGTCCTGCACGCCGATCCGATGGGCCGCCGGGCGTT
The DNA here is from genome assembly GCF_056432045.1 of Streptomyces sp. NPDC045701. Taxonomy (NCBI): domain Bacteria; kingdom Bacillati; phylum Actinomycetota; class Actinomycetes; order Kitasatosporales; family Streptomycetaceae; genus Streptomyces; species Streptomyces sp. NPDC045701. Next base: position 7,857 of record NZ_JBWKJV010000015.1, on the reverse strand, counting down.
CATCGAGGAGGCCGCCGGCGTCCTCAAGCACCGCAAGCGCAAGGAGAAGGCCCTGCGGAAACTGGACGCGATGCGGGCCAACCTCGCCCGCGTCCAGGACCTCACCGACGAGCTGCGCCGCCAGCTCAAGCCGCTCGGCCGGCAGGCCGCGGTCGCGCGGCGGGCCGCCGTCATCCAGGCCGACCTGCGCGACGCCCGGCTCAGGCTGCTCGCCGACGACCTCGTACGCCTCCAGCGGGCGCTGAAGGCCGAGATCGCCGACGAGGCCGCGCTGAAGGAGCGCAAGGAGCGGGCGGAGGCCGACCTGAAGGCGGCGCTCGGACGGGAGACGGAGCTGGAGGACGAGGTGCGGCGCCTCGCGCCCCGGCTCCAGCGCGCCCAGCAGACCTGGTACCAGCTGTCGCAGCTGGCCGAGCGGGTGCGCGGCACCGTCTCGCTGGCCGACGCCCGGGTGAAGAGCGCCACCGCCCCGCCGGTCGAGGAGCGCCGCGGCCGGGATCCCGAGGACCTGGAGCGGGAGGCCGCCAGGATCCGCGAGCAGGAGGCGGAGCTGGCGGCCGCACTGGAGGCGGCCCGGCGGGCGCTGGAGGACACCGTCGCCCACCGCGCCGAGCTGGAGCGTGAGCTGGCGGCGGAGGAGCGCCGGCTGAGGGACGCCGCCCGGGCGATCGCCGACCGGCGCGAGGGGCTGGCCCGGCTGAGTGGGCAGGTGGGCGCCGCCCGTTCCCGCGCCGCCTCCGCCCAGGCCGAGATCGACCGGCTGGCCGCCGCCCGCGACGAGGCGCGGGAGCGGGCGGTCGCCGCGCAGGAGGAGTACGAGGCGCTCAAGGCTGAGGTCGACGGGCTGGACGCCGGAGACGCCGAGCTGGCCGACATGCACGAGGCGGCCAAGCGGGAGCTGGCGGACGCGGAGGCCGCCCTCGGCGCGGCGCGGGAGGCCGCCACCGCGGCGGAGCGCAAGCGGGCCGCCCTCGCCGCGCGGCACGAGGCGCTGGCGCTGGGCCTGCGCCGCAAGGACGGGACGGGCGCGCTGCTGGGTGCCGCCGACCGGCTGGCCGGCCTGCTGGGCCCGGCCGCCGAGCTGCTCACCGTGACGCCCGGGTACGAGGTGCCGGTGGCCGCCGCCCTGGGCGCCGCCGCCGACGCGGTCGCGGTGCGGGACCCGGCGACGGCCGCCGAGGCGATCCGGCTGCTGCGCAAGCAGGACGCGGGGCGCGCGGCCCTGCTGCTGGGGGGCTTGCCGGACGGGCCCGGATCCGGGGTGCCGGACGGACCCGGATCCGGGCTGCCGGGCGGCTCCCCGGGCCGGGAGCGCGGGGCGGGCCGGACGTACGCCGTGGACCTGGTGCGCGGGCCCGCGGAGCTGATGCCCGCCGTGCGGCGACTGCTGCGCGACGTCGTGGTCGTCGCGACCCTGGAGGACGCCGAGGACCTGGTGTACGCCCGCCCCGGGCTGGTCGCCGTCACCGCCGAGGGGGACGTCCTCGGGGCGCACTTCGCGCACGGCGGATCGGCCGGGGCGCCCAGCCTGCTGGAGGTCCGGGCGTCCGTCGACGAGGCCGCCGCCGAGCTGGCCGGACTGGCAGTGCGGTGCGAGAAGCTGGCGGCCGCGCAGCAGGACGCCACGGAGCGCCGCCGTGCCTGCGCCGCCCGGGTCGAGGAGCTGGCGGACCGGCGCCGGGCGGCCGACCGGGAGAAGTCGTCCGTCGCCCAGGCGCTCGGGCGGCTCGCCGGGCAGGCGCGCGGTGCCGCGGGGGAGGCGGAGCGCACCGCCGCGGCCGCCGACCGCGCCCAGGAGGCGCTGGAGCGGGCCACCGCGGAGGCCGAGGAGCTGGCCGAGCGGCTGCTGGCCGCCCAGGAGACCGGCCCCTTCGGGGACGGGGAGGACGAGCCCGACACCTCCGTGCGGGACCGGCTCGCCGCCGATGGGGCCAACGCCCGGCAGACCGAGATGGAGGCCCGCCTCCAGCTCCGTACGCACGAGGAGCGGGTCAAGGGGCTGGCGGGACGCGCCGACGGCCTCGACCGGGCCGCCCGCGCCGAACGGGAGGCACGCGCGCGTGCGGAGCGGCGCCGCGCCCGGCTGCGTCACGAGGCCGAGGTCGCCGCCGCCGTCGCGTCCGGGGCCCGTCAGCTGCTCGCGCACGTCGAGGTGTCGCTGGTGCGGGCGGACCTGGAGCGGGCCGCCGCCGAGAGCGCCAAGGCGGCGCGTGAGCGGGACCTGGCGGAGGCACGGGCCCGGGGCCGGGACCTCAAGGGCGAGCTGGACAAGCTCACCGACTCGGTGCACCGGGGCGAGGTGCTGGGCGCGGAGAAGCGGCTGCGTATCGAGCAGCTGGAGAGCAGGGCGCTGGAGGAGCTGGGCGTCGAGCCGACGGTCCTGGTGGCCGAGTACGGGCCGGAACAGCTCGTTCCGCCGTCGCTGCCCGCCGAGGGGGAGGACCTCCCCGAGGACCCGGAGCACCCGCGCAATCAGCCGAGACGTTTCGTCCGCGCCGAACAGGAGAAACGGCTGAAGTCGGCCGAACGGGCGTACCAACAGCTCGGGAAGGTGAATCCGCTGGCGCTGGAGGAGTTCGCGGCGCTGGAGGAGCGCCACCAGTTCCTCTCCGAGCAGCTCGAAGACCTGAAGAAGACGCGGGCCGACCTGCTTCAGGTGGTGAAGGAGGTGGACGAACGCGTCGAGCAGGTCTTCACGGAGGCGTACCGGGACACGGCCCGGGAGTTCGAGGGAGTCTTCTCCCGGCTCTTCCCGGGTGGCGAGGGACGGCTCGTCCTGACAGATCCCGAGCACATGCTCACCACGGGTGTGGACGTCGAGGCCCGTCCGCCGGGCAAGAAGGTCAAGCGGCTGTCGCTGCTGTCGGGCGGTGAGCGGTCCCTGACGGCCGTCGCCCTGCTGGTGTCGATCTTCAAGGCACGGCCGAGTCCGTTCTACGTGATGGACGAGGTCGAGGCGGCGCTGGACGACACCAACCTCCAGCGGCTGATCCGGATCATGCGGGAACTCCAGGAGAGCTCCCAGCTGATCGTGATCACCCACCAGAAGCGGACGATGGAGGTCGCGGACGCGCTCTACGGCGTGTCCATGCAGGGGGACGGCGTCTCGAAGGTGATCAGCCAGCGCCTCCGCTGAGCGTGGCTCACCCTCCCCGAAATCTCTTCAAGGCCTGAACGCAAGTCGACACGCCGTGCGCTCAGATTCACAGACCTCAGACTCTTGACTTCGAAACTTGAAGGCATAGTCTCTGCAACGTTGCTTTTACCTTCAAGTGGTGGGCGGCGTGATGTTGTGCGCCACTGGAAGGGCTCGCCCCCCATGCCCGGCGACGACGCCGGGTACCAGGAGTTCACGTGACCAGCACAGCGAAGCCGCCGGCGTCGGGGGCCCGAGAGGCCCATCCCGACCACCTCGGCCATGTCATCTTCATCACGGCCGCCGCCGCGATGGGCGGATTCCTCTTCGGCTACGACAGCTCCGTCATCAACGGCGCCGTAGAAGCCATCCGCGACCGGTACGAGATCGGCTCCGGCACCCTCGCCCAGGTGATCGCCATCGCGCTGATCGGCTGTGCCATCGGTGCCGCGACCGCCGGCCGCATCGCGGACCGCATCGGCCGCATCCGCTGCATGCAGATCGCCGCCGTCCTCTTCACCGTCAGCGCCGTCGGGTCGGCCCTGCCGTTCGCCCTCTGGGACCTCGCCCTGTGGCGCGTGGTCGGTGGCTTCGCCATCGGCATGGCCTCGGTGATCGGCCCCGCCTACATCGCCGAGGTCGCTCCCGCGGCCTACCGCGGTCGGCTGGGCTCCTTCCAGCAGGCCGCCATCGTCGTGGGCATCGCCGTCTCCCAGCTGGTCAACTGGGCCATCCTCAACATGGCCGACGGCGACCAGCGCGGTGAGATCGGCGGCCTGGAGGCCTGGCAGTGGATGCTCGGCGTCATGGTGATCCCGGCCATGCTCTACGGCCTGCTCTCCTTCGCGATCCCCGAGTCGCCGCGCTTCCTCATCTCCGTCGGCCGCAAGGACCGGGCCAAGGAGGTCCTCGCCGAGGTCGAGGGCAAGGCCGTCGACCTGGACGCGCGCGTCCGGGAGATCGAGACGGCCATGCACCGCGAGCACAAGTCGACCTTCCGTGACCTGCTCGGCAGCCGCTTCGGCTTCCTGCCGATCGTCTGGGTGGGTATCGGCCTGTCCGTCTTCCAGCAGCTCGTCGGCATCAACGTCGCGTTCTACTACTCCTCGACGCTGTGGCAGTCGGTCGGCATCGACCCGTCGAGCTCGTTCTTCTACTCGTTCACCACGTCGATCATCAACATCATCGGCACCGTGATCGCCATGGTCCTGGTGGACCGGGTCGGCCGCCGGCCGCTCGCCCTCGTCGGCTCCGCCGGTATGGCGATCGCCCTAGCCTTCGAGGCCTGGGCCTTCTCCGCCGACCTCGTCGGCGGCAAGCTGCCCGAGACCCAGGGCGTCGTCGCCCTGGTCGCCGCCCACCTCTTCGTGCTCTTCTTCGCCCTCTCCTGGGGCGTGGTGGTCTGGGTGTTCCTCGGCGAGATGTTCCCCAACCGGATCCGCGCCGCCGCGCTCGGCGTCGCCGCCTCCGCGCAGTGGATCGCCAACTGGGCCATCACCGCGAGCTTCCCGTCCCTGGCGGACTGGAACCTCTCCGGGACGTACATCATCTACACGGTCTTCGCCGTGCTCTCCATCCCCTTCGTGCTCAAGTACGTGAAGGAGACCAAGGGCAAGGCGTTGGAGGAGATGGGCTAATCCCCGCTGCCCCTCTCCTCGTACACGGAACTGCCCCGGCTCACCATGTGAGCCGGGGCAGTTCCGCGTCCGTCCGGGTCCGCCGGCGGGCGGGCCGTCGCCGGGCGCGCCCGGGTCCGCCGTCAGAGGCGGACGGTGACGGACGCCGGTGAGGGCTCCGCGCCGCCGTCGGTCCCCTTCCGCGCGGTACGCGGCAGCACGGCGTACAGCACGGCCGCCACCACGATCGTCACCAGCCAGCCCAGACCGTTCACGCCCACCCAGGAGCCGGCGAGCGGCCCGGCGAACCAGTCGACCTTCGTGAACAGCAGGCCCACTGCCAGCGCCACGCCCCACGCCGTCATGGCCTGCCACGCGAAACCGCCCCGGTACCAGTAGGCGCTGGTGCGCGTGGTGTCCATCAGCGCCTCGCCGTCGTACGACCTGCGGCGCGTCATGTCGACGCCGAAGACGCCGATCCACGCCGAGAACGCCACGGCCAGCAGCGTCAGGAAGGAGATGAAGGACCCGATGAAGCTGGTCGCCACCACCATCAGCAGGAAACCGAAGACCAGCGAGATCACGGCGTTCACGCTCACCGCCCACGCGCGCGGCACCTTGATGCCCAGCGTCTGCGCGGTGAACCCGGCCGAGTACATCGACATCGAGTTGATCAGCAGCATCCCGACCAGCGCGATGACCAGGTACGGCACCGAGATCCAGGTGGGCAGCAACTCCCCGATGAACGACACCGGGTCCTGCGCGGACGCCAGGCTCGGCGTCGACACCGCCATCACCGCGCCCATCAGCACCATCGGCAGGACGACGATCCCGGCGCCGCCGACCGTCGACGCCACCACCGCACCCGACGAGACCGTACGGGGCAGATAGCGGGTGAAGTCCGGGCCCGAGGGCACCCAGCTGATACCGCCCGCCGCGATCGTGCCGATGCCCGCGATCATCATCGCGGTGGAGCCGGCCGGCCTGGCGAAGACGGCGCTCCAGTCGGTCCCGGCGACCAGATGCACCAGGACGAGCACGGAGAACGCGCCGAAGAGGTAGGTCGACCAGGTGCTGCACACCCGCAGGGCGTTGATGCCCAGACCCGACACCAGGAAGGTCGCCGACACGAAGAGCAGCAGTGTGACGACGATCAGCGGGGTGCTGCTCCTGATGCCGAAGAGCAGGTCGAGGACGGTGAGCACGGCGTACGCGCCCGTCACCGCGTTGATCGTCTCCCAGCCCCAGCGGGCCACCCAGATCAGCGTCCCGGGAAAGAGGTTCCCGCGCTGCCCGAACACCGCGCGGGACAGCGCCATACCGGGTGAGCCGCCGCGCTTGCCCGCGATCGAGATCAGACCCACGATCCCGTACGAGAGGACCGGCGCGGCGATCGCGACGGTCAGCACCTGCCAGAAGTTCAGGCCGTTGAAGACGATCAGGCCGGCACCCATGGTGAGCAGCAGCACACTGATGTTCGCCGCCACCCAGGTCGGGAACAGCTCCCGGAGGTGACCGGTGCGTTCGGCGTCCGGGACGGGCTCGAGACCGCGGGTCTCTATCGCGCCTTCGGTTTCGGAGGCGTGGGACATGGATCAGCTCCGTGCGGGAGGAAAGGGGATGTCCGCGCATCGTACGTTCCTCCCCAAAAAGGTCCAAACAGGGGCCTTGAGCCCTGGTGCACGCTCCGAGACCGCTCACCCGGGTGGTCGTGGCCGATACTGGACGGGTTATGGAAATCCTCATCCTTGCTGTAGTCATCGCTCTGGTCGCGGTCGGCGCGATCAGCGGCCTCGTGGTCAGCAGCCGCAAGAAGAAGCAGCTGCCGCCGCCCCAGGCGCCGTCGAGCACGCCGACCATCACCGCTCCGCCAGCCGAGCCGCACGTCGGCGAGGAGGCGGGGACACCGCGGGAAGAACCACGCCGCACCATCGAGGAGGTCGACCTCCCGACGGCCGAAGAGGCCCTGGAGGCCCCCGCCGCCGTCGAGGACCCGCTCGTCGCGGCACCGCCCGCACCGCAGATCGAGGTCCCGGAGCCGACCGCCGGCCGGCTGGTGCGGCTGCGCGCCCGGCTCGCCCGGTCGCAGAACAGCCTGGGCAAGGGCCTGCTGACCCTGCTGTCGCGGGAGCACCTCGACGAGGACACCTGGGAGGAGATCGAGGACACCCTCCTCACCGCGGACGTCGGCGTCGCGCCCACCCAGGAACTGGTCGAGCGCCTGCGTGAGCGGGTGCGGGTCCTCGGTACGCGTACGCCCGAGGAGCTGCGCGCCCTGCTGCGCGAGGAGCTGCTCACCCTGGTCGGTACCGACCTGGACCGCACCGTCCACACCGAGAGCGACCTCGACACCCCGGGCATCGTCATGGTCGTCGGTGTCAACGGCACCGGTAAGACCACCACCACCGGCAAGCTGGCGCGGGTGCTGGTCGCCGACGGCAAGTCGGTCGTGCTCGGCGCGGCGGACACCTTCCGCGCGGCGGCCGCGGACCAGCTCCAGACCTGGGGCGAGCGGGTCGGCGCCCGCACCGTGCGCGGGCCGGAGGCGGGCGACCCCGCCTCGGTCGCCTACGACGCGGTGAAGGAGGGCATCGCCGAGGGCGCCGACGTGGTCCTCATCGACACGGCGGGCCGGCTGCACACCAAGACCGGCCTGATGGACGAGCTGGGCAAGGTCAAGCGCGTCGTGGAGAAGCACGGTCCGCTGGACGAGATCCTGCTGGTCCTGGATGCCACGACCGGCCAGAACGGCCTCGTCCAGGCGCGGGTCTTCGCCGAGGTCGTCGACATCACCGGCATCGTCCTCACCAAGCTGGACGGCACCGCCAAGGGCGGCATCGTCGTCGCGGTCCAGCGCGAGCTCGGCGTCCCGGTGAAGCTGATCGGCCTGGGCGAGGGCCCGGACGACCTGGCGCCCTTCGAGCCGGAGGCGTTCGTCGACGCCCTGATCGGGGACTGACCCAGGACGTCCCGCACGGCGAAGCGGGGGGGGGGGGGGGGGGAGGAGGGGGGGGGGGGGGAGGAGGGGTGGGGGGGGGGGGGGGGGGGGTGGGGGGTGGGGGGGGGGGGGGGGGGGGGGGGGGGGGGGGGGGGGGGGGGGGGGGG
>NZ_JBWKJV010000014.1:132445-157273 GCF_056432045.1 Streptomyces sp. NPDC045701 | reverse complement strand
CCCCCCCCCCCCCCCCCCCCCCCCCCCCCCCCCCCCCCCCCCCCCCCCCCCCCCCCCCCCCCCCCCCCCCCCCCCCCCCCCCCCCCCCCCCCCCCGCCGTCGTGCCATTTCCCGGTCCAGTGGCGTTCGAGCCGTTCTCCGGCCCGTCGCCCGACCGTGGGGAATCCAACCGGCGTGCCGCAACCGCCGGACATACACCGGACAAGGGAGGGGCCGATGGCCGAGCAGAGCTTCCAGCTCTACGACACGACCCTGCGCGACGGCACCCAGCAGGAGGGCCTGGTGCTGACGGTGGAGGACAAGCTCGCCGTCGCGCGTCGGCTCGATGCCCTCGGCGTGGGCTTCATCGAGGGGGGCTGGCCCGGGGCCGTGCCCAAGGACACGGAGTTCTTCCGCCGCGCGCGCGGCGAGCTCGACCTGAAGAACGCCGTCCTGGCCGCCTTCGGCGCCACCCGCCGGCCCGGCATCCCGGTGTCCGTCGACGCGCAGGTGCGGGCCCTGCTGGCCGCCGAGACGCCCGTGGTGACCCTCGTGGCCAAGAGCCACACGGGCCATGTGCAGCACGCCCTGCGCACCACCCTCGCGGAGAACCTCGCCATGATCGGCAGTACGGTGCGGCACCTGGTGCACGCCGGGCGGCGCGTCTTCCTCGACGCCGAGCACTACTTCGACGGCTACCACGTCAACCGCGAGTACGCCCTGGCGGTCGTCCGCACGGCCGCCGAGGCCGGCGCCGAGACCGTCGTGCTGTGCGACACCAACGGCGGCTCGCTCCCGGACGAGGTGCGGGCCGTGGTGGCCGACACCATCGCCATGACGGGCGCCCCCATCGGCATCCACTGCCACGACGACACCGGGTGCGCCGTCGCCAACACCATGGCCGCGGTCGACGCCGGCGCCGTCCACGCCCAGGGCACCGCCCACGGCTACGGCGAACGGTGCGGGAACGCCAACCTCTTCACCGTCATCGCCAACCTCGTGCTCAAGCGCGGCCGGGAGGTCGTCCCGCTCGAAAGGCTGCGGGACCTGTCCCGCACCGGCCGGGCGATCACCGAACTCACCGGCGTACGGAGCAACCCGGCGGCGCCCTACACGGGCCTGTCCGCCTTCACCCACAAGGCCGGCCTCCACGCCTCCGCCCTGCGCGTCGACCCCGACCTGTACCAGCACACCGACCCGGCCCGGGTCGGCAACCGGATGCGCACCCTCGTCTCCGACATGGGCGGGCGGTCCTCCATCGAGCTGAAGGCCCGCGAACTGGGCTACGACGTCGCGGCCGGATCCGAGGAGGTCGCCCGTGCCGCGGCCCGTGTCAAGGACCTGGAGAACCGCGGCTACAGCTTCGAGTCCGCCGACGCCTCCTTCGTCCTGCTGCTGCGCGAGGAACTCGCCGGCGGCCCGGGCACGCCGCCGTTCGAGGTCGACTCGTGGGCCGTGGGCGTCTCACGGCGTCGCGACGGCGAAGTGCGTACGGAGGCGTCCGTGCGGCTGCGCGTCGACGGCGAGAGCGTCACCGCCACCGGACACGGAAACGGCCCCGTCAACGCCCTGGACACCGCCCTGCACTCGGCGCTCGACCCGTACTTCCCGGCCCTGACGCGCCTCGAACTGGTGGACTACCAGGTTCGCGTCCTGAACGGCCAGATCGGCAGCGGAGCCGCCGCCCGGGTGCTGATCTCCTACCGGGACGGCGAACACCGGTGGGGCACCGTGGGCGTGGACGAGAACACGGTGACCGCCAGCTGGGCCGCGCTGCTCGACGCGGTCCACTACGTCCTGCTCGACGGGCCCGCCGAGGCCCACGGCTCACCTCCCCTGGCCGCGGCGGCCACGGGCTGAGCCCTCGATCTCCCGGGAGCCACTGTGCGTGTGGAAGACATCTATATACGGGGGACCTCCGTGCGGCTCCCCTCCGTCGTCACGGTCGCCGACGCCGTCGCCTCCGGGGCCTGCCCGCCCCGGGTGGCCTCGTCGACCGGCCTGGTGTCCGTGGCGTACTCGCCCGGCGAGTCGGCCGCCGAGATGGGCGCGGCGGCCGCCCGCACGGCCCTGCACCGGGCCGGCAGCGACGGCGGCGACGTCGACCTGCTGCTCCACGCCGACACCTACCACCAGGGCCAGGACCTGTGGCCGGTCGCCTCGTACATCCAGCGCGAGACGCTCGGCAACACCTGCCAGGCCGTCGAGATCCGGCAGATGTCCAACGGCGGCCTCGCCGCCCTGGACCTCGCCACCGCCTATCTCACGGCCGGCCACGGACGCGGCGACGCCCTGCTGACCACCGCCGACCGGTTCTGCGAACCCGGCATCGACCGCTGGCGGACCGATCCGGGCACCCCGTACGCCGACGGCGCGAGCGCGCTGGTGCTCTCGCGCCGCGGCGGCTTCGCCCGGCTCGTCTCCCTGGCGACGTACGCCGATCCGGAACTCGAACCCCTGCACCGGGGGGACGAGCCCTTCGGGCCCGCCCCCTTCAGCCAGCGCATCCCGGTCGACTTCGAGGAGGCCAAACGCGCCTTCATCGGCCGGGTCGGCATGTCGTACGCCATCACCCGCGCCCACAACGGCCAGCAGACCGTGATGAAGGAGGCCCTCGCCGACGCGGGTCTCGAACTGGCCGACGCCGAGTGGGTCGTCCTGCCCCACTTCGGGCGGCGGCGGCTGCAGTCCATCTTCTACCAGCCGTTCGGCATCGATCCCGAGCGGACCACCTGGGACTTCAGCCGCACCGTCGGCCACCTCGGCGCGGGCGACCAGTTCGCCGGCCTCGACCACCTGATCGTCTCGGGGAAGGCCCGCCCCGGCGACCGCTGCGTGCTCGTCAGCGTCGGCGCCGGCTACAGCTGGGGCTGCGCCGTCCTGGAGATTCTCCACCGCCCCGCCTGGGCCGCCGACCACCCGGCGCCCTGACTCCACCCCGGCTCCACCCGCTCTTGAGCACCCCCATGTCAATCTGAGAACCGCCGTTCCTCGCGGCTGTCGAAGGGAAGTTGCCGTGGCACCGACCGCTACGTCCGAGACCAGAGCTCCCCACGTCACGGAGCACTCCATCACCGTGGCGGCCACGCCCGCCACCATCTACGACCTCGTGGCGGACGTCTCCGCGTGGCCCCAGGTGTTCGGACCGACGGTCCACGTCGAGGTCCTCGAAGAGGCGCCGGAGACCGGCGGCGAACAACTGCTGCGCATCTGGGCCATCGCCAACGAGAAGGTCCGCACCTGGACCTCCCGGCGCACCCTCGACCCGGCGTCGCGCACCATCACCTTCCGCCAGGTGGTCTCCGCCGCGCCCGTCGCCTCGATGGGCGGCGAGTGGCGCGTCGAACCGCTGGAGGACGGCCGCACCCGTGTCGTCCTGCTCCACGACTACCGCGCCACCGACGACGACCCGGCCGCCGAGGAACTGATCGAGCAGGCAGTCGACCGCAACAGCCGCGCCGAGCTGGCCGCCCTGAAGAACGCCGCCGAACTGGGCGACGCCCGCGAAGAACTCCACTTCACCTTCAGCGACTCCGAGGTCGTCGCCGACGCGGCGGGCGACGTCTACGCCTTCCTCGACCGCGCCGACCTCTGGCCGGAGCGGCTGCCCCACGTCGCCCGCCTCGACCTCACCGAGGACGAACCCGGCGTCCAGCACATGGACATGGACACCCGCAGCCCCGACGGCTCCACCCACAACACCACCTCGGTGCGTGTGTGCTTCGAGGACCGCAACATGATCGTCTACAAGCAGCTCCGCGTACCGGTCGCCATGAGCGGGCACACCGGCAGGTGGGTGATCGAGTCGCTGGGTGACGGTACAGTCAGAGCCACCTCGTGGCACACCGTCACGCTCGACCCCGAAGGGGTCCGCGCGGCACTCGGCCCCGAGGCGACGCTCGCCGAGGCCCGCGCACTGGTCCGCAAGGCGCTCGGTACCAACAGCTCCACCACCCTGCGCCATGCCAAGCAGTTCGCGGAGGAAGCGCGTGCCGGATCGTAGTCTGCACAAGCCGGTTGCGGTGATCAACCGCTTCGAGGTCAAGGGCGACGCAGCGACGTTCGAGAGGCTCTTCAGGGAGCACTCCCAGTACCTGCGCCGCCGGGACGGCTTCGACTTCCTCGTCACCGTGAGACTCCTCGACCGGCCCGACGTGTACGCGCACATCGGCCACTGGCGCACCCTGCGGGGCTTCCTGGACACCGTCAACGACGAGACCTTCCAGTTCCACGTCAAGGAGCTCGGCCCGCTCGTGGACGCCGAGGCCGACCAGGCCGTCAGCGTCGCCCGGGTACTCAGGGAGAACGCCGTCATCGGGGCGGAGAACGTGGTGCTCACCCGCGTCACGGTCCGCGAGGACCCGTACGCCTTCGAGCGCGGCTACGCCGAGATGAACGAGCACTTCGCCACGCTCGGCGGCTTCGGGGGGAGCGACCTGCTCCGCTCGACCCTGCTCCCCGGAAGGTACACCGGTCTCCAGTGGTGGCGGGAAACGGCGGACTGCGACCGTGCCCTGGGCAGCGCGGAGTACCGCGCCCTGCGGCACGCCCTCGGCCGGCGCGCGGACATCGAGGTGGACCGGACCCGGCACGTGGCGTACGAGCGCCTGATCGGCTGAGCGGGCCCGCCCGGACGGCTCCACCGGCAGAAGAGCCGAGGACCACAGGTCCTCGGCTCTTCCGCGTTCGCCGCGCGAGCCCGCTTCGAGCGGCGGGGCGCAGGCTGTCCCCATGGTGAAACCAACGCGCATCACAGTGCTCCGCGGTCAGCCCGACGCGGCCGAACTCGCCGCGGTGACCGCCGTACTGCTGGCCCTGGCGCGCCGCGGGGGCGAGCCGGGCGAAGCGGAGAAGGCCGCGTACGCGGAATGGACCGTCAAGGCGGGCGACTACCGGCCGCCGATGGCCCGGCCCGGTCCGTGACCGCAACCACCACACGATCGCCAGGGACAGCCGCGACCGCACCGGGAGGTGCGGCCGCACGACAAGCAAGGGGGAGGGCGTGACCGGTCACCGGACCTTCACCGAACTCATCCAGGCCCAGGCCGCACAGTCGCCCGAACGGGAGGCCCTCATCATCCTGACCGAGAGGTCGGGAATCCTGGAGCCCCGCACGATCACCTACGCGGAGCTCGACCGCGCGGCCCGCGCACTCGCCGGCCGCCTGCGGCAGCACATCGCCCCCGGCGACCGGGTGCTGCTCACCCACAGCTCCCGGGAGCTGTTCGCCACCGGCTTCCTCGCCTGCCTGTACGCCGGCGCCGTCGCCGTCCCGGTGGCCCCGCCAGGAGGCCGCCCGCACCACGACGAACGCATCGCCGGGATCATCAAGGACGCCTCGGCCTCCTGCGCGCTCACCGCCTCGGCCGAGGCCGCCGACGTCTCCCAGCTGCTCGCCCGCACCGGCCACGGACACGTCACCTGCGTCCTGACCGACGCCCCGCACACCGCGGCCGGCCCCGAGGCCGCCGCCGGGGCGCCGGAACCCGTGCCGGCCCCCTCCGGCCCGGACGCGGTCGCCTTCCTCCAGTACACCTCCGGCTCCACCCGGGACCCGCGCGGTGTGGTGGTCACCCACCGCAGCCTCCTCGCCAACCAGGAGGCCATCGGCAGGGCGCTGGGCACCCGGCGCGGGGCCAGGATCGGCGGCTGGCTCCCGCTCCACCACGACATGGGCCTCGTCGGCCAGCTGCTGCACGCCCTGTGGCTGGGCGGCACCGCCGTGCTGCTGTCCCCGACCGCCTTCGTCAAGCGCCCCGCGCACTGGCTGGAGACCGTCTCGCGGTACCGGCTGTCCGCCAGCGGCGCGCCCGACTTCGCGTACGACCTGTGCGTGCGCCGGGTCAACGACGCCCAGATCGCCGGGCTCGACCTCTCGGGCTGGGACGTCGCCGTCTCCGGCGGGGAGCCGGTCGACCCGGCGACCCTGCGCGCCTTCGCGGAGCGGTTCGCCCCGGCCGGCCTGCGCCCCGAGGCGCTGATCCCGTGTTACGGGCTGGCCGAGGCGACGCTGCTGGTGTCCGGCGCCGCCGGCGCCCCGGCGGACCTCACCGGGACCGGGAGAACCGCCCACTGCGGCCCGCCCGCCTCCGCCGACGTACGCATCGTCGACCCGGAGACCCACGAGGAACTGCCGGACGGCCGCACCGGCGAGATCTGGGTACGGGCGGACGGCGTCGGCCCCGGCTACTGGGCGCGTCCCGCGGAGACCGCGGCGGTCTTCGACGGCCGGATCGGCGACGGCTCCGAGCCCTACCTGCGCACCGGGGACCTCGGCACCCTCACCGACGGCCTCCTGCACGTGAACGGGCGCCTCAAGGACACCATCGTGGTCGCGGGCCGGAACCTGTACCCGCAGGACCTGGAGCGCACCGCGCAGCGCGTCAGCGCGCTGTTCGGACCGGCCACCGCGTTCGCCGTGCCCGGCGCGCGCGAGCGCATCGTGATCCTCCAGGAGCTGCGGGCGGGCGGCCGGTACGACACGGACCTCGCCGGTCTGGTCACCGCCGTCCAGCAGCAACTGCGGGAGGAGTACGAGGTCACGACCGGGGGAGTGCTGCTCGTCCGTCCGGGAACCGTGCGCCGGACCACCAGCGGCAAGGTCGAACGGGCGGCCATGCGCCGGCTGTTCCTGCGCGGCGAGGTCACCGCGCTGCACGAGCGCGTCGACCCCGAGGTCCAGCGCCTCGTGGCCTCGGGGAGGCGGCGGTGACCGCGACGCACGACGCCCCCGGGGTGCGGGACGGCGCCGGAGCCGACGCCGGGGGCATGGCCGGGACCGGGGCGCGGGAGCGCGTCGACGCGCTGGAGCGGGCCTTCGGGCCGCTCGACGACCCGGCCAACCCGCTCGGCGGCGCCGCGCTGCTGGCCGCCGACGCGGCGGGCACGGTCCTGCCCGAGGCCGAGCGGGTTCTGGACGCGTACGGGCTGAACGCCGAGTTCGTGCCCGCGCCCCTCGGCGGCAGGCTGGAGCGGATGGACGTCCTGGGCCGGCTGCTGCGTCCCGTGTTCCGCCGCGACGCCTCCCTCGGGTTCGGGTACGGGCTCAACTGCTTCTTCGCCGCCACTCCCGTGTGGACCGCCGGGGACGCCGCACAGCGGCGGCTCGCCGCCCGGATCCTGCTGGAGGGGCGGCGGATGGCGGTCGCGCGCCACGAGGTGGCGCACGGGAACGACTTCGTCAGCGACGAGTTCACCGTACGGCCCGCCGAGGGCGGACTGGTGCTCGACGGCAGCAAGTCGGCGATCGCCAACGCCTCCCGCGCCGACGGTCTGGTCATCTTCGCCCGGACCCCGGGCGTCACCGGGAGCCGGAGCCGCTCCGTCCTGCTGCTGGACCGCCGGGAACTGCCCCCGGACCGGGTCGAGAACCTGGCACGGCGGGCCACCACCGGGATGCGCAGCGCCGAGTTCGGCGGGCTGCGCATCACGCGGTGCCCCGTCCCGGCCGGTTCCGTGCTCGGCGAGCCGGGCGACGGCTACGAGCTGTCGCTGCGCTCCTCGCTCGTCATCCGCGGGCTCATCCCGTCCATCGTGCTCGCCGGCGCCGACACCGCACTGCGCACCACGGCCCGGTTCGCCGCCCGCCGGCGCGACGACGGCCGCTCGTCGCTCGACGTGCAGCACGTGCGGGACGTCCTCACCGGGGGCTTCCTCGACCTGCTGCTGATCGACTGCCTCGCCCTCGTCTCCACCCGGGGGCTGCACCTGCTGCCCAAGCAGATGAGCGCCTACGCCGCCGCCGCGGCCTACCTCGCGCCCAAGCTCGTCTCGGAGAGCATGGACGAGATGTCGGCGGTCCTCGGCGAGGCGACGTTCGCCGAGGACGGCATGTACGGGATGTTCCAGAAGCAGCTGCGCGACCTGCCGGTCACCTCGCTCGGCCACGCCGGCAGCGCCGGCCGGCAGGTCAGCCTGCTGCCGCAGCTGCCGTACTTCGCCCGGCACGCCTGGTTCGCCGACCCCGAGGCGCCCGCCGCGCTGTTCGCGCTGGACGACGACCTGCCGCCGCTGGATTTGACCCGGCCCGCGCTGCTGGGCGACGGCGACCCGCTGGCGGCGACCCTGGTGGCCTCCACCGACCTGTTGGAGGGCCCCGGGCTGCCGGACGGCCTGGAGGAGGAGGGCCGGGCCGTCCTGCGTTTCCTCGCCCGCTCGCTCACCACCGAGCTGGGCGACCTGCGCAAGGCGTTCGCCGAGGTGCCCCTGAGCGACCGCACCGCGCTGGCCAGCCCGCACAACTTCGGCCTCGCGGACCGGTACACGCTGGTGCTGGCCGCCGCCGCGTGCCTGGGCGTGTGGCGGGGCCGGCGTACCGCCGGGGGCGAGTCCGGCACCTTCCTCGCCGACGCCGCCTGGCCCACCGCCGCCCTGTACCGGCTGTGCCGGCGGCTGGGCCTGCCGCTGCCGGACCGCCCCACCGCCTGTGAGCGGCGGGTGCTCGCCGAGGTGCTGTCCCGGCTGCACGGCCGGCGCAGTTACGACCTGTACGACTCACCCCTTGCCTGACCGCCGAGAAGGAGCACATCATGCGAGAACAGCAGCGGGACGACGACTTCGAGACGGCCTACCGTGAATGGCTGCTGGACCGGCTCGCCCACTACCTGGGCCGGCCGGTGCGGGAGACCGACTCCGTGCATGAGTACCTCGACTCGGTGGCGGGACTGAGCCTGTACGGAGACATCGAGGAGGAGTTCGGGCCGCTGGTCGAGCCCGCCGACATCTGGGCGTACCCCACCGTGCGGGAGCTCGCCCGCCACATGGCGGAGCGGGGCGCGGGATCGGGCGGCAGCCGGATCCGGGCGGCCTTCGTCTTCACCGGCCAGGGTTCCCAGCACCCCGGCATGACCGCGGGGCTCTACCGGAACTCCACCGTCTACCGCCGCTACCTGGACGAGGCCGGGACGGTGCTCCAGCCCTACACCGGCCTGTCGGTGGTGGAGATGATCCTGGGCAAGGACCCGCGGATCCACCAGACGGCGTTCACCCAACCCGCGCTGTTCGCGGTCGAGTACGCCCTGGCCAGGACCCTGGAGGAGGCGGGTGTCCGCCCGGTGTCCGTCCTGGGCCACGGGATCGGCGAGTTCGCCGCCGCCGCCGTCGCGGGCGCCCTCACCCTGCCGGACGCCGCCAAGCTGGTCGCCCTGCGCGGGGCCTTCATGCAGTACCTGCCCTCCGGCGGCGGCATGATGGCCGCCTGCATCACGCCCTACGAGGCCACCGAGCTGATCGCGTGCGAGCCGGGCGTCGGCATCAGCGCCATCAACGCCGCCAAGTCGACGGTGCTGTCCGGCGACCGCGGCGGCCTGGAGCGGATCGAGAGCAAGCTCGCCGAGCGGGGGGTGCGCTGCCGGCACCTCACGGTCACGCACGCCTTCCACTCCCCGCTGATGGCGCCCGTGGTCCCCAAGTTCGAGGCGGTTGTCCGCAGGGTCCCCGGCGGCGCGGCCTCGGTGCCCTTCTATTCCACGGTGTACGGCAGACTCACCACCGAACCGCTGTACGCGTCGTACTGGACCGAGCAGTTGACCGCGCCCGTCCGGTTCGCCGACGCCGCGCGCGCCCTGCTGGCCCAGCAGGCGCCGACGCACGTCGTGGAGATCGGCCCGAGGGCGGTGCTCACCCCGTACCTGCGCCGGCTGGGCGGCGCCCGGGGCCCCGTCTGCCTGCCCGTGTGCCAGGGTCCGGAGAGCGACGCCGTGGACCTGGCCGGCGTGATCTCCGTACTCGACGCCGGACCGCTGGCCGCCGCACTGGCCGGGGCGTGAGGTGACGGTACGGATCGGGCAACCCCTGCCCGTGCGGGGACCGCGGGGCCCGTGGCAGCCGGTGCGCGACGAACTCGCCCACACGGGGACCGTGCTGGTGTACGGGACGATGTCCGCGTGGCTGCCCCCCGAGGGCACCGAGGGCGAGCTGCCGCGGCTGCTCGGCCGGGACTGGCACCGCTACCAGACGTTCACCCAGCCCCGGCTGCGCGAGCGGTTCACCGCCTCCCGCCTGCTGCTGCGGCACGCCGCCGCGGCGATCCTGCGGACCGCGCCGCACCTGGTGGACCTGTCGTACCAGCCGGGTGGCCGCCCCTATGTGCGCGGCTGCGACCAGATCGACGTCAGCCTCAGCCACACCGAGGAGATGATGGTCGTCGGGATCACCCGTATGGGACGCGTCGGTGTCGACGTGGAGCGCGCGGACCGCCGCCTGGCGCACACCGGGTCGGAGACCCAGGCGTGCACCCCCTACGAGAAGCGGCAGCTCGACGCGGGCGGCGAGGACACGCGCAACGACACCATGGTGCGGCTGTGGACCCTCAAGGAGGCCTACAGCAAGGCCCTCGGCCAGGGCTTGCGGTTCCGGTTCACCGAGTTCGGCTTCGCGCTGGACGACGCGGGCGCCTGGCTGGTGCGGCCGGACGGCACACCCGCGGGCGGTTCGTGGACGTTCGGTACGTTCCCGGCGGGTGGCCGTTACGTGGTGAGCGCCGCGGTGTTCGACGCGGGGTTCGGTGAGCCGGTGGACGTCGCCGTGGACACCACCCTGGACGAAGGGCTGTTCGACGCGCTGCTGGCGGCGCCCCGTCCGGGGTCAGGGGATCCAGCCGGCCTCCTCGGCGAGGCGGATGGCGTCGATCCGGTTGCGGGCGCCCAGCTTGCTGACGATGGCAGTCAGGTAGTTGCGGACCGTTCCCTTGGACAGGTAGAGGCACCCGGCGATCTCGGCGGCGTCGGCACCGCGCGCGGCGAGGCGTAGCACCTCCAGCTCCCTCGGGGACAGGGGATTCTCCGGCGAGTCCCACGCGGCCAGGGCGAGTTGGGGGTCGACGACCCGCCGACCGGCCGCCACGGACCGGACGGCGAGCGCGAGCTGGTCCGACGGTGAGTCCTTGAGGAGGAAGCCGGAGACGTGCGCCGACAGGGCGCGCCGCAGGGTTCCCGGGCGGCCCAGGCTGGTGAGGATCAAAGTGCGGCAGCTGGGCAGTTGCTCGTGCAGCTCGGCTGCCGCCGTCAGTCCGTCGATCCCCGGCAGGTCGACGTCGATCACGGCCACGTCGGGCCGGGACCGCAGGGCGGCCTGCACGATGGTGTCACCGCGGTCGACGGCCGCGACCACCTCCAGGTCCGGTTCGAGTTCCAGCAGCGCGATCAGCGCCCCCCGGACCATGTGCACGTCCTCGGCCAGGAGGATTTTCACGGACAGCATCAAAAACCCCCGTCATCGGCGTCCGTTTCAGGCCGCGGCTCTCTCCCGGACCGCGTCCGGCGTTCCCTCTCCGCCGCTCTGCGGGCGGAGCGGTGCCCAGGCTTCGAGGTGGAACCGCCCGTCCTCCCGTACGCCCGCGCTCAGGCCGCCCCCGATCGAGGCGAAGCGCGTACGAAGGTTGTCCAGGCCGCTTCCGCCGCGCCGGACGATCGGCGAGACGTGATCGGGCTCCTCGTGCGGACGGTCGTTGACCAGCGTCAGCCGGACCGTGTCCCCTTCGACAAGTGCCTTGATGCTACATACCTGGACGCGACTGTGGCGGAGAATGTTCGTCACTCCCTCACGCAGCGCGGTCGCCAGGACCGTGTCGACGGCCGGGTGGAGGCGCCCGCACTCGACCTGGACCTCCGCCCGCACGTCGGCCGCCGCGAGCACCGCCCCCGCCGATTGCGCCTCGTCGCACAGGGACATGTCGCGGTAACCGCTGGACACCAGACGTACGTCGGCGAGCGCCTGACGGGCCACCCGCAGCAGGTCGGCGGTCTCCTCGGCGGCCTGTTCCGGCCGGACGGGCACCAGCCGCTGGATCAGTTCCCCCTTCAGGGTGATGGCCGAAAGGCTGTAGCCGAGCAGGTCGTGCAGATCCCGCGCGAACCGCAGCCGTTCCTGGGTGACGGCCATCCTGGCCATCTGCTCCCGGGTGGCGTGCAGTTCCTGCACCAGGTCGGCGAGACGGCTCAGGCCGTAGATGACCAGTCCGGTCAGACCTCCCGCGATGACGACGTAACCGGCGTCGAGCGGCCCGGCGCCGGCCAGGATGGAGTACGGGATAAGACCGGCGACGACGAGCCCGTAGGCCGGCCAGGCGATGCGCGGCGGGAGCGTCAGGAGGATCGACGCGCACAGTGGCCCCTGCATGCTCCCCCAGCTGGCGTCGAACCAGACCATCGGCAGGTAGGTGAGCACCACTTGGGTCCCGAGGACGGTGACGCGGCGGCGCAGACTCCATGACCGCGCCCGGGCGGAGGAGACGGCGAACTGCACCCCGAAGGCCACCAGCACAGTCGCCAGGCAGATGACCAGCGTCACCGTCCCCAGCCGGACGTTCCGGAGGACGTTGATGACCGTCACGGAGCAGTAGCAGCTCAGCGCCACCACGATGATTCCCCGGGCGAGTCGTGGCGCCGGTGTCACCTGCCTCGGTGAGACGCGCAGATCCTGCCGGGGCGACCGGACACCGCCCGCGCGCCTGAGCGGGCCCCGCAGGCCGTGCTGCTGATGCGGAATAACACTTTCCGCATGAAAGGGTGCATCCGGCATAGCCGTCTCCTCGCCAGGACAGGGGTGGCGAAGCGCATAGTATGACTATGCGTTGAGCCTGAGCCACTGCTCGCAATCGCCGGTCGTTCTCACACGAACAGCGGAACCGGGTTGAGGTCACCGTACGGAGTCGGCCGGGCCAGCCGGCCCAGTGCCACGGGTACGTCGAACAGCCTGCCGGGCGCGTACCTCGCCCAGAAGTGCCGCATCCCCGGCACGATGACCTTCACGACGGGAAGTCCGACGTCAGGGCGGGTCTGGTCGAGGACCAGCAGTTCCATCCCCCGCTCCCGTACGAGCCGCTCGGCGGCCTCCACGTCCTCCCGCAGGTCGCTGCGTGATTCCCGCGGGTAGTGCCCCGGCCCGCGTGGCGCCTCGGCGGCGTCGGGAGCCAGGTACGGATGCGTCTCGACCGTGGCGCACGTCCACCAGCGGTCCAGATCCGGATGCGAGCCGCGGAACTCGTGCTCCTGCCGGCCCACGGGCAGGAGCTGGCTCATCTCCGTCACCGCTCTGCGCAGCGCCAGCGCGGGATCGAAATGCGCGCCGAAACCGAAAGCGATGCCCTGCTCCGCCCCGTCGGTCCGGCGGGAGATCGCCGCCATGGCCGGAACTCCGAAATCGGACGTCAGATCCAGCACCCACATGTCACGGCCCAGCCGCCCGTAACACTCCCTGACGCGCGCGAGCCAGGGTTCGTCGAAGGCGTCCAGGTCCACCGCCGGCTGCCGCGTGCGGTTGTACCACCACAGCGCCACGGCATCGCGCTCCACCAGTTCGAGGAACCCCTGCACCACGGCGTCCTCCGGACTGCTGCCCGCCGCGGCTCCGTTGGAGTCCGCCCACGGCGACCTGGCGAAGCCGTCCGGACCCGGCCCGAAGTACAGCATGGAGGTGGGAAGCAGGCGGTGCTCGCCGGCCGTCAGGGACCACACCGGAGTCCACTCCACCGCTTCACGCGGGTCGAACGGCGGGGGGACGTGCTGGAAGGGCGTGCAGGTGGCGTTCCACCGGTTGCGTTCGCGAAACTGCCGGTCCGCGTACAGCTGGCAGGAGTTGGGGTGCAGGGCCGACCGCCCCAGCCCGGTCAGAGTGTCGACGACCACCGGCTCATCGCCCTGACGCGTACCGGAGTAGCGCTCCACCGCCTCGCACAGAGCCCCCACCCGCGCTTCCAGCGGGGTGATCCCCTTCCCGCCGCTCTGGCTGCGCAGACCGCCCCGCACACCGCTCAGCGAGTGGGCCTGCAAGGCCGCGTTCCGCCCCGACAGGCAGCGGTTGAGGCCCTCCGGAGTGTCCGTCACCGTCTGGAGTTCGGGCACGACACCGGTCACCGGGTCGACGAGGTGCCGGTAGCGCGCCAGAACCGCCTCGGGCGGCAGAGCCCGGTGATTGCCGCCCGTGCCCGTGGCCTTCGGGCGCGACGTGAGGACGACCGGCCCGCGCACCCGTTTCGCCACCAGTTCCGGGTCCCCGCAGTCCGGGCACTGCGGACGCCGCGCCACCTGGTGGTGACGGGTGCGCAGCGTCCGCGTGTCCAGCGTGCACACCGCTCCCTGCTCCTCGTACCGCATGCCGGCCATCCACTTGACCGTCTCGAGGACCGCCGTGTGCAGGCCCAGACCCCGCACCACGCCGAGTGAGGCGTCGGGGACCGGCACCGCGCCCGGCAGGCCGAGGGCCTGCCGGACGGGTGACTGGGAGAACAGCCGGGAGCGCAGCCGGTGGGCCAGGCAGGACCAGCAGGGCCGGTCGCCCGGACCGAACACGGGGCCCACCCACGCCTCGGCCCCGCACGGCTTGGCGAGCAGCCACGGCCGTTGCCGGGCCCGCAACCGGCTGTTCAGATCACGCAGTCGCGGATCGAGGTAGTCGTCGCAGAGGACCAGGGTGAAGTCCACGTGTCCCCCCTCACCCGCCAGGGTCAGGCCCTCGGCGACACACTGCTTGCGTGCCTCCTCGGCCCTCACCCGGCCGAAGGCGATGACCTCGACCGTGGTGTCACGCAGCGCGGACACGGCCTCGGTGCTGCCCAGGCCCGCCAGTTCCCAGTACGCCGCGGCGGCGTCGTCCGCCAGCGGATCGCGGTAGCCGATCAGTTCGGCCTGCGCCAGCTTGGCGATCAGCCTGCCCGCCTCCGCCGGCGGCAGCGTGCGGGCCGCCTCGTCGAGCAGACCGGACAGCGTCCGCGTACCGTCCAGCAGCGGTGCGAGGGTCTCGATGGACCTTCCCTGCAACGCGGTCGTGCCACGCTCCGACAGCAGGTAGACGGCCTCGCCCCGCACGATCTCCACCCGCAGGTGGGGCTTGAAACCCACCCGGTGCGCGGTGCCCTCAGGCAGTGTCGTCGTCATCTCAGGGCGGTCCCGGCCGACGGGAACGGCACGTCACTCTTGGTGAAGACGATGCTGAACCCCTCGCCGCCCGAACCCATGCGGTCCAGGTCCTCGATCAGCAGGTGCGTGTCGTCCTCCGTCCCCCACACGGCGTAGGCCGGTTCCACGGCCATCAGGCCGAACTCGGCGAGCAGGGAGCGGGGGTCCTCGGTGTAACGCTGGGCGAGTTCCGGTTCAAGAGCGGTCCGGGCCGTCAACAGCGCGATGCGGTGATCGTTCGCGAGCGCGACGGCGCTCGCATTCTCGACGTCCGGGCGTGCGTTGGTCAGAGCGGTGCTCATGATGGGTCCCCCTCGTAGATGGCGTCGTACGAGCTGTCGTCCGACGTTCCGAGGGCACGGATTCTGCTGCCCGGTGAGACCGGCGGCACAGTGTGGGAGTCACCAGCGGGGCATGACATTTTCATGCCCGGCCTCGTGACCCTCTCACTGGGGCTCCAACACCGCTGATGCCAGGCTCGCTCCAGGCTCCAGAGCTGGGCTCCGGAGCCGGCGGCCGTCCCGTACGAGGGACCGCCGGGGAAACGGGAAGAGGAGGGCAAACACATGGAGATCAAGGTCCTCGGACCGCTGGCAGCCCGTGAGAACGGGGTGTCCATCGTGCCGACCGCCGCCAAGCCGCGACAGATACTGTCCCTGCTCGCCCTGCAGGCCGACCGCGTGGTCACCGTCCCGACGCTGATGGCGGAGATCTGGGGCGAGGACATCCCCCGCAGCGCGGCCACCACCCTGCAGACGTACATCCTCCAACTGCGCCGCAAACTCACCGCCGCCCTGGACGGCGATCCCACCCGTCAGGCCAAGGACGTCCTGGTCACCCAGCACGGGGGTTACCTGCTCCAGGTCCAGCCCGGTCAGATCGACGTGCAGGAGTTCGGCCGGCTCGCCACGGCGGGACGCGCCGCGCACGAGGCGGGCGACCACTACGCCGCCTCCGAACTCCTCGGCGGCGCCCTGCGGATGTGGCAGGGACCCGCCCTGGTGGACGTCCGTGTCGGCCCCGTCCTGGAACTGGAGGTGCTGCGCCTGGAGGAGGACCGCATGGCCGCCCTCGAAAGGCGGATCGACGCCGACCTGTGGCTCGGCCGGCACACCGAGATCGTGCCCGAACTGCGCGTCCTGGTCGCCAAGCACCCCATGCACGAGAACTTCTGCGCCCAGCTGATGACCGCGCTGCACCGCGCGGGCGCGGCCTGGCGGGCCCTGGAGGCCTACCAGCGGCTGCGCGGCACGCTCATCGACGAGCTGGGCCTGGAGCCCTCGCCCCGGCTGCAGCGGCTGCACCACGCGGTGCTCTCCGCGGACCCGGCGCTGGAGCTCCCGCTGTCGACCGCCGGCTGACATCTGCTCCAGTACGTCTCGAGCCGAGCTGCCTACGTTCGGCCGATGACGATCCTCGACGACCTGACGGTCACCCAGGCTGCCCCTGACCTGCGACGAGCCGCCGACGAGCTGCGCCGCCTCAAGGAAGAGGTGAGCCGCGGGCCCGACCCCGAGGCCACCCGGCGGCAGCACGCCAGGAACAAGCTCACCGCCCACGAACGCCTCGAGCTGCTCTTCGACCCGGACACGTTCACCGAGATCGAACCGCTCCGGCGGCACCGGGCCGTCGGCTTCGGCCTGGAGGACAGGAAACCGCACGGGGACGGTGTGGTGATCGGCTGGGGACTGGTCCACGGCCGTACCGTCTTCGCCTACGCGCACGACTTCCGCGTCTTCGCGGGAGCCCTCGGAGAGGCCCACGCCGCCAAGGTGCACAAGGTCATGGACCTGGCCGAGGCCGCCGGGGCCCCGCTGGTCAGCCTCAACGACGGGGCCGGCGCCCGCATTCAGGAGGGCGTCACCGCGCTGGCCGGCTACGGCGGCATCTTCCGGCGCAACGTGGCGGCCTCCGGAGTCATCCCGCAGATCAGCGTGATGCTCGGGCCCTGCGCCGGTGGCGCCGCGTACTCCCCGGCCCTCACCGACTTCGTGTTCATGGTGCGGGAGACGGCCCAGATGTTCATCACCGGACCCGACGTGGTCCAGGCGGTGACCGGCGAGAAGATCACCCACAACGGCCTGGGCGGCGCGGACGTCCACGCCACCGCCTCCGGCGTCTGCCACTTCGCGTACGACGACGAGGCCGAATGCCTGGAGGACGTACGGTTCCTCCTCTCACTGCTGCCGTCGAACAACCGCGAGCTGCCGCCGCCCGCCCGGGGCGACGACTCGCCGGACCGCCGCACCGACGCGCTCGCCGACCTGGTGCCGGCCGATCCCGGACGGAGCTACGACATCCGGGGCGTGATCGAGGAGATCGTCGACGACGGGGAGTACTTCGAGGTCCACGAGGGCTGGGCCCGCAACGTGGTGTGCGCCCTGGCCCGCCTGGACGGACACCCGGTCGGCATCGTCGCCAACCAGCCGGCCTCCCTCGCGGGCGTCCTGGACATCCACGCCAGCGAGAAGGCCGCCCGCTTCGTGTCGACCTGCGACGCCTTCAACATCCCGCTGGTGACGCTCGTCGACGTCCCCGGCTTCCTCCCGGGCGTCGACCAGGAACACAACGGCATCATCCGGCACGGGGCCAAGCTGCTGTACGCGTACTGCAACGCCACCGTGCCCCGCATCTCCCTGGTGCTGCGCAAGGCGTACGGCGGCGCGTACATCGTCATGGACTCGCGCTCCATCGGGGCCGACCTGTCGTTCGCCTGGCCCACCAACGAGATCGCCGTGATGGGCGCCGAGGGCGCGGCGAACGTCATCTTCCGCCGGGAGATCGCCGCCTCCGACGACCCCGAGGCACTGCGGGCACAGCGCATCCAGGAGTACAAGTCCGAGCTGATGCACCCCTACTACGCGGCCGAACGCGGGCTCGTCGACGACGTCATCGAGCCGGGGGAGACCCGCCGCACCCTGATCCGCTCGCTCGCCATGCTGCGGGCCAAGAAGGCCGAAGTGCCTGCTCGCAAGCACGGCAACGTGCCCACGTGACGGACCGGCGCGGCTGGTCCATGTGGGCGCGAGCGCCGATCGAGCCGACGGACGTTCCATGGCGTCACCGGAAACGGCGGCACGTCACGAGCGGGCGCCCGTCCGGTCCGGCCGGCCGGGGCGTTCCCACCCCGAACAGCCCCGGCCGCCGCAGCGGCCCGGCCTCCGCGCCGGCACCACCCCGCACCAGAACGGCTTCAGCAGTGACACGGACGAAGGGATCGACAGTGGCCCGCACAGTTCCATCCGGCAGGTGCCCGTGGGGGCACCCGGCCCCGTCGAAGGCGAGGTAGCGGCATGCGCAGAGTCGCCATCACCGGACTGGGCGTCGTGGCCCCCGGCGGGGTCGGAGTGAAGGAGTACTGGAACCTCCTCACGGCGGGGCGTACCGCCACCCGTCGCATCTCCTTCTACGACCCCTCCCCGTTCCGCTCGCAGGTCGCCGCCGAGTGCGACTTCGACCCGGCGGCCGCGGGGCTCACCCCTCAGGAGATCCGCAGGCTCGACCGGGCCGCGCAGTTCGCGGTCGTCTCCACCCGCGAGGCCCTCGCCGACAGCGGCCTCGACATCGCCGCCCTCGACCCGGGCCGCGTCGGCACCTCGCTGGGCAGCGCGGTCGGCTGCACCACCAGCCTGGAACGCGAGTACGTGGTGGTCAGCGACGGCGGCCGCAAGTGGAACGTCGACCACGAGTACGCCGTCCCCGAGCTGTACCGGCACTTCGTGCCCAGCTCGATGGCCGCCGAGGTGGGCCGCGCCGCGGGCGCCGAGGGACCGGCCGCCGTGGTGTCCACCGGCTGCACCTCGGGCCTGGACTCGCTCGGCCACGCCGTCGACCTGATCCGGGAGGGCACCGCCGACGTGATGATCGCCGGCGCGACCGAGGCCCCGATCTCCCCCATCACCTCGGCCTGCTTCGACGCCATCCACGCCACCACCCCCCGCAACGACACCCCCGAGAGCGCCTGCCGGCCCTTCGACCGGACCCGCAGCGGCCTCGTCCTCGGCGAAGGCGCGGCGATCCTCGTCCTGGAGGAGCTGGAGAGCGCCCGCCGGCGGGGCGCCCACATCTACGCGGAGATCGCGGGATTCGCCTCCCGTTGCAACGCGTACCACATGACCGGCCTCAAGCCCGACGGCCGCGAGATGGCCGAGGCCATCGACGTCGCCCTCGGTGAGGCGGCCCTCGCCCCGGACTCGGTGGACTACATCAACGCCCACGGCTCCGGCACCAAGATGAACGACCGCCACGAGACCGGCGCGTTCAAGCGCAGCCTCGGCGCCCACGCGTACGAGACGCCGATCAGCTCCATCAAGTCGATGATCGGGCACTCCCTGGGCGCGATCGGCTCCCTGGAGATCGCCGCCTGCGCCCTGGCCATGGAGCACGGTGTGCTGCCGCCCACCGCCAACCTCCACGAGCCCGACCCCGAGCTGGACCTCGACTACATCCCCCTGACCGCCCGCGAGAAGAAGACCGACGTGGTGCTCAGCGTGGGCAGCGGCTTCGGCGGTTTCCAGAGCGCCATGGTGCTGGCCCGCCCGGAGAGGAGAACCGCATGACCACGGCAACCGTGGTGACCGGCCTCGGCGTCACCGCCCCCAACGGGCTGGGGACGGAGGACTTCTGGAAGGCCACCCTCGCCGGCCGGTCCGGCCTGGGCCCGGTCACCCGCTTCGACGCCGGACAGTACCCGTCGCGCGTCGCGGGCGAGGTGTCCGACTACGTGGCCGAGGAGCACATCCCGAGCAGGCTGATGCCGCAGACCGACCACATGACCCGCCTCGCCCTCACGGCGGCGGACTGGGCCCTGGCCGACGCCGGCATCAACCCGGAGGAGATGCCCGAGTTCGGCATCGGCGTGGTGACCTCGGCGTCCGGAGGGGCCGTCGAGTTCGGCCAGCGCGAGCTGGAGAACCTGTGGAGCAAGGGCAAGGAGTACGTCAGCGCGTACCAGTCCTTCGCCTGGTTCTACGCCGTCAACACCGGCCAGATCTCCATCCGCCACAAGCTTCGCGGCCCCAGCGGGGTGCTGCTCACCGAGCAGGCCGGCGGCATCGACGCGATCGGCCAGGCCCGGCGCCACGTCCGCAAGGGCTTCCCGGCGGTCATCTCCGGCGGTGTCGACGCGGCCATCTGCCCCTGGGGCTGGGTCCCGCAGATCGCCTCCGGGCTGATGAGCACGGTGAACGACCCCGAGCGGGCCTACCTGCCCTTCGCGGCCGACGCCAGTGGATACGTGCCGGGCGAGGGCGGCGCGATCCTCATCGTCGAGGACGAGCGGTCGGCGCGGGAGCGCGGCGCCACCCAGGTCTACGGGGAGATCGCCGGGTACGCGGCGACCCTCGACCCGGCACCCGGCTCCGGTCGCCCGCCGGGGCTGCGCCGGGCCGCCGAGTACGCCATCGCCGACGCCGGCCTCACCCCCGCCGACATCGACGTCGTGTTCGCCGACGCCGCCGGAACGCCCTCGGCGGACCGCATCGAGGCCGAGGCCCTCACCGGGATCTTCGGGCCCCACGGCGTACCGGTGACCGCGCCCAAGACCATGACGGGGCGGCTGCTCGCCGGAGGCGCGGCGCTGGACGTGGCGACGGCCCTGCTCGCCCTGCGGGACGGCGTGATCCCGCCGACCGCGCACGTGACCGAGGCCTCCCCGGAGCACCGCATCGACCTCGTCACCGGCCAGGCCCGGGAGGCGGGGCTGCGCACCGCGCTCGTCCTGGCCCGCGGACACGGCGGCTTCAACGCGGCGCTGGTCGTACGGCGCGCCGCCTGACACCGGGCGCCCTCCACGGGGCGCCCCAGCACCGGGCGCCTCCCGCGAGGCACCGGGACACCCCCACGACACACCCCCCACGGCACATCAGCTCCCGCCGGAGGCACGTTCAGGAACCGGCCGGGGTCCGACAGGCACCACCCGAGTAGTTCTACGAGAGGACGGCACCGCCATGACCACGACGACCACCACCGTCACCCTGGCCGACCTGACCCGCATGCTCCGCGAGAGCGCCGGTGAGGAGGAGGGCATCGACCTGGACGGCGACGTCATCGACACCCCCTTCATGGACCTCGGCTACGACTCCCTCGCCCTGCTCCAGGTCATAGGCCAGATCCAGCGCGAGTACGGCATCGCGATCCCGGACGACGCCGTCGTCGACGCCGAGACCCCGGGGGCGCTCCTCGCCCTCATCAACGCCGGTCAGGGCACCGCGGCCTGACCCGGTCCCCGAACGCGGCCGCCCTGCCGACATCCCCCGTGGCGGGGCGGCCGCCTCCCACCAGCACTCCGCCGGCGGCCGGAGCCGCGGCCCCACGAGGAGGAAGCATGTCTCTCACGTCGTACAGCGCGGTCGTCCGGCGACTCGTCGTCAGCCCCGGCCCCGCGCACGAGCAGCGAGCGCAGTCCGTGGCCTCGGCCGCCGCCGTGTCGGCCGTGCTCCGCGCCTTCGGCCGGCCACCGGGGGAACTCCCGGTGCGCACCGTCGTCCACATCGGAGCGGCGGCGCTCGACCCGGACCTCGGGCCCGAGCACGAGGGGTTCACCGTCCGCACCGCGCTCACCCCCGGCCGCGCCCTGCGCCAGGCGCACCGCGAACTCCAGGACGGCGACGCCGACTTCGCCATGGTCGCCGGGTTCGGCGAACCGGACCCGCACACCATCACCGTGTACGCGCTCAAGCGGGCCGCCGAGGCGGTCGCCGACGCCGACCGCGTCCTGGGCGTCCTGGACGTGACCGGCAGCGACGAGGACACCGTCCCGCCGCTGCGCCCGCTGTACCACGGCCACCGCGCCACCGCCCCCGAACGCCACCGGCTGCTGCTCTGGTCGGGCCGGGACGCGGAGGACGAGGCCCGGGTCCGCGGCGAACTGCTGCCGCTGCTGAGCGGACTCCACAGCGAGGCGTTCCCCGCCCTGCCCACCGCCGTACCCTGCGGTACGCCGCCGGGGCCGGTGCGCGGGGCGGCCGTCGCCGTCGCCGCGCTCGCCGCCGGCACGGTCCACAAGGCCAAGGCGGTACGCGCCGGCCGGCCCCGGCCGATCGCCCTGCTCTTCCCGGGCCAGGGCTCCCAGCACACCGGCATGGCCCGCGGGCTGTACCGCCGCGAGCCGGTGTTCACCGCGGCCGTCGACGCGGTCCTCGCCCACATGGGCGACGAGGGCGCGCGGATCCGGGACGACTGGCTCACGGCCGGCGAGCCGCGGGTCCCCATCGACGACGTGCGCCGCGCCCAGCCGCTGCTGTTCGCGGTCGACTACGCGCTCGGCCGGATGGTCCTCGCATGGGGCGTACGTCCCGCCGCCCTCCTCGGGCACAGCGCCGGCGAGCTGGTCGCCGCGGTCATCGCCGGCGTCGTGTCGCTGCCCGACGCGGTCGCCATGGTGATGACCCGGGTCCGCGAGGCGGTGAGGATACCGGCCGGCGGGATGCTGGCCGTCGCCGCGAGCGAGACGCAGCTGCGGCCGTACCTCGACGCGGACGTGGCCGTCGCGGCGGTGAACGCCGCCCAGCAGGTGATGCTCGCCGGATCGGCGGAGCCGCTCGCCGCCACCGAGGCACGGCTGCGGGCCGACGGCTTCACGGTGGTCAGGGTGCCCGCGACGAGCCCCTTCCACTCGCCGGCCATGGCCCCCGCGTCCGACGCGGTGGAGGCCGACTACCGGGGCATCCCGTTCCGGGAGCCCGCCCTGCCCCTGTACTCCGGCTACACCGGTGCGCTGATGCGGCCCGACGAGGCGCTGAGCCCGCGCTTCTGGGCCCGCCAGATCACCGACACCGTCCACTTCCGGGCGGCGCTGGAGGAGCTCGTCGCGATCGAGGACGTCCTGCTGATCGAGGCCGGGCCGCGCCAGACGCTCACCGCGTTCGCCCGCAGGCACCGGGCGGTCCGCCTCGGCGCGAGCGCGGTCTCCCCGCTGCTGCCCGCCCGCGGGGGCACGGCCGAGGCCGACCGCCAGTCGGTGCTGGCCGCCGCGGCGCGGATCTGGACCGAGGGCCACGACCTCGACATGGACGCCGTGTCCCGGCTGTGGACGTGGAGCGACGACGAGGACGCCGCGCCGTCCGCGGCGGCCGGGGCGGCGGAGCGGCGCGAACCGGCGCCGGTCCTGCGCTCATGAGGGTGGCGGCACGGTTCCTGCGCGGCTGCTACGACGCCCTGGCGGCCGCCGGGTGGCTCTGGCTCGGCCTGCCGATGCCTCCACCGCCGGAACCCCGGCCGGAGCTGCGGCCCCCGCCGCACGGACACCCCGAGCGGCTGCGGCCGGACCTCCCGCCGAGCGACGCGGAACTGGCGCTGTGGCGTCAGCTGAGGGAGCCGGCGCGGAAACGGTGACTTCCGGGCGGGCGTTACGCCGCATGGCGGGCGCCCGCGTCTCCCGTAAAGCCGAAGAAACGTTAATCCGACATCGTCGGACGCCCTTGCGGAAACACCTGTGGTTCGGCACGTCTTCCCCGGAAGAGACCCCCCGAACAGAGGTGACACCCGATGCTCCACAGACACGCCACAGCCGCGTGCGCCACCCTCACCGCAGTCGGCGCGCTCGTGCTGGCCGGCTCGCCCGGCGCGGTCGCCGGCGAGGCGCCCGCGCCGCCGTCGACCCCCTCGGTGACCGGCACGCCCGGCGTCGACAAGCCGTCCCCGGCCCTCCTCGACGCCATGCAGCGCGACCTCGGCCTGACCCGGGAACAGGCCGAGACCCGGCTGAGGAACGAGGCCGAGGCCGGCGCCCGGGCCGGCCGCCTGCAGAACACCCTGGGCGACCGGTTCGCGGGGGCGTGGGTGAGCGGACCGGTCTCCGCCACCCTCACCGTCGCCACCACCGACGCCGCCGACACCGCCGCCATCAAGGCGGGCGGGGCCGAGGCCAAAGTGGTCCGCCACGGGCTGAAGCGGCTGGAGGCCGCCAAGGCCAAGCTGGACAAGGGCTCCGTACGGACCAGGACCACCGACGCCCCGGTCTGGTACGTCGACCTCCGCACCAACAGCGTGACCCTGGAGGCCGCCAAGGACTCCGCCGCCGACGTCTTCCTCACCGCAACCGGCGTCGAACGCGAGCTCGTACGCGTCAAGGCGACGACCGAACGGCCGCGCCCGCTCGCCCACGACATCCGGGGCGGCGACGCCTACTACATCGGCACCAGCCGCTGCTCCGTGGGCTTCGCGGTGGTCTCCGGCACCCAGCAGGGCTTCGCCACGGCCGGGCACTGCGGCCAGGCCGGCGCCGCGACCATGGGGCACAACAAGGTGGCCCAGGGCGCGTTCAAGGCGTCGACCTTCCCCGGCAAGGACATGGCCTGGGTGGTCGCCAACGCCGAGTGGACCGCGACGGCGCACATCAAGGGCCAGGGCGACCAGAACGTGGAGGTCGCCGGCTCCGCCGAGGCCCTCGTCGGCGCGTCGATCTGCCGGTCCGGCTCCACCACCGGCTGGCACTGCGGCACC
The DNA here is from genome assembly GCF_056432045.1 of Streptomyces sp. NPDC045701. Taxonomy (NCBI): domain Bacteria; kingdom Bacillati; phylum Actinomycetota; class Actinomycetes; order Kitasatosporales; family Streptomycetaceae; genus Streptomyces; species Streptomyces sp. NPDC045701. The sequence goes on along the minus strand of NZ_JBWKJV010000014.1, from coordinate 132,956 downwards.
GTGGAGCAGCACGACACCACCGTGTCGTACCTCCAGGGGACCGTGAAGGGCCTGTCCCGCACCACGGTCTGCGCCGAGCCGGGCGACTCCGGCGGCCCGTACATCTCCGGCACGCAGGCCCAGGGCGTCACCTCCGGCGGCTCGGGCAACTGCAAGGACGGCGGGACCACCTTCTACCAGCCGGTCAACCCGCTGCTCCAGGAGTACGGGCTGACGCTGAAGACCAGCGCCCCCGACCCGGGCGACACCGGCGAGCCGGGCGGCACCTGGGCCGCCGGCCGGGTGTACCGCGTGGGCGACCGGGTCATGTACGACGGAGTCTCCTACCGGTGCCTCCAGCCGCACCAGGCCCAGCCGGGCCGGCACCCGTCGGACACCGCCGGCCTGTGGCAGCGCGTCTGACCGGCGCGGCGGCGGGGGGGGGGGGGGGGGGGGGGGGGGGGCCACCCCCCCCCCCCCCCCCCCCCCCCCCCCCCCCCCCCACCCCACCCCATCCCCCCCCCCCCCCCCC
>NZ_JBWKJV010000014.1:124160-132435 GCF_056432045.1 Streptomyces sp. NPDC045701 | reverse complement strand
AAACCACCCAGAGGGGTCGCACCACGTCGGAAACCTCTAGTTCTGGTGGGCGCGTGTACCGTGGGGGGGGGGGTGGGGGGCTCCGCCCCTCCCCCCCCCCCCCCCCCGCGCCGCACGCCCCGGCGGTCCGCCGCCGGCAGCCGCGCGGCGCGACCAGCCCGCAACCGCGAGAGCCGGCCCGGAACCGCGAGGACCGGCCCCATCACGAGAACCGGCTGAAACCGTGACACGAGCCGCCTCCCGCCCGCGGATCCGCCGCGTCTACGACCCGGCCGGACCCGGGGACGGCGTACGGGTCCTGGTCGACCGCCTCTGGCCGCGCGGCCTGTCCAAGGCGGACGCGCACGTCGACCAATGGCCCAAGTCCCTCACCCCGTCCACCGGGCTCCGCCGCTGGTACCACGCCGCGGACGGCGACGCGTACGAGGAGTTCCGACGGCGTTACGAGGCCGAACTCGCCGGACGGGAGGCCGCCGAGGCGCTCGGCCGGCTGCGCGAACTCGCCCGCGCGGGACCGCTCACCCTGCTCACCGCCTCCAAGGACCCCGACCGCAGCCACGCGGCCGTGCTCCTGGAGCTGCTCACGGGGTGACCGGACGGGGGTCGGCCTCCGCGGCCCGGGGCGCGGGCACGGGCGCCGGATGACCGGCCGTCAGCAGGAGCACCCCGCGCGCCGCCACCGCCCCCGAGGCCGCCGCCACCAGCCACCCGACCGGGCCCGCCCGGAACGTCTCGCCCAGCAGCGCCACCCCGATGACGGCCGCCACCGCCGGGTTCGCCAGGTTCACCACCGCGAGCGGCGCAGCCAGCCCGCCCCGGAACGCCGCCTGCGACAGCAGCAGCCCGCCCGTGGCGAACACCGACACCAGCACCGCCAGCAACGCCGTCTGCCACCAGGTCATCGGCCCGCCGGGCAGCTCCCGCGCCAGCGACGCCGTGACCGTCTGCGTCAGCGCCGACGCCACGCCCGACGCCACGCCCGAGGCGGTCGCCAGACCCAGGCCGCGGCCCCCGCGGCGTACCAGCACGGCGATGCCCGCCGCCGTCACCGCGGCCACCGACAGGGCCTCGGGCAGCGACAACGCGTCACCCGGCGTCGCCGGGCCCACCACCGCGACCAGGCCCAGCAGCCCGCCCAGCGTCCACAGCGCGCCGCGCCACTCCAGCCGGGTCACCCGCCGCCGCTCGTAGTACGCCCCCACGGGCAGCGCGGCGACCAGGGTCAGCGCGCCGAGCGGCTGGACCAGGGTGAGCGGCCCGTAGTGCAGCGCCGCGACGTGGGTGAGCGCGCCCGCCGCGTTCAGCCCGACCGCCCACCACCACAGCGGCCGGGCGAGCAGCGCCCTGGTGCCCGCGCCGCCCGAGGCCAGCCGCGCCTGGGCGACCGCCGCCAGGGCGTACCCGGCCGCGGAGGCCAGCGAGAGCAGCAGGGCGAACAGCGTGGCCCTCATCGCGGCACCGCCCACAGCCGGGCCGGCGACAGCCACCGGGCGGCCTCGGGCAGCCGGACCAGCGCGAGGGCGGCGGCCAGCAGCACCGTGGCCACCACGGCGTCCAGCCAGTAGTGGTTGGCCGTACCGACGATCACCAGGAGGGTGACCAGGGGGTGCAGCAGCCACAGGGCCCGCCACCGGCCGCGCGTGGCGGCGATCAGCCCGATCGCCACCATCAGCGCCCACCCGAAGTGGAGCGACGGCATCGCTGCGAACTGGTTGGCCATGCCGTCCGTGGCGGGCGTGGCGCCGTACACGGACGGCCCGTAGACCCGCGCGGTGTCGACGAGCCCGGCCTCCGCCAGCATCCGGGGCGGCGCCAGCGGCACCAGCAGGTGGAGCGCGAGGGCGGCGGCGGTCAGCAGCGCCAGCGCGCGGCGCGCCCAGACGTAGTGGCCGGGGCGGCGCCAGTAGAGCCAGCCCAGGAAGGCGACCGTGGCGGGGAAGTGGACCCAGGCGTAGTACGCGTTGGCGGCGTGCACGAGGGTCCCGCCGTCCAGGACCACGTCCTGCACCCAGCCCTCGCCCGGCAGGTGTACGGCCCGCTCCAGGTCCCACACGCGGTCCGCGTTGCCGAAGGCCCGGGCCTCATGCCCGTTCGCCAGCGACCGGCCGAGCTTGTAGACGAGGAACAGCGCTGTCACCAGCACCAGTTCGCGTACCAGGGGCGGCCGTGGGGCATCGGTCGTCTCCGGCTCGGCATGACGTGTCCCGGCGGTCCCGGCAGCCATTTCCCGGCCTCATTCGCAGATCAAAACGGAAGCAAACGAGTGAAAGCGTAGATCTGATTTTATCGAGACGCAAGCGTATCGATACGTTTGCGTCTCGATTGAGCACCACGTAATCTCGTACGTGCAAGAAGGCACCCCGTCCTTTCCGTGGAGGAACCGATGTCCACGCAGGCCGCCACGGCCGCCCGGACCGGCACGCGCCGCAGCAGGATCAGCCCGGAGCGCGAGCTGGAGCTGTACGGGGCCGTGCTCGACCTGCTGCGGGAGCGGGGCTACGACGCCGTGACCATGGAGGGTGTCGCCGCCCGCACGAAGTGCGGTAAAGCCACCCTCTACCGCCAGTGGAAGACCAAGTCCCAGCTGGTGACGGCCGCCCTCGCCAGGAGCAGGTGCAGCCTGTTCACCGGTATCGACACCGGCTCCCTGGCGGGCGACCTGCGCGCGGCCGCCCTGGCCGCCGCGGGACGCCGCGGCCACGACACCGAACTGATGGAGGCCGTCGGGCAGGCCTACCTCCAGCACCCCGACCTGCGCCGGGCGCTGCGCGAGACGGTCATCAACCCCGAGGTCGCCGCCCTCGACGCGATGCTCCGGCGCGGTGTCGAGCGCGGGGAGATCGCCGCCGACAACCCGGCCATCGCCTTCGTCGCCCCCGGCCTCCTGGGCATCCTGCGCATCGAGCGGCTCTTCGACGACCGGTTCGGCCAGGAGGACGCGCTGCCGGCGTACGTCGAAGCCGTGATCCTCCCGGCCCTGGGGCTCGGTCCCTCGGACGTCTGACGGCCGCCCCGCCGTCTCCCCGGCGCCGCGCCTCCGGGCACCACGGACGGACCGCGCGCTGTTCGTCGCGTACGCCCGCCCACCGTGACGAGATCCGCTACACCCTCGACGTCACCGGTCGCTCACCACCCCCACCTCCGCCATGTCGCCTTCGGCCACGGCACAGCACGGCCGCCCCGCCCCGCGTCCGACCGCCGGCCTCGGCCCGCCGGGGGCACGACGTCGTGATGCCCCCACCCTGCCGCACCGCTCGCCCCGGACCCGCCACGTCACGTCGCAGCCACCGGCGAGAGCGTCCTCCCGTCCCCCGCCCCGGGCCGGCGCTCAGCCGAGGAGCCTCGGCGCCCGGGCCGACGCGTCCACCGGACCGTCCAGCCGCTCCGCCAGCGACCGCGCCCAGGCCACCAGGCCGGCCACGTCGATCCCGTAGGGACGATGGCCGAACGCCCCGATCCGGTCCGCGCCCCGCAGCAGCAGCCGGGCCCCGCCCGCCGTGTTGCCCCGGGCGGCATGGGTCAGGCCGACCGCCAGCTGCGCCAGACCCCGCCACAGCTCCCGTTCCTCCTCGGGGGCGGACTTCCAGGCATCCTCCAGGACCTCGTGGGCGTGGAAGGGCATCCCCCGGTCCAGCAGCCGCTGCGCCTCCCGTACGGACTCGTCCGGGGTGCGCACCACCCCTTCGGGCTGCCGTTCCACCCCCGCCTCGCCGTACGGCAGGGGGCGCCCCAGCCCGTCCCGGGGGCGCGCGTTGCGCGCCCGGCCCTCCTCGTCCCGGTCCCTCCGCGTCCTGTTCACGCCCCAATTGTCACCCGTCCGGCGGGTGGCGTCCCCACCATGTCCGCCGACCGGGGGACCGGGTTACGCTCGGCTTGCCACGGAGTGTGGGGACTCGATGGGGTACTCGTGGGGAGGGAGGGCGATGCTGCCGTCCCGGCCGGAACACCGGCTTGCCGTACCGCTGTTGGAGCGGCAGCCCGAGCTCGCCGCAGCCGCCCGCGCCGTGCAGGCCCTGTGCGGCCCGGCCGCCACCGGCGGCCTGCTGATCTACCGGGGCGAGGCCGGGATCGGCAGGACGGCCCTGCTCGCGGCGGTCCGCCGCGTCGCCGGGGACCGGTGCACCGTCAGCGGCGCGTGCGGCGGCGAGACCGTCACCTCGGTGCCCTTCCACCTCGTACGGCAACTGCTGCGTCCGGTGCTGGCCGACCTCACCGACGACGGGGTCCGGCGCCTGCTCGGCGACTGGTACGAGGTCGCCGCCCCCGCCCTCGGCCTCGCGGCCCCCGGCGGGCGGGCGGCCGACCCCCAGGGCGTGCGCGACGGCCTGGACCGGTTCGCCGCCCGCCTCGCCGAGTGCCACCGGGACCGGCCCCTCGTCCTGCTCGTCGACGACGCGCACTGGGCGGACGGCGAGTCGCTGGCGTGGCTCGCGTCGCTGGCGGTGAGCCTGCCCGGCCTGCCCCTGCTGGTCGTCCTCGCCCACCGCGCCGATCCGCCGCCCGGCGCGGCCCGCCTGCTCGACCGCCTCGGGGACGCCGCCCGGCTGCGGGTCACCCTGCACCCCTTCAGCCCCGGAGCGACCGCCGAACTGGCCCGCGCCACCCTCGGCGACCGGGCGGACGACCCGTTCTGCCGTGAGGTCTGGACGGTGACCGGCGGCAACCCGTACGAAACCGTCGAACTGCTCGCCAAGGTCCAGGACCGGATGCTCGACCCCGTCGAACGGTCGGTGGGCCGGCTGCGCGACCTCGGCGCCTCCTCGCGAGACAGCGGTCTCGTCGCCCGGCTGGAGCGCCTCGGCACCGGCCCCACCCGGCTCGCCCGGGCCGCCGCCGTGCTGGGCACCGGCATCACGCGCGGCCTGGCCGCCTCCCTCGCCGGGATGACCGCCGCGGAGGCCGCCGACTGCGCCGAACGGCTCCGGGAGGCCCGTATCGTCACCGGCTCCGAGCCGCTGGAGTTCGCCCACCCGCTCGTCGCCTCCGCCATATACCGCTCCATTCCGCCCGCCACCCGCACCGCCCTGCACGGCCGGGCCGCCTGGGCCGTCGCCGGCGCCGGTCTCGGCGCCGCGGCCGCCTCCCGCCACCTGCTGGAGATCCATCCGGACGACGACGAGGAAGTCGTCGCCCAGTTGCGCGAGGCCGCCCGCGAGCACCTGGCCGTCGGCGCCCCGGACGCCGCCCGCCGCTGCCTGGAACGCGCCCTCCAGGAACCCCCGCCGCCCCACGTGTACGCACGGGTGCTGTACGAACTCGGCTGCGCCGCCCTCCTGACCTCGCCCGCCGCCACCGTCCGCCACCTCCGCTCCGCCCTCGCCCTCCCCGGACTCGACGGCGACCTGCGCACCGACGCCACCTGCCGCCTCGCCCAGGCCCTCGCCCACAACGACCAGCTGCGCGAGGCCGCCCATTGCGTCGCCACCGAAGCCGCCCGCGCACCCGAGGGGCCCTCACGCACCCGTCTGCGAGCGGCCCACTTCATGTACGAGGCGTTCCGGGCCACCGAGGAGGACGGGGCCGGCCGCTCCCGCCGCCTCGCCGAGCTCGCCGACCACCTCCCCGGCGCCGACAACGCCGAACGGGCCCTGCTGTCGCTGCGGGCCTTCGACGCCATGCTGCGCGGCGAGGACGCGGAACACGTCCTCCACCTCTGCGACCGTGCCCTCGTCGACGGCCGCCCGGCCCACGGCCTGGGCTGGACCGACACCGAGTGGGGCTTCGAGACCCCCGCCGTGGTGGGTGTCGCCTACGCCTTCACCGACCGGCCCGACCGGGCCCTGGCCCTGTTCGAGGAAGCCGTACGCGCCTACGAGATCTCCGGCTGGAGGGGCGCCCACCTCGCCTTCGCGCACACCCTCCTCGGCCTCGCCCACCGCCGCCGCGGCGCGCTGGTCGAAGCCGAGGGCTTCCTGCGCGAGGGCCTCCGCCTCGCCGGCCGCGTCGGCAGCGGACTCCCCGTCCAGTGGGACGCCGCCTGTCTGCTCATCGACACCCTGCTCGCCCGCGGCCGGGTCGCCGAGGCACGCGACGTCGCCACCCGCCACCGCTTCGGTCCACCGTGGCCGAGCGCCATGATCCTGCCGGACGGCCCCTGCGTCCACGCCCGCCTGCTCCTCGCCGAGGGCCGTACCGGGGAAGCGGTCACCGGGCTGGAGGCGGCCGGCCGCGCCCTCGAGGCCCGCGCCCGGCACAACGGCCTCTGGGCCCCCTGGGCCTGCGACCTCGCCCGGGCCCTGGCCACCGACGACGCCACCCGCGCGGCCCGCCTCGCCACCCGCGCCCGTGTGCAGGCCGAGCGCTTCGGCACCGACACGGCCATCGGCGAAGCGTTCCGCTGCGCCGCCCTGTTCGCCCGCCCCGAGGAGGCCGTCCCGCTCCTGGCCCAGGCGGTCCGCCACCTGGCGGCCTCCCCGTCCGCCTATGAACACGCACAGGCCGTCCACGAGTACGCCCTGGCCGTACGCAGCCCCGGGGAACTCACCCGCGCCGCCGCCCTGGCCGGCGCCTGCGGCGCCGACGCGCTCGCCGCCCGCGCCCTCGACGACCGCGCCCGCCTCACCCGCGACACGGACCCCGCCCCGGAGTGAGGTAATCTTTTCCCTGCGCGCTCACCCCGGCATCAGCCGAGGCACCCGCGCATCGGGACGTGGCGCAGCTTGGTAGCGCACTTGACTGGGGGTCAAGGGGTCGCAGGTTCAAATCCTGTCGTCCCGACTGTGTGAGAACGCAGCTCGGAGGCCGTGGCGGAGATGTCCGCCACGGCCTCCTGCCGTTGCGCGGGTGCGCGCGGCGGGTGCGTGCAGGGGAACCGGCGGGGCACCGGTCACGGGAGGGAGCGGCCGGTCAAGAGGTGGCGCAGGCCGTTCCGTTCAGCGTGAAGGCCGTCGGGCGGCCGGTGTCGCCGGTGTGGCGGGCCTGGAAGCCGAACCGAACGCTCGCCCCGGCCGGAAGCGCGGCGTTGTAGGGGGCGTTCGTCGCGGTCACGGTGCCGTCCGCCGGGCTGTAGGTCGCGCCCCAGCCGGAGGTGACGGTCTGCCCGGCGGGCAGGGTGAAGACGAGCGACCAGGACGTGAGGGGCGCGCCGCCGGTGTTGGTGAGGGTGATGGTGGCGGTGAGGCCGGTGTTCCAGGCGCTGCTCGTGTAGGCCACGTGACATGCCCCGGGAGTGTGGTCCGGCGGGGTGGTGGTGCCGTCCAGCCCGAAGAACGTGATGACCCGCGCCGCCATGCCGCCGGCCGGCAGGGTGTGGCCGGCGCCCTGGACGCTGATGGCCTCGACGGGGGCCTGGGCTCCGGTGCCGCCGTAGCGCGTGCGGGTCCAGTCGGCCTGGGGGCGGTCCGTCGCGGTGGGCGTCCGGCTCACGCCGTGGACGTCGGTCCACTGGTCGATCTGCTCGGTGAAGTTCGGGTACCGCAGGGTGCTGTCCTCGGTGCCGTGCCAGATCTGCATCCGGGGCCGTGGCCCGGTGTACCCGGGGTGGGCGGCGCGGACCAGGTCGCCCCACTCCCGGGGGGTGCGGTCGACGGTGCCGTTCGCGCAGGCGCTGTTCCAGCCCGATCCGTCGGTGGTGGCGAAGCAGGAGTGCGGTACGCCCATGAAGGCCGCGCCGGCCCGGAAGACGTCCGGGTAGTTGCCGAGCAGCACGTTGGTCATCATGGCGCCCGAGGAGGCGCCGGTGACGTACGTCCGCGCGGGGTCGGCGCCGTAGTGCTGCCGTACGTGTTCGATCATGGACCTGATGCCCACGGGGTCGCTGCCCCCGTCGCGCCGGAGGGCCTGCGGCGAGGAGACGTCGAAGCAGTTGCCGCTCCTGGTGGCCGACGGGTAGACGACGATGAAGCCGTACCGGTCGGCCAGCGGGGCGAACTCCGTGCCCGCGTGGAAGGCCGGGCCGGATCCCGTGCAGTAGTGCACCGCCACCAGTACCGCGGGACGGGGCCGCACGGTGTCCGGTACGTACAGGTGCATGCGCAGACTGCTCGGATTGGCGCCGAAGTTCGTCACCTCGGTGAGCGTGGCCGCCGAGGCGGGGGGCGCGGCGACGGCGAGAAGCAGCCCCGCGAGGAGGGACAGGACGGTGACCGCCGCCGCGGTGAACGAGGTTTTCCGTGACCGCCTCCCGGCGGACGTCTTTCGAGTCGGGTCGTCGGACATCGGGATCCTTCCTTGCCCGGGCGCGGGGGGGGGGGGGGGGGGGGGGGGGGGGGGGGGGGGGAGGGCGGGGGGGGGGGGGGGGGGGGGGGGGGGGGGGGGGGGGGGGGGGGGGGGGGGG
>NZ_JBWKJV010000014.1:0-124151 GCF_056432045.1 Streptomyces sp. NPDC045701 | reverse complement strand
CTCTTTCCTTCCCCCCCCCCCCCCCCCCCCCCCCCTCCCCCTCCCCCCCCTCCCCCCCCCCCCCCCCCCCCCCCCCCCCCCCCCCCCCCCCGCGTCCGGGGGAGGGGCGGGGTGGCGGTCAGGACGCGGTGCAGGTGCCCAGGACGGGCGCCGAGGTGTTGCCGTTGGTCATGACGGTGAACCCGAACGTGGTCGAGGCCCCGGCGCCCAGGTAGCCGTTGTAGGTGGGTCGTACGGTCATCACGTTGCCGCTGCTGTCCCAGGTGGGGGCGCCGTTCCAGGTCGCGGAGACCTTCTGGGGCGGCGTCACGGTCACCGTGGTGGTCCAGCCGTTGACCGGGGCGCTGCCCGCGGTGACCGTCACCTGGCCGTTGAAGCCGCCGTTCCACTGCGCGGTCGTGGTGTACGAGACGGAACAGCCGGCTGTTCCGCCCCCGCCCCCGCCTCCGCCGGAGCCGCCGAGCGCGGCCAGCACGGCGTCGTAGGCCGGCTTCTTGGCGTAGTTGCCGTCGAACAGCAGTGGCGTGCCGCTGCTGCGCCAGGAGTACTTGTCGGTCACGCCCCACACGGTGATGCCGGTGCAGCGCGAGACGGCCAGGCAGGCGTTGACGACGTTGCCGTAGGCGGTGGCCTGGGAGCTGCCCGAGCCCTCGATGTCCAGCTCGGTGATCTGGACGTCGACGCCGAGGTCGGCGAACCGCTGGAGGTTCGCGCGGTAGTCGGCCGGCACCGGTGACGCGCTGTTGAAGTGGGACTGGAAGCCCACGCAGTCGATCGGTACGCCCCGGGCCTTGAAGTCCTTGACCATGGCGTAGACGGCGTTGCTCTTCGCGTTGACGCCGTCGGTGTTGTAGTCGTTGTAGCAGAGCTTGGCCGCCGGGTCGGCCGCGCGGGCCGTGCGGAACGCCTCCTCGATGAAGCCGTTGCCCAGCTTGTCCTGGAAGGGAGAGCTGCGGCGCGCACCGCTGCCGCCGTCCTGGAACGCCTCGTTGACCACGTCCCAGGCGAGCACCTTGCCCTTGTAGTGCTGCATCACCGTGGTGATGTGGTTGTTCATCGCCGAGCGGAGGTCGGCGGCTCCCAGGCCCCCGACCCAGCCGGGGAGTTGGGAGTGCCACACCAGGGTGTGGCCGCGGACGGACATGCCCTGGCTCTGGGCGTGGCTGACGATCCGGTCCGCGGAGCCGAAGGTGAAGGTGTTGCGGGTCGCCTCGACGGCATCCCACTTCATCTCGTTCTCGGGGGTGACGGAGCCGAACTCCCGGTTCAGGGTGGAGACGTAGCCGGACTCGCCCAGGTGCTGCGCCGACACGGCGGTGCCGAAGTAGCGTCCCTTGGCGGCGGCCGCCGAGCCGAGGGTGCCGGCCGCTTGCGCCGTACCGGAGAGGGCGGTGAGGCCCGCTGTGGCGAGGAGGCCCGCCGTGCCGAGGACGAGTGCGCGACGGGCCCGGAAACGGGGGGCCGGGCGCGGGCGCCGCTCCGGGCCCCTAGTGCTAGTCATGATCATGTCAACCTCTTCTGGCGGGGGCCGGGACAGGGCCCGGCCCGGCGTACGGGTGGACGCGCTGAGCGATGAGGTTCGTTCGAAAGTTTCGGAACATTCTCCGAATGTGCGTGGCAGACCATACGGCCGGCCATCCCGGCGGTCAACCGCCGGCGCACCAGGGCGCGCGGACACCGCCGATCAGCGGCGTACGTTCGGCTTCGCGCGGGCCGAAATTGGGCGCGACCGCCGCAGGGCCGCCGCGGGGCTCAGGCGTCGCGCGGCGGCGGCGCGGTGCTCTGGCGGACCACCAGCCTGGTGGCGAGTTCCATGCGCAGCGCGGCCTTGCCGGGGTCGCGCGGGCGCAGCAGCATCCGCGCGGCCTCCTCGGCCATCTGCCGCAGCGGCTGGTGGACCGTGGTGAGCGCCGGGCTGGACCACTGGGCGATCGGGACGTCGTCGTACCCCACCACCGACAGGTCCCGCGGCACCCCCAGGCCCTTCAGGCGGGCGGCCTCCAGGACGCCGAGCGCCTGAAGGTCGCTGCCGGCGAACACCGCGGTGGGCCGGTCCGGTCCTTCGAGCAGCTCGTTGGCCCGGGCGAACCCGCCCTGCACGTGGAAGTCGCCGAACCGCACGTGCCGGGGGTCGACCGCCAGGCCCGCCATGGTCATGGCGGAGCGGAAGCCGTCGAGCCGGGCCAGTGAGCACATCATGTCCTCCGGTCCGGTGATGATGCCGATGCGCTCGTGGCCCAGGTCGATGAGGTGCCGGGTGGCCGCCAGGCCGCCCGCCCAGTTGGCCGAGCCCACCGAAGGGACGTCCGGTTCCGGGTCGCCGGCCGGGTCGATGATGACGAACGGGATGGCGCGGGACCGCAACTGCTTCCTGACTTTGTCCGGCAGGGTGGAGAAGACCAGGACGACGCCGAGCGGCCGGCGCCGCAGCACCCCCTCGACCCAGTCGGGGGCGGGGGCGTGGCGGGTGCCGCTCTCGGTGAGGACGACGGCGGCGTTGTGCTCCTTCGCGACGTTCTCGACGCCGCGGATGAGCTCCATCGCCCAGACGCTGTCCAGCTCGTGGAAGACCAGCTCGATCAGGGGCGCCTGGGGCGTCCCCGTCGTGCGGCGGCGGTAGCCGTGTGCCTCCAGCAACTCCTCCACCTTGGCGCGGGTGCGGAGCGAGACGTCGGAACGGCCGTTGAGGACTTTCGAAACCGTGGAGAGGGACACACCGGCCCGGGCGGCCACCTCCGCCAGGGTGACCCGGCCGTCCGCACCGTCGTCATCACGCATGCGACGAAGGATAGGACACCCCCGTTGTAACGGTTCGGTCGCACCGGCGCACGCCCGTTGACCACCCCCGGCGACTGCCCCTACCGTCCCGGAACCACGAACACTTTCGTTGATTCACTAGAAACTTTCGAGAGGTGGGCTTGTGAGAGGGCTCGGAAACATGGGCGTGCGCTTCCCCCGGACACTCGTCGGCGGACTGACCCTGGCCCTGGCACTCGGCCTGACGGCCTGCGGCGGTGGCGGCGCGTCATCGTCAGGCGCGGCGGAGTTCCACGTCCTGGTCTACGGCGACGCCACCAACAAGGTGGAACAGCGGCTCGTCGAGGAGTTCAACAGGACGTCCGAGGTCAAGGCGGTCCTGGACACCATCCCCGGAGCCGACTACCAGCAGAAGCTCCAGACGATCATCAACACCCCGCAGGCCCCCGACGTGTTCTTCAACTGGGGCGGGGGGAGCATCCGGCCGTACGTCGACGCCGGGCTGCTGCTGCCGCTCGACGGTTTCACCAAGAAGGACCCCCAGCTGGCGGCCGCCTTCCTGCCGTCCGTCTACAACACTGCGGTCATCGACGGCACGCCGTACGGCGTCCCGATGCGCGGCACGCAGCCGGTCCTGCTGTTCCACAACAAGAAGGTGCTGGCGGACGCCGGTGTCCAGCCGCCGCGGACCTGGGCGGAACTGCTCGAAGCGGTCAAGGCCCTCAAGGCCAAGGGCGTCACGCCCATCGCCCTCGGCGGCGGTGACAAGTGGCCGACCCTGATGTGGTTCGAGTACCTCTACGACCGCGTCGCGGGACCCGGGCTGTTCGCCGAGGCACTGGACGGCGACAAGAGCTCCTGGGAGAGCGCCGACAGCAGGAAGGCGCTCGGCATGATCGGGGAACTGGTCGCCGCCGGCGCGTTCGGCGGCAACTTCGACTCGGTGAAGTTCACCGACGGAGGCTCCCCGGCGCTCCTGGCGAGCGGCAGGGCGGGCTTCGAGCTGATGGGCTCGTGGGCGTACGCCACCCACCAGGAGGCGGACGCGGCGTTCGCCGAGAAGGACCTCGGCTACACCACCTTCCCGGCCGTCGAAGGCGGCAAGGGCGACCCGGCGAACCTCGTCGGCAACACCAACAACTTCTACTCCGTGCTCAAGAAGACCCGGCACCCGGAAGCCGTCGCGGAGTTCCTCAAGCTGATGTACTCCGACCGGTTCGTCAAGGAGCAGTTGTCCGTCGGCAACCTGCCGACCACCACGAACACCGAGAAGTTCCTCGACACCGCGGCCAACCCCGCGTACTCCCGCTACCAGTACCAACTGGTCGAGAAGGCCCCGTCGTTCCAGCTGTCGTGGGACCAGGCGTACCCGCCGGCCGCGATCACGCCCATCCACCAGACGGTGCAGCAGTTCTTCAACGGGCAGACCGACGCGGACGGCTTCATCAAGGCCATGCAGTCGCTCCCCACCGCCTAGGCCGACATGTCCGCACACAGCGAAACGCAGCCACAGACGCCGACGCAGGCACGGACACAGGCGCAGACGGGGAAGCGGACACAGGCACCGACACGGGCGCACGAGCCGGGGACCGAAGGCGGTCGTCCCGGCGCCGCCTCCTTTGGCGGACGCGGTGCGTCACGGTGGACACGGGAGCGGCACGGCTCCCGGGTGGGCCGCCCCGGATTCGTCTGGGCGATCCCCGCCACGCTGTTCTTCGTCCTCTTCGCGATCACACCCCTGATCATGGTCGCGGGCCTGTCCTTCACGAGCTGGAACGGTCTGGGACCGCCCCGGTTCGCCGGCCTGGACAACTGGACCAGGGTCTTCGCCGATCCCGTCATGATCAACAGCGTCTGGCTGAGCCTCCTGGTCACCTTCCTGGGCGTGGCGATCCAGACTCCGCTGAGCGTCCTGCTCGGCGTCTGGGCCGCCGGGCAGCAGCGCAACCGAGCCGTACTGTCCGCGATCTACTTCATCCCGCTGCTGCTGTCCACCACCGCCGTGTCGGTGCTCTGGCGCGCGGTGCTCGACCCCAACTTCGGGGTCCCCTCCCGGGCCACCTGGCTGTTCGGCGACGGCAACCTGTTCGGCAGCCAGGCCGGCGCCATCGGCGTCCTCGCCTTCGTCAGCACCTGGCAGTTCACACCGTTCCACACCCTCATCCACCAGGGCGCCGCCCGCGCCGTCCCCCGGGTCCTGTACGAGGCCGCGGAGATCGACGGGGCGGGCCGGGTGCGGCAGTTCTTCCACATCACCCTGCCGCAACTGCGCAACTCCGTCATCACCTCGGTGATCCTGATGGTCGTCGGCGGGCTCACCACCTTCGAGACGGTGCTCATCCTGACCCAGGGCGGTCCCGGTACCGACACCACCATCACCGCGTACTACATGTACCAAAAGGCGTTCAAGGGCTTCGACTTCGGCGCCGGAGCGGCCGTCGCCCTCGTCCTCGTCGTCGCCGCGACGCTCGTCTCGCTGATCGTGGTGCGCGTCTCCGGCTACGACCGGATGCGCAGCGACCTGGAAGGCGTGTCATGAACCGACGCCCCAACCACCTGGCCGGCGCCGGCTCACTGGTCTGGCTCCTGCTGGTCGGCTTCCCCCTGTACGTGATGATCGGGGCGACCCTGCGGACCCGCTCCGACTACGCCCGCCGGGGACCACTGGCCTTCCCGGAGGAGTTCACCCTCGACAACTACACCGGGGCGCTCTCCACCGGTTTCGGGCAGTACTTCCTCAACACCGTGATCGTCACCGCCTGCGTGGTGGGCCTGGTGCTGCTGCTCGTGCCGCCGCTGGCGTACGCGATCGTGCGCAGCCGCTCACGCTTCGCGTCGTCCGCATTCCGGCTGTTCCTGCTCGGCCTGGCCATCCCGGCACAGGCCGTGATCGTCCCGATGTTCTACCTCATCAGCGAAGCGGGCCTCTACGACAACCTGCTCGGCGTCGTCCTGCCGACGGCGGCGTTCTGCCTGCCCATCTCCGCGCTGGTCCTCAGCGGAGCCATGCGCGACATCGGCGGCGAACTGTACGAGGCGATGGCCATGGACGGAGCGTCGCCCCGGCGGATGTTCTTCCAGCTGGTCCTGCCCCTGTCCAAGGGCGGCCTGTCCACGGTCGTCGTGTTCTCCGCCCTCCAGGCCTGGAACGGCTTCCTGTTCCCCCTCGTCCTCACCCAGTCCGACTCCACCAAGTTGATCACTCTGGGTCTCTACGACTTCCAAACGGAGCACGGGATCGACATCCCCGGACTGCTGGCCGCCGTGGTCCTGTCCATGGTGCCCGTCCTGCTCGTCTACCTGTTCGCCCGCCGTGCCCTGGTCCAGGGCCTGATGGGCGTAGGAGGAAAGTGACCGCCAACATGGCAGCCCACACGACCGCCACCCCGACCCCGGCCACCACCGACCCCGCCAACGGCGCCGCGGCCACCAGTGCGACCGCGGCCACCAGTGCGGCCGCGGCCATCGGTGCGACCGCGGCCACCGCCGCCGTCCCGGTCTGGAACGACCCCGCGCACGACGTCGACACCCGCGTCTCCGCCCTGGTCGCCGCCATGACCGTCGAGGAGAAGATCGCCCAGCTCTTCGGCGTATGGGTCGGCGCGTCGGCCGAGGGCGCCGAAGTGGCCCCCCACCAGCACGACATGGAGGAGCCCGCCGACCTCGACGCCCTGCTGCCCGCCGGGCTCGGGCAGCTGACCCGCCCGTTCGGCACGGCGCCGGTCGACCCCGCGCTCGGCGCGCTGTCCCTGGCCCGCACCCAGCGGCGCATCACCGCCGCCAACCGCTTCGGCATCCCGGCGGTGGCCCACGAGGAGTGCCTCGCCGGCTTCGCCGCCTGGAAGGCCACCGCCTACCCCGTACCGCTGTCCTGGGGAGCCACCTTCGACCCCGCCCTGATCCGCCGGATGGCCCGCGCCATCGGAACGGACATGCGCTCGGTCGGCGTGCACCAGGGGCTCGCCCCCGTACTGGACGTGGTGCGCGACGCCCGCTGGGGCCGGGTCGAGGAGACCATCGGGGAGGATCCCTACCTCGTCGGGACCATCGCCACCGCCTACGTCCAGGGCCTGGAATCCGCCGGAATCGTCGCCACCCTCAAGCACTTCGCCGGCTACTCCGCCTCCCGCGCCGGCCGCAACCTCGCCCCGGTCGCCATGGGGCCGCGGGAACGCGCGGACGTCATGCTGCCACCCTTCGAGATGGCCGTGCGCGAAGGCGGCGCTCGATCGGTGATGCACGCCTACACCGACACCGACGGCGTGCCCTCCGCCGCCGACGAGGAGCTGCTGACCGGGCTCCTGCGCGACACCTGGGGCTTCGGCGGAACGGTCGTCGCCGACTACTTCGGCATCGCCTTCCTCAAGACGCTGCACGGAGTCGCGGGCAGCTGGGCCGACGCCGCGGCCGCGGCCCTCCGCGCCGGCGTCGACGTCGAACTGCCCACCGTGAAGACCTTCGGCGAACCGCTGCGCCACGCCGTCGCCACCGGCCGGGTGCCCGGGGAACTCGTCGACCGCGCCGTCCACCGGGTCCTCCGCCAGAAGGCCCAGCTCGGCCTGCTCGACGCCGGATGGAACCCGGTACCACCGGCGCTGGAGGGGGCCGGCCTCGACGACCCGGCGGCCCTGCGCGGCACCGTCGACCTGGACACGCCCGCCAACCGCGACCTGGCGGCGCGGATCGCCGACCGGGCGATCGTCCTGCTCACCAACGACGGAACCCTGCCGCTCACCCGGCCGCGCACCATCGCGCTGGTGGGCCCCCACGCCGGCCGGCCCACCGCCGTCCTGGGCTGCTACTCCTTCCCCGTCCACGTCGGCTCCCAGCACCCGGACACCCCGGCCGGTATCGACCTGCCGACCCTCCGCGAAGCGCTGGAACGGGAGTTCCCCGGCGCGCGGATCCTCACCGCGCACGGCGCGGACGTCGACGGCGGCGACACCTCCGGCTTCCCCGACGCCCTGCGCCTCGCGCGGGACGCCGACGTCGTCGTCGCGGCACTGGGCGACCGCGCCGGGCTCTTCGGCCGCGGCACCAGCGGCGAGGGATGCGACGCGGGTTCCCTCGCCCTGCCCGGAGTGCAGCAGGAACTGCTCGACGCCCTGATCGACACCGGCACGCCCGTCGTGACCGCGCTCTTCACCGGCCGGCCGTACGCCCTGGGCCGGGCCGTCGGCGAAGCGGCCGCGATCGTGCAGTCGTTCTTCCCCGGTGTGGCCGGTACGGCGGCCATGGCGGGCGTACTCAGCGGCCGGACCAACCCGTCGGGCCGGCTGCCCGTCAGCGTGCCGCGTACGCCCGACGCGCAGCCCGCCACCTACCTGGCGGCCAGACTGGGCCGGGCCACCGATGTGTCCAGCGTCGACCCGACCGCCGCCTTCCCCTTCGGCCACGGCCTGTCGTACACGGCCTTCGACTGGGGGGACCTGACGGTCGTCGACGGCACCGGCGGCACCGACGGCGAGTTCAGGCTCGCCTTCCGGGTGCGCAACTCGGGGGACCGGGAGGGGACCGAGGTCGTCCAGCTGTACCTGCACGACCCGGTGGCGTCGGTCGTCCAGCCCGTGCAACGGCTCGTCGGGTACGCCCGGGTGCCGCTGCGCCCGGGGGAGGAGCGCCGCCTGGAGGTGACGGTCCCGGCCGACGTCGCCTCGTTCACCGGCCTCGACGGGCGCCGCGTCGTCGAGCCGGGGGAGCTGGAGCTGCGCCTGGCCGCCTCCAGCGGCGACCCCCGGCTGACCGCCCGGGTCACCCTCACCGGGCCCGCCCGGTACGTGGACCACACGCGGCGGCTGCACGCCCGGATCACCCCGGCCACCGCACCGCCACCGCCGCACTGAGGCCGGGCGGGCGGACGAGGACCGCTCCCGCGCACCAGCACCGCCTCCGCGCACCAGCTCAGGCCGCCCCCGCGCACAGGCCGCCCGCGCACGACCACCGGCCCCGTGTGGAGCAGCGCCCGCGCAGGAGCCGAGGACACGACCGCCCCGGCCGGGATTCCCGGCCGGGGCGGTCGCCGTCACGCGGTGGTACTGCCGTGGCGTCAGGCCAGGGTCGCGAGGGCCTGGTTGAAGGTCTGCGACGGGCGCATGACGGCCGAGGCCTTCGCCGGGTCGGGCTGGTAGTAGCCGCCGATGTCGGCCGGCCGGCCCTGGACCGCGATGAGCTCCTCGACGATCGTGGCCTCCTGCTCGGACAGCGTCTGGGCGAGCGGGCCGAACGCCTTGGCCAGGTCGGCGTCGTCGGTCTGCTTGGCCAGCTCCTGCGCCCAGTACAGGGCGAGGTAGAAGTGGCTGCCGCGGTTGTCGATGCCACCGAGGCGACGGCTCGGCGACTTGTCCTCGTTGAGGAACGTCGCGGTCGCGCGGTCCAGGGTGTCGGCCAGGACCTGGGCGCGGGCGTTGCCCGTGGTCTGGGCGAGGTGCTCGAAGCTGACCGCCAGGGCGAGGAACTCGCCCAGGCTGTCCCAGCGCAGGTAGTTCTCCTTGACCAGCTGCTGGACGTGCTTGGGCGCGGAGCCACCGGCGCCGGTCTCGAACAGGCCGCCGCCGTTCATCAGCGGGACGACCGAGAGCATCTTCGCGCTGGTGCCCAGCTCCAGGATCGGGAACAGGTCGGTCAGGTAGTCGCGGAGCACGTTGCCGGTGACCGAGATCGTGTTCTCGCCGCGGCGGATCCGCTCGACGGACAGCTTGGTCGCCTCGACCGGGGACATGATGCGGATGTCCAGGCCCTCGGTGTCGTGCTCGGGGAGGTAGCGCTCGACCTTCTCGATGAGCACGGCGTCGTGCGCGCGGGTGCCGTCCAGCCAGAACACCGCCGGGTCGCCGGTGGCGCGGGCACGGGTGACGGCCAGCTTCACCCAGTCCCTGATCGGCGCGTCCTTGGTCTGGCAGGCGCGGAAGATGTCACCGGCGGAGACGGCCTGCTCCAGGACGACGTCGCCGGCCTGGTCCACGAGGCGGACGGTGCCCGCGGTGGTGATCTCGAAGGTCTTGTCGTGGCTCCCGTACTCCTCGGCCTTCTGCGCCATCAGGCCGACGTTGGGAACGGAGCCCATCGTCGACGGGTCGTACGCGCCGTTGGCCCGGCAGTCGTCGATGACGACCTGGTAGACGCCGGAGTAGCTGCTGTCGGGCAGGACGGCGAGGGTGTCGGCCTCCTGGCCGTCCGGGCCCCACATGTGGCCGGAGGTGCGGATCATGGCCGGCATGGAGGCGTCGACGATGACGTCGGACGGGACGTGCAGGTTGGTGATCCCCTTGTCGGAGTCCACCATGGCGAGCTCGGGGCCCTCGGCGAGCTCGGCGTCGAAGGACGCCTTGATCTCGGCGCCCTCGGGCAGCGACTCCAGGCCCTTGTAGAGGCCGCCGAGGCCGTCGTTCGGGGTCAGGCCGGCCGCGGCGAGCGTCTCGCCGTACTTCGCGAACGTCTTCGGGAAGAAGGCGCGCACCACGTGACCGAAGATGATCGGGTCGGAGACCTTCATCATGGTCGCCTTGAGGTGTACGGAGAAGAGCACACCCTCGGCCTTGGCGCGGGCGACCTGCGCGGTCAGGAACTCGCGCAGGGCGGCGACGCGCATCACGGAGGCGTCGACGACCTCGCCGGCCTGGACCGGGACGGACTCGCGCAGCACGGTCGTGGTGCCGTCGTCGCCCGCCAGCTCGATACGGAGCGAACCGGCCTCGGCGATCACCACGGACTTCTCGGTGGAGCGGAAGTCGTTCTCGCCCATCGTCGCGACGTTCGTCTTCGACTCGGCGGTCCAGGCGCCCATGCGGTGCGGGTGGGTCTTGGCGTAGTTCTTCACCGAGGCGGGGGCGCGCCGGTCGGAGTTGCCCTCGCGCAGGACCGGGTTCACGGCGCTGCCCTTGACCTTGTCGTACCGGGCGCGGATGTCCCGCTCCTCGTCGGTCTTCGGGTCGTCCGGGTAGTCCGGCAGCGCGTAGCCCTGCTGCTGCAGCTCGGCGACCGCCGCCTTCAGCTGCGGGATCGAGGCCGAGATGTTCGGCAGCTTGATGATGTTGGCCCCGGGCGTCTTGGCCAGCTCACCGAGCTCGGCGAGCGCGTCGTCGATGCGCTGCCCCTCCTCGAGGTACTCGGGGAAGCCGGAGATGATCCGGCCCGCCAGGGAGATGTCGCGGGTCTCCACGCTGACCCCGGCCGTCGAGGCGTACGCCTGCACCACGGGCAGGAACGAGTGCGTGGCCAGGGCCGGGGCCTCGTCAGTGTGGGTGTAGATGATGGTCGAGTCAGTCACCGGGTGCTCCGCTCCACGTCTGCAACATTGCTCGACATCAAGATATCTCGTGATCGACCTGTTCTCGACAGGGGCCCGGAACCCTTTCTCGCGGGCGCCCGGCGCCGCCGGGGCGAGCCGCTCCCCGCGAGGGGGCGCCCCCGGCCGGCGCGGTGGGCGGTCGCCCCGCGCGACCCTCCCGCCGCCGTGACGACCACCATGATCACCACGACCGCGAGCATCACGACCACCGTGATCGCCACACCTGGCGCCACCGCGCCGCGGGACCCGCGGTCGCCGGTAAGGCCGCGGCCCGGGTCGCCGGGGCGCCCGCGCCGTGCGGGGCCGGATGGCCGGCCCCGCGCACCGGAAGAACGTCGTGAACCGCGCGTTCAAGGACATCGCCGTGGGCGTGAACCCCCCGCTCCAACGGGCCCTGGTGGGTCCAGGACCTCGGGGGCGCCGGGCTGACCGGCCGGGCCGGCCGGGGTTCACCGGCGCTGGATCCGGGCCGCCCGCGCTCCGATGTCCGGCAGCTTCCCGTACAGGGCGGCGCCGGGACAGCGGGTCGGGTAGCCGTCCGAGTGGCCGCCGACCACGGGCAGGACCGCCTTCGAGCCCTTCGGGAAGCGCGCCTCGTCGTGTGTGGACACCAGGGTCACCCTGCCGCGCGGGTCGGGGCCCCGGGGCCCCAGCTTCCAGGCGACCAGCCGCGCGATCGCGTCGAGCATGGGCTCCGGCACGGTCTCGCCCTCGGAGAACGTCCCGATCGCCGCGATGCCGACCGTCCCCTCGTTGAACCCCTTGGTGTGCGCCCCGACCACCGGCCGGTCGACCCCGCCCGCCCTGCCCTCGTAGATCGTGCCGCACGCGTCGACCAGGAAGTTGTAGCCGAGGTCGTCCCAGTGCCGGCCGTAGGCGTGCCCCGCGTAGAGGCCGCGCAGCGTGCGCGGCACGGTCGCGCAGTCGTAGCCGTTCGGGGTGCTGGTGTGGTGGATGACGACGGCCTTCACGGACGGGGCGTAGCGGGCGCCCGGTGCGGTGTCCACGCTGTCGGCGCGCCAAGCGCGGCGCGGCACGATGGCGGGCCGCGGCCCCTGGTGGCGGACCTGCTGCGCCGCCCGTACGCGCTCCGGCGACGACGAGGCGCTGCCGGGCAGGGCCCCCGGGGGGTGGAGCCACAGCGACGTCGCGGCGAGGAGGACGAGCACCGCCAGCGCGGCGGCGCTCCGGTACCGGCGCCTGCGCGTGAGCCGCATGCTCCACCCTCCGCTCGTCGGCGGGCGGCCGCGGCGGTCCGGCGCCCCGCCGCCGACCGGGGCCGTCACCGCCATCGTCCCCAGCTCCCGGCCCCCGCGCCCGCCGGACTGCTCCGAGTGGTGACGGAGCCGGTCCGGCCGGCACCGGCGGTGGAAGCCGAGCGGCACGGTCCGGCCGGCGCCCCGGCCCGGCGCGGCGTCCGTGAACCGGGCGCCGTCACACGGCGATTGTCAGTGGTGCCTCCTACGGTTCAGGCAGTGGGACTCGCGGATCAGGCCGCGGGGTCCGTCCTGGGGAGGGGTCTGCCATGTCGACGACGTCGACGACGTATCTGGAGCTGTCACAGGACGGCGGCGGGGCGCACAAGTTCTACGAGGTCACCGTCCAGGGCCTGGTCGTGTCCGTGCGGTACGGGCGGATAGGCGCCGCCGGGCAGACCCAGACGTCGACGTTCCCGACACCGCAGAAGGCGCGGGCCGCCGCCGCGCGGAAGGTCGGCGAGAAGGTGCGCAAGGGGTACGCGCCGGCGGTGCCGGGGCAGCGCGCGCCCCGGGCGGTCACCCGGCGCCAGGTCTCGTCCGCGCCGTCCACCGCGCGGGCGGTGGCGCCGGTGCTGTGGCGGTTCCGTACGGGCTCGTCGGCGTTCGGCATCCACGTCGACGAGGACCGCTGCTGGGTCGGCAACCAGTCGGGTGACGTGTACACCCTGGACCACGCCGGTGAGGTCCTCGCCCGGTTCAGCCTGCCCGACGGGGTCAAGTGCCTGGTCGCCGACGACTTCTGGATCTACGCGGGCTGCGACGACGGCCGGGTGTACGACCTGTCGTCGAAGCTGCCGTTCGCGGCGTACGACATCGCCGCGGACGTGGACATCTTCTGGCTGGACATCCACGAGGGCGTGCTGAACGTCGCGGACCGGGGCGGGCGCCTCACGGTGATCGACCACGAGGACGAGCACCAGTGGTCGCGCGGCGGCCGGGGTGAGCACGCCTGGATGGTGCGCGCCGACGACCGGGCCGTCTACCACGGTCATTCCGGCGGCGTGACGGCGTACGCCCCGGACGGCGGGGGCGAGTTGTGGCACACGCCCACCAGGGGCGCGGTGCTGTTCGGCTGGCAGGAGGCCGACGCGGTGTACGCGGGCACGGGGCAGCGGGTGGTGCAGCGGCTGGCCAAGGCGGACGGCGCGCTGGAGGCGACGTACGCCTGCGACAGCGCGGTGTACTCCTGCGCCACCTCGCCCGGCGGCCGGTTCGTGTTCGCGGGGGACGCCGCGTCGTCGGTGTACTGCTTCGACCGGGACGGTACACGGCTGTGGAAGCTGGGCACGGGGGGTGGCTCGGCACTGTCGATGCAGTACCACGGGGACCGGCTCTACCTGGTCACCACGGACGGCTCGCTGGTGTGCGTGGACGCGAGCGAGGCGGCGATCACGGCGGCCCAGCGGGGCACCGTGCCGGTCGCCCGGGACGTGAAGCTCGCCGCCGCGCTGCCCACGTACGCGCCGGCCACCGCGGTCGCCTCGGTCACGACGGTGACGGCCGCGCCCGCCGGAGCGGTGGTGGTGGAGTGCGTCCAGCAGGGCGGCCGGATGCGCGTGCACGTGGTGTCGGACGGTTATGAGCGCTCGTGGAACGTCCAGTTCCCCCGGGCGATACGGGAGCCGGGGGCGCGGTACGTCGTGGACGCGCTGCACCCCGCTTCGGGAGGCTTCTACCGGGTGCGGGGTGACATCAGGAGGCTGCTGTGACGGACGAGGGGTTCGAGGCCGCGACGGGGGACGGGCCCGCGCCGCCGGTCGCGGCCGGGGCGGCGGCGCGCAGGGCCGCCGAGGTTCGGGTGGCGTTCGAGGGGCTGCTGCAGATCCGGCGCCTGACCGGTACGCCGGGCGGCGACCCGGCGGCGGTGCCCGCGGTGTGGGAGCGCAACCGGCCGGTCAGAGCGGTGGCTCTGGCGTTGGAGGCGGCCGGGATCGCGCCGTCTGCCGTCGACGCGGAGGGCCGGCGGGTGGCGACCGGGTACCGGGTGGCACCGGGGGAGGGGCCGGGGACGGTACGGGTCGAGTGGCTGGGACCACCGGGTGGCGGGGCCGCTCGGGAGGAGGAGAGCGCCCTGGGGGAGTGCGTGCGGGTGCTGGGCCGTCTGGGCTGGGAGGCCCTGCTGTACCGGGGCCCGCGCAAGCGCCGGTTCCTGGAGGTGGAGCCGGTGCCCGGCGGCGCGCCGGCCGGCCGGTGAGGGATGCCCCGGGTGACGGGCCCCCAGGCCCCCGGTGAGCACGCGGCGGAACACCGGGTCGCCCTGGCGGCTCACCCGTACGGCGCACCACCACCGCCCCCGGCGGGCAACCCCGCACCACAGTGGAACGGTAGCCGTCCGACACCGTCCTCCCCGGGAGCCCCCATGAACGCCGTCAACCGACGCGACCTCGGCCTGTTCGTCCTGCGCGTCGGCACCGGGGCGGTGCTCGCCGCGCACGGGTCGCAGAAGCTGCTGGGCTGGTTCGGCGGCGGCGGCCTGGAGGGCACGACGAAGGGGATGGAGGCGATGGGCTTCCGGCCCGGCCGGCAGAGTGCCATGGCGGCCGGGCTCGGCGAGGCGGGCGGCGGGGCGCTGCTGATGCTCGGGTTCGCCACCCCCGCCGCCGGGGCGGCCGCGGCCGGCGCGATGGCCGGCGCGGTGGCGGTGCACGCCCCGGCCGGGTTCTTCAACCAGTCCGGTGGCTACGAGTACCCGGCCTTCCTGGGCTTCACGGCCGCGGCCATCGGCGTCACCGGAGCGGGCCGGTACTCCCTGGACCACGCCACCCGGCACCGCTTCGACCAGCCCTGGACCGTAGCGGTGGCGTTCCTCGGGAGCGCCCTCGCCGCTGCGGCCGTGGTGGGCAAGCGGGCCAAGGACCAGCTCGCCGAAGCGGCCGGGGCCAGTGACGATGGCGATGGCGGAGGCGCCTGAGCGGTACGGGGCAACGGGAACGGACGCGAGGGGGAAGGGCCCGGCCCGTCGCCCCGGTCACCCGGCGGGGCGACGGACCGGGCCCGAGTGCGAGGAGCCGCGGCTCACCAGTAGTGACGCCGTCCGCCGACCGCGTGCCCCACGGCGCCCAGAACCCACAGCACGGCGCCGATCACGAGCAGGATGACACCGATGGTCCACAGAATGCTGATGCCGGCCACCAGGCCGATGATGAGCAGGACAAGGCCCAAGATGATCATGACGCCTCCGATCAGGAAAGTCCCACTACTCAAGACGTCCCCCGTCGCAGCGTAACCAAACCGCCCAAATCACACCTAATGGCGCGAAGGGCTGCTACGTTTCGTGGTCGACCGGCCCTCGTGTGACGTCCAGGGGAGTGTGCGTGAAGGTCGCCTGCGTCGGTGGTGGACCCGCCGGCCTGTACTTCTCGATCCTGATGAAGCTGCGGGACCCGTCCCACGACATCACGGTCTACGAGCGCGACCCGGTGGGCTCGACGTACGGCTGGGGAGTCACCTACTGGGCGGGCCTGCTCGACACGCTGCGCCGCCACGACCCGGTATCCGCGCGGGCCGTCGCCGACCGCTCGGTCCGGTGGAGCGACGGCGTGGCGTACGTCCGCGACCGCTCGACCGTGCACCACGGGGACCAGGGGTTCGGAATCGGCCGTCACGCCCTGCTCGACATCCTCGCGCGCCGGGCCCAATCCCTCGGCGTGCGGGTCGAGTTCGGGCATCCGGTCAGCGAACCGGCCCACGTGACCGCCCCGGCTGCCGCCGAACCGTTCCGCGCCGACCTGGTGGTGGCCGGGGACGGGGCCGGCAGCCGGCTGCGCACCCGCCACGCGGGTCACTTCGGTACCGATGTCGTGGCCGGGCGCAACAGGTACATCTGGCTCGGCACCACCAAGGTCTTCGACGCCTTCACCTTCGCCTTCGTCGAGACGGCGCACGGCTGGATCTGGTGCTACGGCTACCGGTACGACGGGCGGCACAGCACCTGCGTCGTGGAGTGCTCGCCCACCACCTGGGCGGGGCTCGGCCTCGACCGCG
Organism: Streptomyces sp. NPDC045701; assembly: GCF_056432045.1. Taxonomy (NCBI): domain Bacteria; kingdom Bacillati; phylum Actinomycetota; class Actinomycetes; order Kitasatosporales; family Streptomycetaceae; genus Streptomyces; species Streptomyces sp. NPDC045701. The sequence continues at coordinate 107,864 of NZ_JBWKJV010000014.1, read as the reverse complement.
CGAACCACGCCGAGAGCCTCGCCACGCTGCGGCGCCTGTTCGCCGAGCCGCTCGACGGCCATCCGCTCATCGGCCACCCGGGCCCCGACGGCGGCGCGCGCTGGCTCACCTTCCGCACCGTGACCAACCGGACCTGGTACCGGGACAACCTCGTCCTGCTCGGCGACGCCGCGCACACCACCCACTACTCCATCGGCGCCGGCACCACCCTCGCCCTGGAGGACGCCGTCGCACTCGCCGGCGCCCTCCACGACACCCCACGGCTCCGCCCCGCCCTCGCCCGCTACGAGCGGGAACGCCAAGCCGCCCTCGTCCCCGCCCAGAGCGCTGCCCGCTACAGCGCCCGGTGGTACGAGAACCTGCCGCGCTACATGAGCCTGGAGCCCCCGCAGATGTTCGCCCTGCTCGGCCAGCGGCACTCCCCCCTGCTCCCCCACGTCCCACCGCAGCTGTACTACCGGATCGACCGGGCGGCCGGGCGCGTCGAAGCGCTGCGCACCCTCAAGCGCCGGCTCGGACCGACGCTCGCGAGGGCCCTGCACGGCCGTCGCTAGACCTCGGGAGCCGGTGAGCGCGGCGGCGAACTGCGGGAAAACCGCCGGTTCACCGGCCGCCGGACGAGCAAATCGTGTCGTGATCATGACCGAAAAGCGCGGCCGTCCGGCGACTTCCCGATCACCCGGCCGGCCGAGCCGCCCACCGCAGCCCTCCGCCGGACCACGCGGCCGGCCCCGCGGGCCGCGGCCGGGTCTCCGTCCGCGCGGCGGAACCGCGCCGCGGCGGCCGGGCGGAAGCGCCCGCCGGTGCCATTCGCCGTGATCAGCCCCCCGCGCCCGCGCGGCCCCCGGGCGCCCGGCCCCGAGCGCGCCGCCCGTCGCGGCAGTCGCCCGGAGCCGGGGCACCCTCCACGGCTCCTACCGGCCCCCGCCCGGCGGTGCGGCCGACCGGACGAACTCAAGCTCCAGAACAAGCCATTCCGTCCGTCTCCGGCATCGTTGACGCGTTTCGTGCGAACTGTTAGAACGAACGGCGGAAATTGCGCGCTGCTCCGGCAGCCCGCATTACGGGGGTGGGGGCACTTCTTGAGGACACTCGCACGGGGGATTCCGGACTCCAGGGCCGGAAACGAGCGCGCCTGACAGGTCATACACAGAAAACGCCGGTATAGCCGACGCATGCCCGCGCGCATGCCGACGGGTCACGCCCGGACGTCTTCCTCTTCGCACACCCACGGCGGTGTTGGCGCATTTCATGCCACCCGCTGACTTCGCTTGCCATCTCGGCCTACTGAACGGTGTGGAACGTGAAAGCATATCTGGCCATCCTGCGCATCGGTGACTACCGCTTGCTCTGGTCGGCTCTGGTGCTCAACCTGCTCGGCGACGGGGCCACCTACGCCGCCCTCGCCTGGATCACGGTGGAGGAGGCCGGCGCCGCCGGACTGGGAATCCTGGGCGTCTGCCTCACCCTCCCGGTGATCGCCGGAGGGGCCGTCGTCGGCCCGCTGCTCGACCGGTTCTCCCGGCGTAAACTCTTCATCTACGACTCGGTCTTCCGGGGCGCGGTCGTCGCGCTGATCCCGCTCCTCGCCGTCGCGGACGCCCTGCACGTCTGGCACCTGTACGTCGTGGCCCTGGTGTACGGCTTCCTGAAGATCATTCCGCTGGCCGGCACGCCCGCCGTGCTGCCCGAACTGGTGCCCGCCGACAAGCTCCAGGCGGCCTCGGGGCTGGAGGCCACGGCGATGGGCGCGGCCAACGTCCTCGGCCCGGCCATCGGCGCCGGTCTGATCACCCTCTTCGGCGCCCCCAACGTCCTGCTGCTGGACGCCGCGACGTACCTCCTCTTCGCCTTCCTCATCAGCCGGATCAAGGCCCCGATGGGCCGTCCCGAACCGGCGGACACCACCGGTGTCGCCCCGCAGCGGCCCGGCTGGGCACCGGTCTTCCGGCTCATCGTCCGCGACCGCTTCCTGCTGGTGCTCACGCTCTCGTTCGGCGCCTTCAACGTCTCGGCGGGCGCCCTGGTGGTGGCCCTGCCGTGGCTGGCCAAGTTCGAGTTCGGCAGCGGCCCCGGCGTCCTCGGCCTCATGCTGGCCGTGATGGCGGCGGGCGAACTCATCGGCTCCCTCGTCTCCGGCGCCGTACAGACCTCCGAGAAGCAGATGTTGCGCATCGGCGTGTTCCAACTGCTCTCCGGTGCAGTGCTGTTCTTCCTCATCCCGACCGCCCTCCCGTGGATCCTGCTCGGCCTGGCGCTCAACGGCATCCTGTCCGCGCCCATGACCGTGCTCGGCGGCGTGGTCCGGATGACCCGGGTGCCCAACGAGATGCGCGGCCGCGCCATGACGCTGATGCGTACGGTGATGGCCGGTGCCCTGCCCGCCGGTTCGGCGCTCGGCGGCTTCCTGCTCATTGACAGCCACTACCAGGGCCTGATCGTCGTCGTGGCCGCGCTCGCCGCCGCGCCCGGCATCCTGACGGTCGTCCTCTTCCGCCGTACCCCGTTCAGATTGGGGGTGACAGCGGCCGATGACCAGCAGCCCAAGAGCGACACCGTCCCTTCCGGTTCCTGACGCAGACGACACCGTCCTGCTCGTCACCGACCACCCCCGCACCCTCGGCAGCGGCGCGGCCCCGTTCCGGAGCCTCACCCTCGACCTTCCGGCCCGCCCCGCCACCGGGGCGGGGGAGGGCACCCTGCTGCTCGCCGCCTACGCCGTGCTGCTGCACCGGTACACCGGCCGCCGCCGGCTCCTCCTCGACACCGGCCGCGGAGCCCTGGCGCTGACCGTGGACCCGGCGGAACCGGTCGCCGCCCTGCTGGCCAGGTGTGCCGCGCAGGAGCCCGCCGGGCCCCCGGCCGGCACCGCCGTGCGGTACGCGGACCGCGCGGCGTCCGCCCCCGCGGCGGCTCCGGACGAGGCGTGCGAGGTCCTTCTGAGCCGCGAGGGGGGCGGGGCCCGTCTCGCGTACCGCTCCTCGCTGTTCGAAGCGGCCACGATGGAACGTTTCGGCGAGCACCTGCTGCGCATCCGGGAGTTCCTGGCCCGCCGGCCCGACGCGGCCGTCGGCGCGGCGGACATCCTGGCCGAGGGCGAGCGGGAGCTGATCCTCGGCACCCTCAACGACACGGCCGCTCCCTGGCCCGGCACCGCGACGGTCCACGAGCTCTTCGCCGGGCAGGCCCGGCAGACCCCGGACGCGACCGCCGTCACCTGGCACAGCGGGCGGATGGACTACCGCGAACTCGACGGACGCTCGGCGCGCCTGGCGGCCGCGCTGCGCACCCGCGGCGTCCGCACCGGCGACCGGGTGGGGCTCTGCGCGGCGCACGGACCGGAACTGGTCGTCGCGGCGCTGGGCATCCTCCGCGCCGGGGCCGCCTACCTCCCCCTGGAGCCCGACCACCCGGCCGAGCGCACCGGGTGGCTGCTGGCCGACTCCTCGGTACGGGTACTGGTCACCGGCCCCGGCCTCCCGCCGCCCCCGGCGTTCGAGGGCACGGTCCTCACCGTGGACGCCCAGGAGCCCGGCGCCCCGGAGCCCGGAGCGCCGGACCCCGGCGCGCCGGCGGCCCGCCCCGCGACGGCCGACGACCTGGCGTACATCTGCTACACCTCCGGCACCACCGGAAAGCCGAAAGGCGTCCAGGTGACGCACCGGAATGTGGTCCGGCTCGTCAAGGGGACGGATTACGTACGGTTCGGCGCGGAAATGAGGACGCTGCCCACCGGTTCGGTCGCCTTCGACGCCAGCACCTTCGAAATATGGGGACCGCTGCTGAACGGCGGGAGCCTCCACATGGTGGACCGTGACGTCGTCCTCAACGCCACCGAATTGGGGCGGGAACTGAGCACCCGGCGGATCACCACCATGTGGCTGACCTCCCCGCTCTTCAACCAGCTGGTGGAACAGGACGCGAAAGCCTTCCGCCCCCTGCGGGAACTCGTCGTCGGCGGCGACGCCCTTTCCTCCCCGCACATAGCGAAAGCCCTCGCGGCGTGCCCGGACCTGACCCTGGTCAATGGATACGGGCCCACGGAGAACACCACGTTCTCCCTCACCCACCGCGTCACCCGCGACGACCTGGACGGCCGCCGCATCCCCATCGGCCGGCCGATCGCCCACTCCACGGCGTACGTCCTCGACGACGCCGGACGCCTGTGCCCGGTCGGCGTGCCCGGTGAGCTGTGCCTCGGCGGGGCGGGCGTGGCACGCGGCTACCTGGGCCGGCCGGACCTCACCGCCGAGCGGTTCACCGAGGACCCCTTCGCCCCCGGCGGCCGTATGTACCGCAGCGGTGACCTGGCGCGCCTGCGGCCCGACGGCGTGATCGACTTCCTCGGCCGGCGGGACCACCAGGTCAAGGTCCGCGGGTTCCGCATCGAGCCCGCCGAGGTTGAGAAGGCGATGCTCGGCCACCCCCGGGTCGCCGAGGCCGTCGTCACGGCACGCCCCCGGCCCGGCCGCGGCGACACCCGGCTGTGCGGCTACTACGCGGGCGCCCGGCCGCCCGGGCCCGGGGAACTGCGCGACCACCTCGCCCGGATCCTCCCCGGCCACATGGTCCCCACGTACCTGGTGCCGCTGGAGCGGCTGCCGCTCACCCACACCGGCAAGGTCGACCGCGCCCGGCTGCCCGATCCCGACGGCTCGCCCCTGCTCGCCAGGACGCCGTACACCGCGCCGGCCGACGAGATCGAGCGCACGCTCGTCGAACTGGCCGAGGCGGCCCTCGGCATGACGGGCATCGGCACCGGCCACGACCTGCGCGACCTGGGCGCGGACTCGCTCACCGCGACACTGATCGCCGCCGGGGCGCAGGAGCGCCTGGGCCGCCACTGCCCGGCGGGAGCGGTCCTGCGCAGCGGAACGCCCGCCCGGCTCGCCGCCCTGCTGCGGGACTCCACCGCGACCGCGGCGGCGCGCATCCCGGCCGCGCCCGACGCCCGGACGTACCCGGTGACCCCGCAGCAGCGGCAGGTGTACCTGGAGCAGATCAAGGACGAGCGGGCCGTGCACTACAACGTGCCCGTCACCCTCGACCTGCCCGCCGGCACCGACCCGGCACGCCTCGCCGACGCCCTGCGGCGCCTCCCGGCGTACCACGAGGCGCTGCGCACCCGGTTCACCGTCGAGGGCGGTGAGGTCCGCCAGCGCGTCGAGGACCACGCCGAGCCGTCGGTACGGCTCGTCGACGACCCCCGCGACGCCACCCCGCCCGGCGCGTTCGTCCGCCCCTTCACCCTGGCGGACGCACCCCTGTGGCGCGCCGAGGTGCACCGCGCGGGCGGGGGCGTACGGCTGCGGATGGACCTGCACCACATCATCGTGGACGGCTTCTCCCTCGCGCCCCTCCTGGAGGACCTGGGGCTGCTGTACGCGGGCGGCGAACCCACCGTGCCCCCGCGCCGGTACCGGGACTACGCGGTGTGGCTCACCGGACGCGACGCCGCCGCGGCCCGCGAGGCCCAGGCGCCCCACTGGAAGGAGGTGTTCGCCGAACCGGTCGACCCGGCGGACCTGCCCACCGACCACCCCCGGCCGGCCCTGCGCCGGCTCGAAGGCGACGTCCTCACCTTCGACCTGGGCCGGGAACGGACCGACCGTATCCGGACGGTGGCACGCGCGCACGACGTCACACCGTTCGCCGTGCTGGCGTCGGCGTACGCCCTGCTGCTGTCCGGGCTCAAGGGCACGCCCGACATCACGGTCGGCACCCCGGTGTCCGGCCGCACGATCCCGGGGCTGCACCGCACGGTGGGCATGTTCGCCAACACCGTCGTCCTGCGCTTCGACGCCGACCCCGCCCTGACGTACGGCGCCTTCCTGCGGCGTACCGGCACCACCGCCCAGGAGGCAGCCGCGCACCAGGACTTCCCCTTCGCGGACCTCGTGGCCCGGACGGCCCCGGAGCGGGACTACAGCCGCACACCGCTGTTCGACGCGCTGCTCGCCCTGCACAGCGGGCGCTACCTCTCCGTCGACTTCCAGGGCACCCGCGTACCCCTGCGCCTGGAACAGACCGGCCAAGCCGTCTTCGACCTCAACATGCAGGTGTACGAGACCCCCGGCGGCCTGCGGGTCGCCTGGCAGTACGCCGCCGCCCTGCTGCGCCGCGACACGGTCGAGAGCTGGCGCGACACCTTCACCGCTCTCCTCGACACGACGACCACCGATCCCCGCACCCCCCTGGGCGCACTCCTGCCCGCTCCCTCCGGTCTCGACCTCGACTTCGATCTCTGACTGCTCACGGCCCGACGCACACGCACAGCCCGTCACGCATTCACTCGCAGCTCGATCCAGGAGACACCTATGCCGTCGCACAACCCCGAGGCAGCACCCTCCGCGCAGGCCGCCCACTGGCGATCCCAGCTGGCCTCGCTCACGGAGACCTCCGGCTTCCTGCCCGACTTCCGCCCGCCGACGGACCGGGAACAGGTGTCCACCGCCACCCACGCCGTACGCCTCGGTCCCGAACTGACCGCACGGCTCGACCGCGTCAGCCGCGAACGGCCGGAGAAACTGCACGTCGTGCTGGCGGCCGTGCTGATCGCCCTCGTCGGCCGCTACACCGGCCAGGACGACGTCGTCGTCGCCCAGCCCACGCGGGGCGCCGCCCCCGGCCACGCCGCCGGCCCGCTGCTGCTGCGCACCGACCCCACCGGCACGCTCCGCGAGCTGCTCGCCCGGGTCACCTCCGCCGTCCGGGAGGCCGAGCGCCACCAGGACTGCGACGTCGCCGCGCTCGCCGCGGAACACGGCCGCCCCGACGCCTTCGGCACCGCCCTCGAACTCACCGGCTTCCACGACCCCGGGTACGCCACGCCCGCCGCCACCCGGTTCACCGTCTCCCGCGAGGACGACGGCCTCGTCGTCACCGTCACCTACGACACCGGCCGCCACGCCGAGGACTCGATCCGCCGCATCGCCACCCACTACGCCCTCCTGCTGGACCTCGCCACGTCGGAACCCGACCGCCAGGTCACCGACCTGTGGCTGTGGACCGACGAGGACGCGGCGATCATCGAGGCGAGCAACGCCACCGACCGGCCCTTCGACCGCGACGCCACCCTGCACGGCCTGTTCACCGCGCAGGCCGCCCGCACCCCCGGCGCTCCCGCGCTCCTCACCGACACCGGCACCGTCACGTACGGCGAGCTCGACGCCCGCTCCGACCGGCTCGCGCACACCCTGCGCGGGCGCGGTGCCGGCCCCGGCTCCGTCGTCGCCGTCGTCGCGGAACGCTCACCCGAGATGATCACGGCCCTGCTCGCCGTGCTGAAGGCCGGTGCCGCCTACCTGCCCGTCGACCCGTCCTACCCGAAGGCCCGGATCGACTTCCTCCTCGCCGACAGCGGGGCCCGCCTCGCCCTCACCCAGACCCGCTTCGCCCCGCTCCTCGGCGACACCCCGGCCCTCGACCTGGAGGACGCCACCGCCTACGCGGACACCGACGGGCCGGTCGAACCGGCGGGCAGCGCCGAAGACGTCGCGTACGTCATCCACACCTCCGGCTCGACGGGCCGGCCCAAGGGCGTGCAGGTGGAACACCGCAGCGCCGTCAACCGGCTGGCCTGGATGCAGCACGCCCACCCCCTGGACGCCGGGGACGTCATCCTCCAGAAGACCTCCATCTCCTTCGACGTCTCCGTCTGGGAACTGTTCTGGTGGTCCCTCGCCGGAGCCGCCCTCGCCCTGCCCGCCCCCGGCGCCGAGAAGGATCCCGCCCAGCTGCTCACCGCACTCGACCGGCACTCCGTGACCACCCTGCACTTCGTGCCGTCGATGCTCAGCATGTTCCTCGGTCACCTCGACCGCTTCGGCGACGCCGCGAAAACCCGCACCCTGCGCCGGGTGTTCGCCAGTGGCGAGGCCCTCACCCCCGCTCAGGCGGCGCAGTTCGCCGACCTGCTTCCCGAGGCCCGGCTGATCAACCTCTACGGCCCCACCGAGGCGACCGTCGACGTCACCCACCAGACCGTCACCGGCCTGGCCGACGCGGCCCGCCGCGCCCGGCTGCCCATCGGCCGGCCGATCGACAACATCCGGATGCACGTCCTCGACGGCCGGGGCCACCCCTGCCCGGTCGGCATGCCCGGGGAGCTCCACGTCGCGGGGGTCGGCCTGGCCCGCGGCTACCTCGGCCGACCGGAGCTCACCGCCGAGAAGTTCACCGACGGCGCGGCGGTGGGCGAGGAACGCCTCTACCGCACCGGCGACCTGGCCCGGTGGCTGCCCGACGGCACCCTCGACTACCTGGGGCGCGTCGACCTCCAGGTGAAGGTCCGCGGCTTCCGCGTCGAACCGGGCGAGATCGAGGAACGGCTGCGGGCCCACCCGGGCGTCCGGGACGCCGCGGTGGTCGCCGTCGACGACGGCCCGGCCTCCTCGCTGCGCGCCTTCGTCGTACCGGGCGGCGAACCGCCCGCCGAGAGCGCGCTCAAGGATCACCTGCGCGACGCGCTGCCCGCCTACATGGTGCCCGGCCGGATCCTCGCCCTCGACGAGCTGCCCCTGACACCCAACGGCAAGCTGGACCGCGCCGCGCTCCGCGGCCCCGACGCGCTGCGCCCCAAGGCTCCGGGCCACGTCGCCCCGCGCACCGAACACGAGAAGGCCCTCGCGGAGATCTGGCGCGAGGTCCTCGGACGCGACCGGATCGGCGTCGACGACAACTTCTTCGCCCTCGGCGGCAACTCGATCCACTTCGTCCCGGTCCTCGCCAAGGCGCGCGAGGCGGGACTGGAGTTCACCTTCCAGCAGCTCTTCAGGCACCAGACCATCGCCCGGCTGGCCCGCTGCATCGAGGACGCGGACGAGACCGCGACGACCGAGGCGGACGTCGCCGCCCGCGGGGCGTTCCAGCCCTTCGAGCTGATCGGCGACGCCGACCGCGCCCTGCTCCCGGACGACGCCGAGGACGCGTACCCGCTCTCCATGCTCCAGGCCGGGCTGATCTTCCAGACCGAGATCACCGGTGGTCTGGGCCAGTACCACGACGTCCTGAGCTACTCGATCACCGGCACCTTCGACACCGGTGCCTTCACCGAGGCCGTACGCCTGCTCACCGCGCGCCACCCGATCCTGCGGACCACCTACCACCTCACCGGGTACAGCGAGTTCCTCCAGATCGTGCACCGCGAGGTGGATCCGCCGCTCACCGTCGCGGACCTGCGCCACCTCGACGCGGCGGCACAGGAGGCCTGGCACCAGGACTGGCTGGCGAAGGAGAAGGCCCGCCCCTTCGTGTGGGAGGAGGGCGGTCTGGTCACCCTCCACGTCCAGGTCCTCGGCGACGAGCTGTTCCGCTACACGGTCAGCCAGCACAACTCGGCCCTGGACGGCTGGTCCATCTCGCTGCTGCACACCCAGCTGTTCGAGCTCTACCACCAGCTGCGCGAGGGCCGGGACACCTCCCGCCCGCCCGTCGACAACCACCTGCGCAACTTCGTCGGCCTGGAGACCGAGGCCCTGCGCTCCCCGCAGTCACGGGACTTCTGGCTGAAGGTGCTCCAGGACCCGCACCCGGCCGACGTCCCGCCCCGGCCCGGCGCCGAACCCACCGACGACTTCCGCGTCGTCCTGCGCGACGTGCCCCTGCCGGCCGGGCTCACCCGGCGCGTCGAGGCGACCGCCGACGCCCTGTCCGTCCCCTTCAAGGACGTACTGCTCGCCGCCCACATGAAGGTCCTCGCCCTGGTGTCCGGCCAGGACACCGTGATGACCGGCTACGAGCACAGCGGCCGGCCCGAGCTGCCGGGCGCGGAAACCACCCTCGGCCTGCACCTCAACACCGTGCCGTTCCAGGTCGGCCTCGCCGGCGGAAGCTGGGCCGACCTGATCCGCCGGGTGTACCGCGCGGAACTCGACCTCCTGCCGCACCGCCGCTACCCCATGGCGCGGATGAAGCAGGACCTGGCCACCCAGCGGGTCCTGTTCAGCACCACCTTCAACTTCACCCACTTCTACCTGCTCCAGGACCTCCAGAAGCTGCCGGAGTTCTCGATGCTGGACATGCGGGTGGACTCCGAGACGGAGTTCCCGTTCCGCACCGAGTTCTCCCGGCACTTCCTCGACGACGAGCTCCAGCTCTGCCTGCACTTCCACACCCACCTCTACGACGAGGCGCAGATCGACCGCATCGGCGGCTACTTCGTCCGGGTGCTGGAGCTGATGGCCGCCGAACCCGACGCGCCGCACGACGCCCACGCCCTGCTCGCCGAGGAGGACCTCGCCCTGCTGGGCCGCACCCCCGGCCCCGCCGCCCGGGCGGCGGCACCCACCGCCACCGCCACCGACGCGTCCGAGGCCACCGTCAGCCGCATCCGCGCGGCCTGGGCGTCCGTCCTCGGCACCACCCCCTCCGCCGTCCCGCGCGACGGCGACTTCTTCGACCTCGGCGGCAACTCCCTCTCCGCGCTGCGGGTCGTCCTGGAACTCGACGGCCTGGTCACCCTCTCCGACCTCACCCGCACCTCACGCCTCGACGAGCTGGCCGCCCTGGTGGACCGCGCGGCGCGGCAGGAGGGAACCGGCCAGGAGGACGGCGCGCTGCTCCAGCGGCTCACCACCACCCCCGCCGACGCCGCCCGGGGAGCGGTGATCTGCGTCCCGTACCCCTGTGGCCACCCGGTCAACTTCAAACCGCTCGCCGAGGCGGTCGAGAAGCTGACCCCGGACCTCGTGGTGTACGGCGTGGAACAGCCGGGACACAGCCCCGAGCGCCCCGGCGAGTTCACCGACGTCACCGAGACCGTGCTGCGGGTCGTCGACGAGATCGAGCGGCGGGCCGACCTGCCGCTGATCCTCTGGGGCCACTGCGGCGGCGCCGCGGTGACCGTCGAGCTGGCCCGCGTACTGGAGGAGCGCGGCTTCGACCTCCGGCACGTCTTCATCGGGTCCAAGCTCCTGCCGCCCGTCTCCGACATGCGCGAGTCCATCGCCATGATCGACGGCTGGAGCGACGAGGAGATCATCCGGTACATGGTCGAGGAGACCGGCTACGGCGAGCTCGACGGCCTCGACCACCGCTACACGGCCTTCCTCGGCGACTCGTTCCGCCACGACGTCTGCGGGGGCTACCGCTACTTCATCGGTCGCACCGAGCAGCCGTCCGGGCCGCGGATCGAAGCACCGTTCACGGTCGTCGTCGCCGACGACGACAAGGGCCTGGCCCACGCCTCCGACGCCTACCGCTCCTGGGAACTGCTCGCCGGTGACGTGCGCTTCCAGCGGCTGGCGTCCGGCGGCCACTACTTCGTCCGAGGAAACCCCGCCGGTACCGGCGAACTGATCGAGCGGGCGTGGGCCACCACGACCGAGATGGAGGGCTGACATGCAGCAGATACCCGTCCTGTGCTTCCCCTTCGCCGGCGCCGGCGCCTCCGTGTACCGCCGCTGCCAGGAGTACGGCAGCGACACCGTGCTGGTCACACCCGTCCAGCTCCCCGGCCGTGAGGAGCGCTTCGGCGAGCCGCTGCACACCGACGTCGTCACCGCCGTCGACGACCTGCTGCCGTCCGTGCTCGACCGGATCGCCGGCAGCCCGGCCGTCGCCCTGTTCGGCCACAGCCTCGGCGCCGTCCTCGCCTACGAGATGGCCCACCGGCTGTGCGCCCTGGGCCGGCCCGAGGTGGTGAAGCTCATCGTCAGCGGCTCGCCCGGACCGTGGACGCAGCGCCGCACCAGGGCCACCGGCCTGACGGACGAGGCGTTCCTGGCGCAGGTGCGGGAGTTCGCCGGGTACACCCACCCGGCGCTGGAACACCCCGACCTGCGGGAGATGCTCCTGCCGCCGCTCCGCGCCGACGTGGAGATGCACGAGAACTACCGCGCCCCGGCCGGCAAGCCCCTGCCCGTCCCCGTCGTCTCCGTACGGGGCGACCACGACGAGCTGGTCTCGCGCGAGGAGGCGGGGGAGTGGGAGGCGGCGACCACGGCCGGGTACCACCACGCCGAACTCCCCGGGGGGCACATGTACGTGGTCGAGTCGCCCGACGGCCTGATGCGGCTGCTCGACGCGGAGCTGGCCGGACTGGCGGTGAGACGGTGACGACCCCCGCCCTGACGGCACCCCACGCGTCCCCCGCACCGGCCGGGCGCCCACCCGGCCGGCTCGCCGGGAAGGCCGCTGTGATCACCGGTGCCGCGCGCGGCATCGGCCGGGCGTGCGCGGTGGCGTACGCCCGGGCCGGCGCCGACCTGCTCCTCACCGACATCGGCCGCGACCTGCCCGGGGTGCCCTACCCGCTGGGCACGGCCGACCAGCTCGCCCACACCGCGCTCCTCTGCCGTGAGCAGGGCGCCGGCTCCGTCGTCGTCACCGTGCCGGCCGACGTCCGGGACACCGAGGACGTCCGCGCGGTCGTGGAGGCGGCGCTCGACCGGTTCGGCAGGATCGACGTCCTGCTCAACAACGCCGGGATCGCCGCGCCCTCCGGCAAGACCGTGCACGACATCACGCCCGACGAGTGGGACCTGATGCTCGACGTGGACGTCTCCGGCGCCTGGCGGATGATCCGGGCCGTCGGCGGCGCGATGACCCGCCGGCGTTCGGGCAGCATCGTCAACGTCGCCTCGACCGCGGGGCTGGTGGGCTACCGCCACTTCGCGGGGTACGTCACCGCCAAGCACGCGCTCGTCGGCCTGACGAAGGCCGCGGCCCTGGACCTCGCGCCGTTCGGGGTACGGGTGAACGCGCTGTGCCCCGGCTCGGTGCGCGACGACGAGGCGGCCGAGGGGCGGATGCTCAGCGAGATCGCCCGCTCCCTGGACGTGCCCGTCGAGGAGCACGAGCAGACGTTCGTGGCCGCCCAGCCGATGAACCGGCTCATCGAGCCGGACGACGTGGCGGGCGCCGCGCTCTGGCTGGCGTCCGACGAGTCCCGGCAGGTGACCGGCTCGACGGTCACCGTGGACGGAGGGTTCACCAGCCGATGACCGACGACCACTTCACCGATCCGTCCGCCGCGGGACGGCTGTGCCGCGCCGTCGCCCTGCGCGTCCACACCGGCGCCGACCCCGAGCGGCTGGGCCGCGGGCTCGCGCTGCCCGGCAGCGCCGGCGGAGCCCGGCTGTGGGTGGAGGACGTGCCCGACGGCGCGGAGTCCCCCGGGGCGGCCCTGCTGCGGGAACGCGAGCTGACGCGCCCCGCCGACCCGGCGACGGGACCCGGCCTGCGGGCCGTCCTGCTGCGGTACGCCGACGGGGCCGCCGACCTCGTCGTCGTCGCCCACCGGTCGGTGCCGGCGGACCCGTACGAGCTGGCCCGGGCGCTGCTGCTGGAGCCCGCCGCACCGTCCCCGGAGGAGCCCGCAGCTCCGGCCACCGCGCCCGTCACCACACTCGTCACCGCGCCGGCCCCGGAGGCGGACGGCGCATCCGGTGACGCGGCGGCGCGGCTGCGCGAGCAGGTGGCCCGGCTCGACCGGGTACCGGCCCCCGACTGGGGGCTCGGCGAGCCCGGCGCGCCCACCGCGGGCGCCCGCCCCTTCACCCTCACCGTCCACGGCGACGCACCGGCGGCCGTCACCGCGGCCGCGGCGCTCGGGCTGGTCCTGGCCCGCTGCACCGGCGGCCGCGAGGTCGAGCTGGGCGTGGACCCCGGGCACAGCCTGACGTTCACGGCCGACCCGGCGGCCACGGTGGGGGAGTACCTGGACCGGATCCGGCGCGCCACGCCCGCACCCTCCCGCGCCCCGGTGGCGGGGCTGTACGTCACCGAGCCGGCCGAGGTGCTCACCGGCGAGGGCCTCAAGGCCGAAACCCTCGCGACCAGGCCGTTCCTCGCCCCGCTCCACCCCCTGTCGGTGCACGTGACCGACGACGGCTCCACCGCGCTGTCCGGTGTGTGCCACCACCGGCGCTCCGTCCTCGGCGACGCCGCCGTGGAGTGGCTCACCGGCATGCTCGTCACCGCCCACCGGGCGCTGGGCACCGCCCGCCCGGACACGCCGCTGGCGGGCGTACCGCTCTTCGACGACGAGCAGCGGCACCGCCTGGCCGTCCTGGGCGGACTGGGACGCACCCCCCCGGCACCCGGCACGACGGGGGGCGAGCGCATCGAGCGGACGGTACGGTCCTGGGCCCAACGGACACCGGACGCCACGGCCCTGACGTACGAGGGCCAAGATCTGACGTATCGTCAGCTCGACGAGCGGGCCGAGCGGATCGCCGGTTCGCTGCGGGCGCTCGGCGTCGCACCGGCCGACCGCGTGGGCGTCTGCCTGGACCGCACGGCCGACCTCGTGGCGGTGCTGCTCGGCGTGCTCAAGACCGGCGCCGCGTACGTCCCGATGGACCCCGCCTACCCGGCGGACCGGCTGGCGTACATGACCGAGGACGCGCGACTGTCCCTGGTCGTCACGGAGTCCGAGGCGTTCCCCGCCCTGGAGGGGGTACGGACCGTACGCCCCGGCTCCCTCACGTCCGGGGCCGCGGACGGCGCCCCCGCGCCGCACACCCTGTCCGCCGACGGCGCCGCCTATGTGATCTACACCTCCGGCTCCACCGGCCGCCCCAAGGGCGTCGTCGTCCCGCACCGCAACGTCGCGGCCCTCATGGACGCCACCCGCGAGGACTTCGGGCTGGGCGACCGGGACGTGTGGACGCTCTTCCACTCCAGCGCCTTCGACTTCTCCGTCTGGGAGATCTGGGGCTGCCTGACGACCGGCGGCCGGCTCGTGGTCGTGCCCTACTGGGCCTCCCGCGACCCGCACCGGTTCGCGCGGCTGCTGGGCGACGAGCGGGTGACCGTCCTCAGCCAGACCCCGAGCGCGTTCGCCCAGCTGATGGAGGCCGACCGCGCCGAGCCGGTGACGGACTCGGTACGCCTCGTCGTCTTCGGCGGCGAGCCGCTGGACACCCGCCCGCTGCGGTCCTGGCTGGACCGCCACCCGGCGTCGAGGTGCCGGCTCGTCAACATGTTCGGCATCACCGAGACCACCGTGCACGTCACCGCCCAGACCGTCACCCGCCGCGAGGCGCTGACCGGTTCGCGCTCGGTGGGGCACCCGCTGCCCGGCTGGCACGTCTCGGTGCTCGACCCCGAGGGCCGCGAACTGCCGCCGGGCGTCGCCGGCGAGATCCACGTCGGCGGGGCCGGAGTCGCCGGACAGTACCTGAACCGGCCGGAACTGACCGCCCAGCGGTTCGTACCCGACCCGCACGCCCCCGGTCCCATGTACCGCAGCGGCGACCGGGGCCGGCTCCTGCCGGACGGCAGACTGGAGCACCTGGGACGCCTGGACAACCAGGTGAAGCTGCGCGGCTTCCGCATCGAGCTCGACGAGATCCGCGCCCGGCTGCTGGACGCGCCGGGGGTCGCGGCGGCCGCCGTGGTGCTGCGGCAGAAGCCCGGCGACGCGGCCGGCGCCCGGCTGGACGCCTACGTGGTCCTCCGCGGCGAGGACGCCGGGCCGGACGGCGACGGCGACCGGGGCCCGGACGGCACCGCGCCCCCGGCCGGCACCGAGGAGGTGCGGCGGCACGCGGCACGGTTCCTGCCGGAGCACATGGTGCCGTCGACGGTCACCGCCCTGCCCGCCCTCCCGCTCACCCCCAACGGCAAGATCGACACGGCCCGGCTGCCCGAACCCCTCACCGGCGGCGGACCGGGCGCGCGGGGCCCGGCGGACGGGGACGGGGAGGCGGGGGACCTGGAGACCCGGCTGAGAGGTGTGTGGGAGAAGGTGTTCGGCTTCCGCGTGGGACCGGACGACGACTTCTTCGCCCTGGGCGGCAACTCACTGCTCGCCGTACGGCTGCTGGCCGCGCTCCGCGACGCCGCCATGCCCGTCTTCCCGCTGCCGCAGCTCTACCTGCACCGCACCGTACGGGCCCTGGCGGCCTTCCTCGACACGACGGAGGCACGCGCATGAGGAAACCGCTGGCGCTCGTCGGCGCGGGCTCGCAGACCTACCGGGAGTACCTGCTGCGCCCGGTGGCCGACGCGTACGACGTCCACCTGCTCGCCGACCGCGCGCCCACCTGGGAGGCGCCGTACCTCACCGGGCACACCGTCGTGGACACCGCCGACCCGGCCGCGCTGGCGGCCGCCGCCGGGGCACTGGGCTGCGCGGGGGTCATCACCTGGGACGACACCCGGGTCGTGCAGACCGCCGAGCTGGCCCGGCTGCTCGGCCTGCCCGGCAGCCCGCCCGAGGCAGTGCTGCGGTGCCGCGACAAGCGCGCCACCCGCGAGGCGCTGCGTGCCGCCGGGGTACCGCAGGCCGAGTCGGTGCCCGTCACCTCGCTCCCGCAGGCCCGCGTCGCCGCCGCCCGCGTGGGCTACCCGCTGGTGCTCAAACCCCGGGCGCTGAACGCCAGCACGGGCGTGGTGAAGGTGGAGTCGGCCCACCTGCTGGCGAGCCGGTTCCGGCTGGCCCGCGCGGCGACCGCGCCCGGTGCCGTGGAGGTGGCGCCGGGGGACGTCCTGGTCGAGGAGTACCTCGACGGCCCCGAGATCAGCGTGGACGCGGCCTGGTACCGGGGCCGGATGTCGCTCGCCTTCGTCGCCCGCAAGGACTGCGGCTACCCGCCGTACTTCGAGGAGGTCGGCCACCTCGTCGACGGCCGCGACCCGCTGATGGACGACCCCCGCGTCCGGGACGTGCTGACCGGCGCGCACCGAGCCGTCGGCTTCACCACCGGCTGGACCCACACCGAGCTGCGGCTCACCGCCGAGGGCCCCAAGGTCGTGGAGATCAACGCCCGGATAGGCGGCGACCGCATCCCCGACATCGGGCGGCTCGCCCTCGGCGTCGACGCCGCGCTCGTCGCCGCCCGCGTGGCCTGCGGGGAGGAGCCCGACATCCGCCCCGACCGGCACCGCGTGGCGGCCGTCCGCTTCCACTACCCGGAGGCGGACTGCATCGCGCGCCAAGTGGTGATCGACCACGCGGCCCTCCCCGCCGGCGTGGACTCCGCGCTGGCCGTCGCCCTCCCGGGCCAGGAACTGCGGCTCCCGCCGCACGGCCATGTCGCCGGCCGCTACGCCCTGGTCACCGTCGTCGGGGACACCCGCGAAGGCTGCCTGGCCGACCTCGACAAGGCCGCGCCCGCGATCGGTCTGGAGGTGCTGCGCCCGCTGTGACGCACCGGGTGCGCCGTGACACGCGACGCCCGCGTCACGACGCACCCCCCGTCACCCCTCGCCGGGGCCGGGGACGCAGCGGGAGGCCGATGCCCTGCGGGGCTCGGCACGCACCAGGTGCGCGCGGTGCCCGCTCCGAGCCGGACGGCCGCGGCCCCCCGCCGCCGGCCGAGCCCCATGAGGGTGCTGTGAGCGAATCCAGAGCTTGGAACGCGGTTTCGAAATGGACGGCCGCCCCGCACACTGGATCACTGTGAGCGAAGGACCGGACGACGACCAGGAGCGGGATCGCGACCCGCCGGGCGACCGGGGCACGTGGCCCGTGGACGGCTACGCGTGCCCGGAGGACGACGACGCCCCGCCCCACCGGGGCCGGGTGGTTCTCGTGGCGGTGCTGGTGCCCGTCGTGGGAGCGGCCGGGGGCGCGGTGGGGTCGCTGTTCCGGGGCGCGGCCTCCACCCTCGTCCCGCTGCTCCTCCTCGCCGCGGTCGTGGCCTTCTTCCTGTGCTTCGCCCTCTTCTCGCTGAGCGCGGTCTGGCTCCTCGACAAGGCGTCGGTCGCGGTCGCCCACGTCAGGGCGGTACGCGGGCGCCGCGACGGCGGTGGGCCGGGAAGGCGTTGACGGGTCGGCGCCGCCGGCTCCACTCCACCTTCCACGTACGTACGCACGGACACGCGCGTGCCGTGACCGTCGCCGGTCACGGCACGCGCCCCCACGGCCCGGCGCCCGGACGGGCGCGGCGCGCACCGTCAGCCGCGCTGCCAGAGCGCCGGGACGTTCGGTGGTTCCCACCCGGCCTGCGCCTGGTGGCCCTGCAGACAGCGGTACGTCGCACCGCCGTACGTGACCTGGTCACCGGCCCGGTAGACGGTGCCGGCCGCCCATGTGCCGCCCGGCTCCCCCGGGTCCGGCGGGTCCTCGGGACCGGTGGTGGTCCTCAGCGTCAGCCCGTACGCCTCCAGCAGCGGGTTGATCGGCTGGTGGTACGTCGTACCGCCGCTGCGGCAGTCGCCCGAGCCCCCGGAGGTGACGCCCTGCGCCTGGCTGCCGGAGATGTACGAGCCACCGGAGTCACCCGGTTCGGCGCACACCGATGTGCGGGTCACCCCGCTGATGGTGCCCTCCGGGTACGTCACGCTGGTGTTGTGCTGCTGGATGGTGCCGCAGTGCCAGCCCGTGGTGGAGCCCGAGCGGCAGATCGAGGCGCCGACCGGCTGCTGGACCGAGCCGGTGACCTGGACGTTCGCGCCGCCCGCGCCCTTGACGTACGGGGTCGCCGTCCAGTTGGTGTTCGTCGCCACCCAGGCGGTGTCCCGGCCGGGGAAGGTCGAGGCCTGGAACGAGCCCTGCGCCACCTGGTTGTACCCGGTCGTGGTGGTGCCGGCCCGGCCGCAGTGCCCCGCCGTCGCGAAACCCTGCTGGGTGCCGCGGGTGACCGGGAAGCCGACCGAGCACCGCCCGGAGCCGCCCATGTAGTACGCGTCGCCGCCCCTGATGTCGTACAGCGGGCGCGGTCGCTCCCGGGTCGGGACGACCCGTATCCGCGACCGGTCGGCGGCGCCGACGCGGGCGGTCAGCGACGCCGCGGCCCCCCGGTCCGCGGCGCGGACCACCACGGAGTTGGTGCGGACGTCCACGTACCAGACGGGTACGCCGACGTCGGCGGCGGCGCGTGCCGCACGGTCCAGGGCCGACTTGGTGCGGTCGAGTTCCGCCAGGCTGTGCGGGACGACGTCGGCCTCGGCGCCGCTCGCCCTGATCGCCGCCGCGTCGGCCGCGCGCGTGGTGGCGACGGTGAGGACGGACGACGCGGCCCCCTCGACCCAGGCGCCCGCGTACGAACCGGCCAGCCGCTGCTGGAGACGGGCGGCGGTCTCGCCCGCCGCCGCCTCGTTGACCAGTCGCTGCCGCGCCTCGGACTCGGTGAGGCCCAAGTCCCTCTGCATGGCCCGCAGCACGTCCGGCCGTACGGCGGACACGGCGAGCGTGGCGGCCGCCGTACGGGCCGTCGGCGCGGGCGCGGGGCCGGGGAAGCGGCCGTCCGACGGCGCGGCCGCGGCCCCCTGCAGTGCCGTCAGGACCAGCGCGCCCACGGTCGCGGCGCCCACGCACGCGGCTCTGGCGTGTCGGTGGAACATGGAGGGGTCTCCTCGGTGTCGGAAGTGGGGGGGTGGGGCGGTGTTCCGAAACCGTAGGGAGCGCGGGCCGGCCGAGGGAGCTCCCACTCGGCCCCCTGCACGGCGTTATGGGGTCACCGGGCGGCCCGGCCGCCTCTGCCCTGCGGGCCTTCCCGTGCCTCGCCGGGGTCCCGGTCCCCGCCCGGACGGGACGCCAGCCAGCGGGTGTAGCTCCCGCTGCGGGCGACCGCCGCCCGGTGCGCCGCGCGCAGGTGTCCGGCCATCCGGGGCGCGTCCACCGCGACGGGCGCGTGCGGGTGCCGGCCGAGCAGGTGCCGCCACACCAGGGGCGTGCCCGCCAGCGGCCGGGTCACCATGCCCGGTGTGTCGGGGAACGTCGCCCGGCACAGCCCCACGGCGCGGCCCACCTGGACCAGGTGGACGCAGGACGCGATGTCCGCCTCGTACACGGACGCCGGTGTGAAGCCGGCGCGTACGCAGGCGGCGGTGAAGCAGTCGGCGAAGCACCCGTCACCCGGTACGTCCGTCCACGACTCGCCGGCCAGTTCGCGGAGCTCGACCTGGCGCCGCGAGGCGAGCGGATGGCCGGCGGCCAGCATCACGAACACCGGGTCGCGCGCCGCCTCGGTCCACACCAGCCGGCCGGGTTCGGGCGGAGGGCTCTCCCCGCACGTGCCGATCAACGCGTAGTCGAGCCTGCCCTCCACGGTGGAGGTGGCGATCTCGCCCTCGGACCACGAGGTGTGGGTGACCACCGCGACGCCCGGGTCGGCGGACGCGATCCGGTCGACGAGCCCGCCCAGCAGCGGCCCGTGCGTCCCGCCGATGCGCAGGGAGCGCCGCGCGGCGCCGGCCGGCGACCCGGACCGGGCGAACCGCGCCGCCTCCTCCTGGAGTTCGCGCACCGCGGGCAGGACGACCCGGGCACGGTCGAGCACCAGGGCCCCGAGAGCCGTCGCGCGCACCCCCTGGCGCCCCCGTTCGAAGAGCTCGCCGCCCAGTGAGCGCTCGATCCGCTTCAGCTGGGCGCTCAGTGCCGGCTGCGCGAGGCCCAGGGCCGTGGCGGCCTTGGTGAGGCTGCCGGCGTCCGCGATGGCCCTGATCGTCCTGAGGTGCCGCAACTCCAGTTCCATACCGGCAGCTTGACGCCCGGTCGAACCACGCGGCAATACAAAGGTCCGGACCAATACGGACGGCCCCGCGCGGCCCACGCACGAGTCCCCCGAGCCGCTCGGGTGCGCGGTCCCGCGCCGGCGGCCGGCGCCGCGTGCGGGCGGGGCGAGTCTGTGTGACGCTGACGGCGGAAGCGGGTCGCCCGGCCCCGGTCGTCCGACCCCCGCGACGACGAGACGGAGTGGGACGTGAACCAGCTCGGAGACAAGCCGGAAGAGGTCCGCAAGCGGCTCGAGGACGAGAAGCGGAAGGCCCGGCGGGAGCACGAGGACGGCCCCGCCGAAAGGGCGGAGGGCGAGACCGGCCCCGCCGCCCCCAAGGGGCCGGTGCCAGGCGACGCGCTGCGCGAGAGGCACCCGGACGCCGAGGACCGTCAATGAGCGCCCGCGAACATTGGTAACGTAGCGCCACACTGTGGTTACGCGGGGGTGGTGAGGTGGGCGTGCTCGCCGGCGATGAGCACCATCCCGGGACGCTTCCCGTGCAGCGCATGGGCCCCGGGCACCACGCGTTCCTGTGCTACGACGACGGTGCGCCCGGCTGGGACGTCCTGGCCGCGTTCGTCTGGTCCGGCCTGGCCCGGGGCGAGAAGGTCATCGTCCTCGGACCGCCGCGTCTGACCGAGGCGCAGGTCCGGTCGCGACTGCAGGGAGCCCCCGGGCTGCTGTCCGCGTCCGGGTACGAGAGGGCGCAACTGGAGCTGAGCAGCATGCGGGAACTGATCCTGCCGGACCGGCGGTTCACCGCCGACCGGCAGTGGCAGCGGATCGTCGAGGAGTCCGCGGCCGCCCGCGCCGAGGGGTACACCGGGCTGCGGGCGTACATCGACATGGGCTGGGTCGCCGACCTGGGCGCCGGCCTCGACACGATGATGGACCGCGAGTGGCGGGCCGGCCACCTCTTCACGGACGGCTTCTACAGCGAGGTGTGCGCCTACGACCGGCGGCGTTTCCCCGAGCCGGTCCTGGAGGCCATGTGCCGGGCCCACCCGGAGAACCTGCTGCCCCGCCTCGGCCACCTGCGGTGCCGGCACGGCGACGGCACCCTCCGCGTCATCGGCGAGGCGGACGCGGCGACGCACGACCAGTTCACCCGCGCCCTCGCCGACCTGCTCCGGAACCCCGAGCCGCCGGCCGGGTCCCTCACGGTCGACCTGCTGCGTACGGGTTTCCTCGGCGCCGAGTCCGCGGCCGAACTGGTCCTCCTGCTCGACCGGGCGCCGGTCCACCGGCCGGTGAGGATCCGCTGCTGCGAGCGGCACGCACGACTGCTGCGCCGCCTCGGCGCGGACCCGGCCGTCCTCGATGTGACGGGGTAGGGCCATGACCGTGGAACCGGCCGGGGGCCCACCCGGCACCGGCGAGGAACTCCTGCTGCGCCGCCGCTTCGGCAGCGCGGACATCCCCCGCCTGCGCGTCCAGGTGGAGGGCTGCGCGGCCCTCTGCGGGCTCCCGGAGCCCCGGCGCGGTGAGTTCGTCGTGGCCGTGGACGCCGTGGCCGGCAATGTCGTCCAGCACGCGGGCGGGCACGGTCTGCTGGAGCTGGCCAGGACCGCGAAGGAACTGGAGTGCCGCGTCACGGACCGGGGCCCGGGCTTCACCGAGGACGTCATCCCCGACCTCGCCCCCGGCCTCAACGGCGCCTGCCGCGGCCGGGGCCTGTGGCTCACCCGGCTGATCACCGACCGCCTCACCGTCGCGTCGGGGCCGGCCGGGACCACCGTGACGTTCGCGATGGCTCTGTACTGAGGGCGCCGGGAGGGGTACGGGTGCGGCCAGCGCCGTGGGTACGGTCCGGGGTCAGCCGTTCCGGCCGTCCGGGCGCCCGGCGCCCCGCCGGCGCAGCCACAGGGGCAGCGCGTACCAGCACAGGCCGAACCACAACATCACGCAGCCGACCAGCACTTCGGCGAGCAGGCCCGGCACCACGACGTGGAGGATGAGCAGGAGCGTGCACCCGATGGTCAGCGCCAGCAGCACCATGCCGCACATCATCAGCCGGCTGGCCGCCTCCACCACCTCGTCCTTCATGCGCTGCCCGGACAGGAAGCGGTGGATGGAGACGGGCGCTATCAGCGAACCGGTGGCCGCCGCTCCGAGGACCACGGTCAGGACGTAGACCACCCGGTCGAAGGTGCCGAGATCCCGGAACAGCGGGGTGAAGGCCACGCTGAGCAGAAATCCGAAGAGGATCTGTACGCCCGTCTGGGCGACCCTGGTCTCCTGGAGGATCTCGTTCCACCGCCGGTTGACCCGCTCGCGCGCCGTCTCCGGCTGCTCCGCGACAGGGCCGTGCCCGGCACCGTGCCCGCACGCACAGGTGGCGCCGGCCCCGGTGTCCCGCTCCTGCGACCCGGTCGGCTGCTCCGTCATGGTCATGGCACCCTCCACGTCTCAGGAAGACCGGTTGCCCCGTACGGGCCTTTTCATACTCACTCGATCGGGGTCCCGGGCCCGTCTCGACCTGGGGCTCCTGGGTACTGGGGACGGCATGAAAGCACTGGTGATCAACTGCACCCTCAAGAAATCACCCGAGCCGTCCAACACCGACGCGCCGGCCCGCGTCGTGGCCCGTCAACTCGTCGCCCAGGGCGTCGAGGTGCGCTTCCTGCGCGCCGTCGACCTGAACATCGAACCCGGCGTGACCGGCGACGAGGGCGGCGGTGGCCAATGGCCGGAGGTGCACCGCATGCTTCTGGACGCGCAGATCCTCATCATGGCGTCGCCGACCTGGCTGGGACGTCCCTCCTCGGTGGCCCAGCGGGTGCTGGAGCGCATGGACGCGATGATCTCCGAGACGGACGACGCGGGCAGGCCGGTGGCGTACAACCGGGTCGCCGGTGTCGTCGTGACCGGCAACGAGGACGGCGCCCACCATGTGATCAGCGAGATCGCCGGCGCCCTCGGCGACATCGGCTACACCGTGCCCGGCCAGGCCCGGACGTACTGGCACCTCGGCCCGGGCGCCGGCCCGGACTACCTGGACGACGAGCGGGGCCACGACTGGTCCGACAGGACCGGCCGGGCCATGGCGGCGAACCTCCACGGGGTCGCCAGGGCCCTGGAGCAGCACCCGCTCGGCCCGCCACCGGGCTGAACCGGGGCCTCAGCCTCCCGGCCGTTCGAGCACCGACAGCAGGTCCCCGTCGGCCACGGCCGGCAGCGACAGGGTGCGGTACCCCATGGTGTCGAACAGGACCGTGACGCGGTCGCCCTCCTCGCTGAGCACGGACCCGTCGCCCCACGCCCGGTGGCGCACCCGGGCCCCGGAACCGAAGGGCGACCCGGCCGCGTCAATCCCCTCGCCCTCGCCACCCGCGTCCGGCGCATTCCCGTCGCCCGCGTCGCCCGCGTCGCCCGCCAAGGGGTTGCCGTCCGCCACGGAGGCGCCGTCCGCCACGGAGGCGCCGTCCGTCAGGGGGGTGCCGTCCGCCGCCGCCCCGCACACGTCGCAGCCCCCGCACGGCGCCTCGTAGGGCTGACCGAAATAGCCCAGGAGGAAGCGGCGACGGCAGCCGGTGGTCTCGGCGTAGGCGCGGACCATCTCCACGCGCGTGCGCTCCAGGCGCCGCCGCGCCCGGGCGGCCTCGCCGGCCCGCTCCACCGCCTCGCCGGCGGACATGCCGGGGTCGGCCCGCAGGGCGCCCTCGTCGTCGGTACGGGCCGCCCCGGCCTCCTCCAGGAGGTTCACCGCGGCCGTGAGGCGGTTGCGGGACAGCCCCGTCGCCTCGCGCAGTTCGTCCAGGGGGAGGGGCCCCTCCTGGTCGTCCAGGTGTTCGGCGACCTTGCCCAGGGTGTCGTCACCGGGTGTGCGGGCGGCGAAGAAGTTGCGCATCCCGGTGTCCTCGGGCCGGTAGTGCAGCACCGCGAGGGCGGGCCGCCCGTCCCGGCCCGCGCGCCCGATCTCCTGGTAGTAGGCGTCCAGGGACCCGGGAATGGAGGCGTGCAGGACGAAACGCACGTCCTCCTTGTCGATGCCCATGCCGAACGCCGAGGTCGCCACGACCACGTCGAGCGTCCCGTCGAGGAACGCGTCGTGGACCCGCGACCGCTCCTCGCCGCGCAGCCCGGCGTGGTACGCGGCGGCCGCCAGCCCCAGGCCGGCCAGCTCCTCGGCGTACCGCTCTGTGTCCTTGCGGGTCGCGGCGTACACCAGTCCCGGCTTCGGTTCACCGGCGGCCCGCTCCACCACGGCGCGCCGCTTGTCGTCGTCGTCCAGGAACCGGCTCACGTGCAGCGCGATGTTCGGCCGGTCGAACCCGGCGACGACCAGGGCGGGGTCGTCCATGCCGAGCCGCTCGACGATCTCCTGCCGCACCGGCGGGGCGGCCGTCGCCGTCAGCGCCAGCACCGGCGGGCGGCCCACCCGCCGCGCGGCCTGCGCCAGGCGCAGGTAGTCCGGCCGGAAGTCATGGCCCCAGGCGGAGACGCACTGCGCCTCGTCGACGACGAACAACGCCGGCGCCGCCCGCTCCAGGCGCTCCAGCACCTCGTCCTTGGCGAGCTGCTCGGGGGAGAGGAACACGTACGTGGCGGTCCCCGCGTCCAGCGCCTCCCACGCCGCGTCCGTCTCCCCCGCGGTCTGCGCCGAATTGACGGCGACGGCCCGCGGGGCGTGACGCTCCGGCAGCCCGGCGATCTGGTCGCGCTGGAGGGCCAGCAGGGGCGACACCACCACGGTGGGGCCGTCGAGCAACAGGGCGGGCAACTGGTAGACGGCGGACTTGCCCGCCCCGGTCGGCATCACCACCAGGGTGTCCCGCCCGGCCATGACCTGCTCCATCGCCGTCAGCTGCCCCGGCCGCAGCTCCCGCCAGCCGAACCCGTCCCCGGCGGTCCGCAGCAGCCGGTCGGCGGCGCCGTCCTGTCCTCGCACACTCATGGGCCACGGCTACCCCGATCTCCGGCGTCGACCACCCGGAGCCCCGAGGCTCGCCCGGCAGGGCCTGTGGCACCACCCGCACGACCTCCGGCCGGACCACCCGGCGCAGGTGCCCTTCGCGAGCTGACGCGCGGGCACGGAACCGAGCCGGGCGGCGATGCTCCCCTTGCCCCGGGACGTCGGCGACCGGGCCGTCGGTCAGGTGTCACCGCGTCACCCACCGTTCGTCCGCGGGCCGAACGTGGAGCGACGACTACAGTGTGGTGCTCGTGGCCGGAGAGGGCTCCGGTTCACGGGGTCATGGGGGGCGTCATGCGGTTCGTCGTGGTGGGGCAGTCGGGGGACCTTCCGGACGGCTATGAGGGCTGCTATCTGATCCCGGACGGCTGGAACGACTACGGCTTCCTGACCTTGTACGAGCTGGGCGTCAAGCGCCGCGGACGTCGGCCGCAGTCCGTCGGCAGCGTCCGGATCGGGCACATGGGCATGGCCGCCCAGCGGACGGACGAGTTCTGGCGGACCGAGGATCTGCTGCCACGGGAGTTCGACTCCCTCGGCGAGGACTTCTTCAGCCTGGGTGTGCAGGACACCTACTACGACCGCTTGAACAAGCAGGGCGAGAAGACAAAGGCCGCCGTTCTCACCGCGCTGCGCGACGTCGCTTTCGACCACCGACCGGGGGTCGTGGACCGCCTCTGGGGTCTGCGCGTCTTCAGGAAATCGCTGATGCGGGACGTCCGTCACCCCAGGGCCGAGCTGGAGCGCCTGCACCTCATCGCCCGCGGCCGGGCCCGCGTGGTCACCTTCTACTGGGACTACTCGCCTTCCGCGCCCGCCGGCTCGGAGCACGAGCCCCCCAGGCTTGACTTCCGTGCCGTCCCCGCCTCCCGGCCGCCCACCAATGTGCACGCGCTCATCGGTCGTAACGGCGTGGGGAAGACCAGCATGATGCGTGCGATGGCCCAGGGCGTGGCCTCCGGGGACATCGAGGTCACCCAACTCGCGGCGCGGACCGCCCAGGTCGTTCCGAACGTCGTGCTCGTGTCGTTCAGCCCCTTCGACGAGCTGGTCCACCACCCCGATGCGCCGGAAGAGTTCGCCTACATCGGTCTCCTCGACAGAGACCGGCCGTATCGCCTGAAGACACAGAAGAGATTGGCCGCGGAGTTCGCCCACAGCCTCGCCACGGCCAGGATCGGTGCCCGGCGCACCCGGTGGGAGCAGATGGTGGCCACACTGCGCTACACGGAGTCGGGGTTTCTGGACGACTACGAGGGGGATCTCGACGATTTGCTGTCCGAGGGCGCCGACCGGCGCTTCCTTCCCGCCGCGGAGGAACTGTTCGCGCCACTCAGCTCCGGCCACAAGATCGCGCTGCTGACGCTGACACGGCTGGTGGAGGAAGTGACCGAACGGACCATCGTCTTCATCGACGAGCCCGAGGCCCACCTGCAACCGCCCCTGCTGTCGGCGTTCATCCGGGCACTGTCGGACTTCCTCTCCGAGGTCAACGGCATGGCGGTCGTGGCCACGCACTCGCCGGTCGTCCTGCAGGAGGTACCGAAGTCGTGCGTCTACAAGCTGCGTCGCTACGGCGAGGTCATGACGGCCGAGCGGCCGCAGACGGAGACCTACGGGGAGAACGTCAGCGACCTCACCCATGAAGCGTTCGGTCTGGAGACCACCGCCACCGGTTTCTACGCGGCTCTCGCGAAGGAGGTCGAAAAGGGGCGGAGCTACCAGGAGATCCTGGAGGACTTCGCATCCCTGGGCAGCGAAGCCCGCGGTCTGCTGCGCGTCCTGACCTTCAACCGGGACGGGAACGCCTCGTGATTCCGCTCGATCCGCCTGCGATGAAGGTCAAGGACACGCTGAAGGCCGCCTGCAACGGTGTGCGCAACCGCGTCCTGAGACTGCGGCTCGAGGCCCGCGAGGCGGACCTGTCCGCTGCCGAGAAGACCTACATCGACGCCGCCGAGCACAACGACCTCTACGCTCTTGCCGTTGCCGCCCGGCACACAGAGGAGCAGACACCCGACCGCGACGGGGAGCACCTGAGAGCTCTCTACAGCTCAGGGCTGGTCGGTCGCAAGGACGGGCGAAGGAAGTACGACGAGCTCAAGGCCCGCGCTCCGTTCGGGCGCTGTCTGCTGTGCGGCAACAGTGAGATCGGCTCGCTCGACCATCACCTGCCCAAGGAGATGCTGCCTCTCTACACGATCTGCCCGGTCAACCTGGTGCCGGCGTGCGGCAAGTGCAACCAGATGAAGGGCGACCGGATCGGCACCACCCCGGGCCGGCGATCGCTCCACCCCTATTACGACCGCCCCGGCCTGGCCGGCCGCTATCTCTTCGCTGACATCACGAGCTGGCCCGTGCGGTTCCGCGTCCAGCCCCTGCGCGAGTGGGACGCCGAGATGAGCGTCCGCGTCGAGCACCACTTCCGCACGTTCGACCTGGCGCAGCGCTACGCCGAATTCTCCATATCGGTGCTGACCGCTCACCAGTGGCTCCACCGGAAGATCCGACGCGAGGGCGGCCGCCGTGTCCTGGCCGCACATCTCCAGGAGGACGCCGAGCGGCACGCCGGAACCCACGGACTCAACACGTGGGACACAGCTTTGCGCTACGGCCTGGCCGACAGCGCCTGGTACCTCGACCACGGATTCGACCAGGACCTGTAGCGCGTCGTAACCTCCGTGCCACGGCCGGCGACGCGCATCGGCAACGCTTCGCTCCGTGCCGGGTCGGCACCGCGGTGACGTGGCGCTCGCCATCACCTACTCGTCCGGTTCATCTCCGCGGCGGCTCCCGGGGCAGGAACCCAGGTCTCGGGCAGCGAGAGCCCTCCGATGCCATGGGCGCCGCCGGCAAAGCGGCTGTAGTCGCGGACGGCGCGTCGGCCTGGTCATTCCCCCCGCCGCTCATGCGGTCGGATCATCCGCCGTAAGAACCGCGGTCGCGCCGAGTGCGCCTTCGTCGCGATGGGAAAGCGGGAGATTCGACGCGACTGCCACGGTGCCCGACTTCGCCCGCCCACGCTCCCGGGAGGCGACTCATACCACTCCTTCGTCACCTTCGACCCCGATGAGTGCCGCTGTACAGTGAAGGACGCCCTTGACCCGCAGCGAGCAGGCAGGGAGCTGTCTTTCGAGGAGTTCGACATGATGCGCACCATGTTCAAGTCCAAGATCCACCGCGCCACCGTGACCCAGGCGGATCTCCACTACGTCGGATCGGTCACCGTGGACGCCGACCTGATGGAGGCGGCCGACCTGCTCCCCGGCGAGCTGGTGCACATCGTCGACATCGACAACGGCGCCCGGCTGGAGACGTACGTCATCGAGGGCGAGCGCGGCTCGGGCGTCATCGGGATCAACGGCGCGGCCGCGCACCTGGTGCACCCCGGCGACCTGGTGATCCTGATCAGCTATGCCCAGGTGGACGACGCCGAGGCCCGTTCGCTCGTGCCGCGGGTGGTCCACGTGGACGCGGCCAACCGGATCGTGGAGCTCGGCTCCGACGCGTCGGCGCCGGTGCCCGGCAGCGACACCGCGCGCAGCCCGCAGGCCGTTCCGGCCGCGCGCAACTGACCCAGGGCCCGGTGGCGGCCGGAGGGGCGCGCCGGCCCGCACGGCGGTAGTGCCGAGGGCCTCGGCGTGCGCGGTGGCGCGTGCGTGGCCGTGCGGCCGGCCGGAGCCCGCGCCGCACGCGCCGCACGGCCGTGACCCCGATGAGTGATCCCGCCGCGCGGGGGAACGCGCAGCGCGAGAACCTGGAAGGCAGACGGACGAACCGCCGAGGGAGCGCGCCATGACCAGCCCGAACCCGTTTCCCCCCGACCCGGTGCCCCCTGTGCCGACGCCCACGCCGACGCCCGGCCCGCCGGACCCGGTGCCGCCGACGCCCGTGCCGCAGCCGGGCCCGCCCGGCCCCGAGCCGGGCCCCGCCCCCGGGCCCGTACCGACCCCGGCGCCGCCCCACCCGGGTCCGCCGCCGGGGCCGGCCCCCGACCCGGTGCCCAAGCCGCCCGGCCCCGAACCGGTCCCCGGACCGGAGCCGGAACCCGGCCCGGCGAGCTGACGTCGGCGGGCCGGCCCCGAACGGCCGGCCCGCTTCCGAGCCCCGTCCGCCCGCCTACGGGCGCCCGGCCACCTCCGGGCGGTCACCGCCCCAGAACGTGTGGAAGGCCCCGTCCCGGTCCGTCCGCCGGTAGGTGTGCGCCCCGAAGAAGTCCCGCTGCCCCCGCGTGAACGCGGCGGGCAGCCGGGGCGCCCGCAGTGCGTCGTGGTACGCGAGCGCCGCCCCGAAGCCCGGCGTCTGGTACGCCCCACCGGGCGGCGGTCGCCACCACCGCGCGCCAGTCGTCCTGGGCCGCGCCGATCTCCGCCGCGAAGCCCGCGGTGCGTTCCGTACGTGCGGCAAGCGCGTGTACGCGTCCATGCGCGGCCATGAGCAGGACGTTCACCGGAGTGCGCCCAACGCGCGCCCCCACGCGGCGTATTGACGCGTCCCGCGCCCCCTTGCCACGGCCCGGCGGGTGCCTCTAGCTTGGGCCGCTGCTGACGTGTGCAAGGGGGGACCCACCCATGGCCGGACGACACCGCCGGTATCAGCCCAGCCGTATCAACCGGGCATCGCTCACCGTCACGGCGAGCGGCGCCGGGATGGCGTTGCCGCTGATAGGAGCGGGATCGGCGCACGCTGCCTCGGTGGACGTCTGGGAGAAGGTCGCGGCCTGCGAATCCACCAACAACTGGAAGATCAACAGCGGTAACGGCTACTACGGCGGACTCCAGTTCACCCAGTCGACCTGGGAGGCGTACGGCGGTGCGCGCTACGCGCCGCGCGCCGACCTCGCCTCCCGGGACCAGCAGATCGCGATCGCCGAGAAGGTGCTCAAGGGCCAGGGACCGCGTGCCTGGCCCAGCTGCTCGGTCAAGGCCGGCCTCACGCGGGGCGGTGACGCGCCCGACATCTCCCCGCAGGGGAGATCGCAGACCCGGCCGGGACCGCAGGCACAGGCACGGCCCATGAGCGAGTCCCGGACCCAGTCGCCGCCCGCGACCCCCACCACCGTCCCCGGCAAGCGCGAGAGCTACACGGTGGCCCGGGGGGACTCCCTCTCCGGCATCGCCCGGGCGGAGAGAGTCAGAGGCGGCTGGCAGCGCCTGTACGAGGACAACCGCACGATCATCGGCAGCGACCCCGACCTCATCATGCCGGGCCAGAGACTCGCGCTGCGCACGACCGCGCCCGGCCCGGTCCCCGCCAAACCCCCCACGGCGGTCCCGAAGCGGCCCGCCGCCACGCCGGCCGCCCCCAAGCCCGCCCCGGCGAAGCCCGCCACCGCGAAGCCCGCGCCCGTCAAACCGGCCGCCAAGCCCGCGGCCGCCAAGCCGCGGACCGCCGGCTTCAGCGCGCCCGTCGACGCCGGTCCCAGCACCGCCTACCGCAAGGCCGGTTCCTCCTGGTCCAGCGGCTACCACACCGGGGTCGACTTCCCGGTCCCCACCGGCACCTCGGTGAAGGCCGTTGCCTCCGGCCGGGTGGTCTCCGCCGGCTGGGGCGGGGCGTACGGGTACCAGGTCGTCATCCGCCACGAGGACGGCAAGTACAGCCAGTACGCACACCTTTCCGCGCTGACCGTGCGCGACGGGCAGCGGGTCGCCGCCGGCCAGCGGATCGCCCGCTCGGGGTCGACCGGCAACAGCACCGGCCCGCACCTCCACTTCGAGGTGCGTACGGGGCCGGGGTACGGCTCCGACATCGACCCCCTCGCCTACCTGAGGGCGGGCGGCGTCCGGCTCTGACGGCGGCGGCACGGCGGTGAGGAGGAGCGGCCCGCCCGCCGCCACCACGCCGCCGAACAGGGTGATGCCCACGGCGGCGGCCGCCACCGGGTCGACGAGGGTCGCCGCCGGCCCGGCGCCCCGGTGGGGGCAGCCGGCAGCGGCCCGGCCGCCTCGAACGCGACCACCACGACCAGCCGGTCCGGCCACCGGACCGGCGGCGCGCCGACCGAGAGGTCCGCCGCCACCGTCGTGGTGTCCACCGCCCCGTCACCCCGGACCACCCCCGCCGCTTCCGACGGCAGCACCCCGGCCGACGCCCGCCCCGCGCCGCCACCGCCTCGCAGCGCCCGCCGCCCAGGACGTCTCGCCCAGCAGCGCCACCCCGATGACGTCAGCCACCGCCGGGCCACCGCCGGGTTCGCGAAAGGCGCACCACCGTGTGCGGCGCCGCCGGCCCGCCCCGGAACGCCGCCGCGACAGCAGCGCCCCGCCATGCCCGCCCCGCCGCCCGGCCGCCGCCGCCATCACCGCGCCGCGCCGTGCGACGGCCCAGCCCCGGGCTCCGGCGCACAGCCCCGCCATCAGCAGGACAGGGCGACGACGCCCACCGATGGGCCCAGCGGCCGCACGGGTCCAGCGGGCCGTATGCCGGCCCCACACGTGGCAGCGCCGGCGCCCGCGCCGCTGACCCGGTCCTCGGGTCCGGCCGCCCCGCCGACGTCCCGGGCACGCCTTGACCCGTACCGCCGCCCCTGCCGAACGGGAGCGCGCCGACGCGGGGCGCCGGCGGGCGGGCGACCGTTTGGCGGCGGGGCCCTCCGCTGACGTAAAGTGCGGCTTTTGAAAAGTAAACGTGGCATACGAGTGATCGAGGAACGGCAGCGGCCATGACGGTGACTGAAGAGAACCAGGCGTACGGCCCGGGAATCGACCCCGAGCGCCTGGCTGTCTGCCTGAGCGTCCTCCAGGAGCTCGACACGATCGACGTCGACCACCCGGACGCCATCGCCGTGCGCCGCGCCACCGCCGGTGTCTACCGGACCGTGAAGCAGCGCCGCCGCCAGGAGCGCCGGGCCGCGAAGACCGCCCATGACAAGGCGGTCACCGAGGCCACCGCGACCGGCTCGGCCGAGCGGATCGACGACGAGACCCAGGGCGTGCTGCCGTCGTCCTCCGTCGCCGGCGAGATCGCGGGCGTCCTCCAGCGCCCCCGCTCCTGCTACATCTGCAAGACCCGGTACGTCGAGGTCGACGCCTTCTACCACCAGCTGTGCCAGAAGTGCGCCGCCGAGAACCGGGCCCGCCGCGACGCCCGCACCGACCTGACGGGCCGGCGCGCCCTGCTCACCGGCGGCCGGGCCAAGATCGGCATGTACATCGCGCTGCGGCTGCTGCGTGACGGTGCCCACACCACCATCACCACCCGCTTCCCCAACGACGCGATCCGCCGCTTCAAGGCGATGCCGGACAGCGACGAGTGGATCCACCGCCTGAAGATCGTCGGGATCGACCTGCGCGACCCGGCACAGGTCGTCGCCCTCGCCGACTCCGTCGCCGCCCAGGGCCCGCTGGACATCCTGATCAACAACGCCGCGCAGACGGTCCGCCGCTCCCCGCAGGCGTACAGCGAGCTGGTCGCCGCGGAGTCCGCCCCGCTGCCGGCGGGCGAGCTGCCGCCCGCCGAGGTCATCGGCACCTTCGGCAGCGGTGTCGTCGAGACGATGGCCGCGCTGCCGGGCCCGCGCGGCGGGGACGCCCTGACCGCGCAGGACGTCACGGAACTCGCCCTGGTGAGCGGGTCGGCGTCACTCGAGCGCATCGCCGCGGGCACCGCGATCGACGCGGGCGGTCTGGTGCCGGACCTGCACGACACCAACAGCTGGATCCAGACCGTTTCCGAGGTCGATCCGGTCGAACTTCTCGAAGTCCAGCTGTGCAACTCCACCGCGCCGTTCATCCTCATCAGCAAGCTCCGTGCCGCCATGGCCGCCTCCCCGGCGCGGCGGACGTACGTGGTGAACGTCTCCGCCATGGAGGGCGTCTTCAGTCGCGGCTACAAGGGCGCCGGGCACCCGCACACCAACATGGCCAAGGCCGCGCTCAACATGCTCACGCGCACCAGCGCCCAGGAGATGTTCGAGTCGGACCGCATCCTGATGACGGCGGTCGACACCGGCTGGATCACCGACGAGCGCCCGCACCCCGACAAGGTGCGGCTCGCCGAGGCGGGCTTCCACGCCCCCCTCGACCTGGTCGACGGCGCGGCCCGGGTCTACGACCCGATCGTGCGCGGCGAGATGGGCGAGGACCTGTACGGCTGCTTCCTGAAGGACTACGCGCCCTCCAAGTGGTGAGCCCCGTCACAGGGTGACCGCCGCCCCCTGTCCGGAAGCGGGCAACGTGTCCGGATCCTGACTGTGTGACGCGTTCCATCGAGCGGAAGCACGCTCATTTGGTTAACCTGAGGCGAACGGCTCGCCGCCAGGGATCCACGAAACCCCCTCAGGCGGGTCCGGGGACAGGCCTGCCACCAAGGCCGCGTTTCCGCCCGGGTACCGGCGCCACCGCGACCGAACGGCAGTACATGTCCTCATAGGTTCGCGACACGAAGGAGTGCGCGGTGACACCAGATCTCATGAAGCAGGATCAGGGGCCGGCGGAACACGGCGAACGGTCCGCCCGGCCCGACACCCTCGGCAGCCTCGAAGTGTGGGCCCGTTCGGCCCCGATCCGGCTGGCCGGTTACGAGGACGACCTCGCCGAGCCGCACATCCTGCCCGGCATCGACTGACCGGCCCGGGCCGCGCGCCCACCGACCGGTCCGCACCGTGCGCCCCGTGCCCCCCGCCGCCCAGGCGGGGGGCACGCGCGTGTACGCACGGGACGGCGGCTCGCGAAGGGGAACAGGGATGGGGGCGGGCGGTCAGGACAGCCGGGTGGCCGGCAGGAACTCCCGGACGTGGGTCCGGTGCCACCAGTCGCCCGTCTCCCGCCGCTCGCGCCGGGTCGTGAAGCGGTAGCGGTACAGCCGGGCGCGGATCCGCACCGGCGGGGCGTCCGGGAAGGGGTTGTGCCGCAGCAGCCGCAGCGTGTCGCGGTCCCCTTCGAGCAGCCGTTCCACGAAGGGCGCGAACCAGCCGTGCGCGTACGCGGGGGAGAGCGCCGCGAACCACATCATCCAGTCGAGGCGCAGGTGGTACGGGGCGAACTGGCGCGGCAGCCGCCGCACGCCGCCGGGCTTGCCCTTGAACTCGTACTCCCGCCACACCGTGCCGGGGTGGTCGGTCGGCTCGTCGGTGCCCTCGACCACGATCTCGTGCCGGATCCGGCCGACCGTCCCGAAGGCCCCGTAGGTGTTGACCAGGTGCAGCGGGTCGAAGGAGCGGTTCATGGCCTGCCGCCGCGAGAGCAGGTTGCGGGCCGGACGCCGACTGAGGACCAGCACCAGAGCGGTGACGGCGAGGACCAGGACGCCGTACCACAGCGGTGGGTGCGGCATCGCGGGCGCGTCGGCCACGAGGGAGCCGTCCAGGGCCGACAGGGCGAGCACGATGGTGATCCAGTTCAGCCAGGCGAAGTTGCCCGACAGCACCAGCCACAGCTGCGTCAGCACGACGACACCGGCCGCCGCGCCCGCCACGGGCTGCGGGGTGAAGAGCAGCACGGGCACGACGAGTTGCGTCACGTGGTTGGCCGCCGCCTCCACCCGGTGCAGGGGCCTGGGCAGATGGTGGAAGAACCAGCTCAGCGGTCCGGGCATCGGCTGAGTCTCGTGGTGGTAGTACAGGCAGGTCAGGTCCCGCCAGCAGGCGTCACCGCGCAGCTTGATCAAGCCCGCCCCGAACTCGACGCGGAACAGCAGCCAGCGCAGCAGGAACAGGATCAGGACGGGCGGGGCCGTGTCCTCGTTGCCGAGGAAGATCGCGAGGAAGCCCGTCTCCAGCAGAAGCGACTCCCAGCCGAAGCCGTACCAGGTCTGCCCCACGTTGACGATGGACAGGTACTGCGCCCACAGCAGCGCCCACATCGCCATCGCGACGGCCAGCGGCACCGCGTCGCCCGCGCCGGCGGCCAGCGCGAGCGACAACGCGGCCCCGGTCCACGCGCAGCTCGCGAAGAACCGGTCCGAGTAGTGCAGATGGAAGACGCCGGGCGCCACCCGGAACGGAACGCGGCGCAGGTGCGCCGGTACCGGCAGCATGCCCCGCTCGCCGATCAGCGCCCGGAACTGGAGCGCGGCGCACAGGAACGCGACGAGATAGACCCCGGCGAGTGCCCGCTGGAAGACCAGCCGGCTCAGCCAGTAGTCGGACGAGGTGAACCAGAACCACTCCATCGGTCCCAGTATCGGCCGACTGTCAGCCCGTGGCGATCTTTCGCAGGGTCCGGCCGAGGTGCCGCGCGTACGCGTGCTGGAGCACGGGTACGACGGGTCCGGCGAGCCGGGTGTACCACCGGCCGGGCCGGCTGAAGGCCGTCACCGTGAAGCGGACGGAGCCGTCCGGCCGCAGCTCCACCACGAACGACTCCTCCCCGCTCTCCGGGTGTCCGGCCAGGGTCCCGTACGCGAACCCGACGCGGTCCTCGTCGTACACCGTCCACACCACCTCGCAGGGCACGCCGATCCACAGCGGCCCCGCGCCGAGCCCGACCTCCACCGTCGTGCCCGGCTCGGCCCGCGCCGACCCGGCGCGCACCCGGGCGCCGGACCGGCGGTGCAGGGCCCAGGTGGTGACGGCCGTGCCGGCGGCCCGGAAGGCGTCCCGGCCGTGGCCGACCGGCGTCTCGTGGCGCAGGTGGTGGTAGCCGGCGGGGAGGGGGAGCGTCCGGGTGGCGCCGACCTCCGGGTAGGTGAACCCCCGGACGGGCGCCGACCGGGTGGCCGGGGTGGAGAGGCTGCGGATCAGACGGGTCATGCCGGGTTCTCCTCGGTCTCCTGGAGCCGTCGCCAGGCAAGTACCGCGCAGAGGGCGAAGCCGAGCGCGTTGCCGAGGCCATGGGTGGCGGCCATCCAGGTCAGGTCGGGGTGGGGCAGGCCGGTCGCCTCGCCGAGCGCCCAGCTCAGGGCGAGCAGCATGGTCGCCACCAGGACGGCGGCCGAGACGGCGAGCAGGGCGCGGGTCGGCCGGTCGTGCCGGTCGTGGGCGACGTCCCGCCAGGTCAGCAGTGCGACGGTCCACATCCCGGCGGTGAGGACGAGCGCCCCGGCCAGTTCGGCCCAGTCGTCCAGGAAGTAACCCAGCAGCACCAGCAGGGTGCCGAGCGGCACGCTGAGCGCGGCGAACCGGGCCGCCGGGCGGTCCACCGTGCGGCAGACGAGCCCGGCCACCAGGGCGGCCGCGAAGCCGGCGAAGTGGAAGTGCGGGACGGTGAGCGCCAGGACGTCCAGGTCGAAGCCGAGCAGCCGGTGCCCCAGCCGTTCGGCGACCAGCGCGAGCGCGGCGACCGACGGGCTGACCAGCGCGGTCAGCACGGCGACCTCGCCGGGCGCCGCCGACCGCGTACGGAGCAGGCGGCGCGGGGCGTGCAGGGCGAGGAGCACCGTGCCCAGCGCGTACCAGGCGGCGAGCGCGGTGGCCGGGGCGCCGCGCGGCAGCCACAGGCACAGGACCCCCGGCACGGCGAACAACGGCCACAGGCGGCGCAGCGGCGCGAGGTCCGGGGCGTCCATCAGGCGGAGTCCCGCCGGGACGATCACCAGCATGCCGAGCGTCACGATCAGGCCGACCAGTACGGACACGCCGCGTCACCCCCTTTCTTGAACATGTTCAACCCGATGGGGCCACGGTCGAGCGTAGGGCTCTCTTTGAACATGTTCAAGTCCTTGTTCCGGCCGCGCCCCGGTTGCGGGCCGACCCGGCGTCCGGCAGACAGGAGGCATCAGAAGGAGGTTCGCGTGCGTTCACCGCTACGTCGCCGCCGGTACGCCGGCCCCGCCGCGCCGGCCGTGCTGCTGCTGGCCGCCGGGCTGCTGGCCACGGGCTGCGGCGGCACGGACGACGGCGGCCGGGGTGCCGCCGCGGAGCCGGCCGGGACGCCGGTGGTGGACGCGCGCGGCGTGCGCCTCCAGCCGGCCGGTGCGCGCGCGCCTCACCCGTTCACCGCATCGACGGTCCGCCCCGCTCCGGGCGGGCCCGGCACGCCCCCACAGCGGGTGGCGGAGGGCCGTGGCCCGGTCACCGTCCCCGGTTCGACGCCCGGCCTGTACGGCGGCGTGCCCTCCACCCCGAGTTGCGACGTCGAGCGGCAGGCCGGCCTGCTGACCGCCGACGGCGCCAAGGCGGAGGCCTTCGCACGGGCCGCCGGGATCGGCCCGGCCGGCATCGCGTCCTGGCTGCGCGACCTCACCCCCGTGGTGCTGCGGGCCGACACCCGGGTCACCGGCCACGCCTACCGCGACGGCTCGGCCGCGCCCTACCAGACGGTCCTCCAGGCCGGTACGGCCGTCCTGGTCGACCAGTACGGCGCGCCGCGGGTGCGGTGCGCCTGCGGCGGCCCGTTGCGGTCGCCGGTCCTCGCCGGGAGTGGGGGCGGGAGCGCGGGCGACGGCGCGGACGGGGCGGCGGTCGGTGCCGCCGGTACGGTTGCCGGCAGGGTCGCCCCCTGGGCCGGTTACCACCCCGGACGGGTCGTGATCGTCACGCCCACGGAGCAGGTGGTGCACAGCCTCGTCCTGGTGAACCTCCGGGACAACACCTGGCTCGAGCGTCTCACCGGTACCGGCGGTGCGCGGGACAGGCGCCCCGAGGCGCCGCCCCCCTTCGCCCCAGGTGAGCGTGACCTGGCGGCCGCGGCGGCCACGGCGCCGCCCGCCGACACCGTGCCGGTGGCGCCGTCCGAGTGCCCCACCTCCATCGGCGGTGCCCGGACGGTCCCGCCCGGCTGCCCCACCCCGCCCCCGTCCCCACCGCCCCCGGTCCTCCCCGCCCCGGACGGCCCGGGCCGCGCACCGGAGGTTCCCGACGCCCCGGACGCACCCGAGGCTCCGACCGTCCCGGACGCCCCGGACGTCCCGGGCGCACCCGCGGAACCCGAGGGCCCCGTCGAACCCGAGGGCCCCGTCGAACCCGAGGGCCCCGTCGAACCCGAGGGCCCCGTCGTACCGGACGGCCCCGGTGCTCCGCCTGATTCCGAAGTTCCGGATACGGGAGGCAGAGCGGAGGGTATGCCACTCCTCGAGCCGGATCCCTACGAGGGCTGATGGCACCCCGAACAGTCGAAAAACCCGACAAATGATGGCAGAGTGGCTCCATGGTTGATCCGGCAGCGGATGCCCTGTCGCTTCCCGAGGACTGGCCCGCCCACCCGGATCTGAGTCTGGCCCTCAACCGCATGGGCAGCTTCGACTGGGACCTCGACACAGGGCTCATGCACATGGACGAGGCCGCCCTCGACGTGTTCCAGACGGACGTCACCGAGTACGACGGGCGACCGGAGAGCCTGGCCCCCCGGGTGCCGCCCAGCGAATCCATCCGCCTCGACGGAATGGTGGCGCAGGCCCTCAAGAGCGGCGGCACGCACTACGGCACGTACTTCCGCATCCGTGCCCGCGACGGCAGCCTGCGCTGGACGCACACCCAGGGGTTCATCCGGCGGGACGAGACCGGCCGCCCGCGCCGCATCATCGGCATCGTCCGGGACGCCACCCAGGAGCTCGCCGAGTCCACCACCCGGCGCGAGGTGGACGACGAGCGGCGGCGCCAGACCAGCGTGGTGGAGTCCACCACGGCGGCCCTCGCCCACGCCCGGACTGTCCAGGACGTCATCGACGTACTGAAGGACTCGCACGGCCTGGAACACCTCGGCGCCACCAGCGTGGTGATGGGGCTGCTGGAGGCGGGCCGCATCCACCTGGTCGCCGACGGGCCCGAGGGGTCCTTCGTCCCCGGCACCCGGTACACCCGGGTGGACGAGCAGTACCCGATGAGCGAGGTCGTCCGTACCCTCGCCCCCCGCTTCATCGAGTCGCCCGAGGACTTCGCGGGCTCCTACCCCGTCCTCTGGCCGCACATCAGCGGGCTCGGCATCACCTCCGCCGCCTATCTGCCGCTGATCGCCCAGGCCCGCCCCATCGGCGCCCTCGGCCTGCTCTACAGCGACAAGAACGGCTTCACCCCGGAGGACCGCAACGTCCTCGTCGCGCTCGGCAGCAGCATCGCGCAGAGCCTCCAGCGCGCCATGCTCTTCGAGCAGGAGCACGACCTCGCGGAGGGGCTCCAGCAGGCCATGCTGCCGCGCCGGATCCCCGAGGTGCCCGGCGCCCAGATCGCGGTCCGCTACCGCTCGGCCCGCCTCGGCCGGGACATCGGCGGCGACTGGTACGACATCATCCCGCTGCCCGGCGGACGGGTCGGGGCGGTCATCGGAGACGTCCAGGGCCACGACACGCACGCCGCGGCGGTCATGGGCCAGCTGCGCATCGTGCTGAGGGCGTACGCGGCGGAGGGGCACACGCCCGCCACCGTGATGGCCCGGGCCTCCTCCTTCCTGCACGAGCTGGACACCGACCGGTTCGCCACCTGTACGTACCTGGAGGCCGACCTGGCGACGGGGGTGGTCCAGGCGGTACGGGCGGGCCACGTCGACCTGCTGCTGCGGGACACCGACGGAAGCTGCCGCCGGGTGCCGGTGCAGGGCGGGATGCCGCTCGGCCTGTCGGCCGAGTTCGGACGGCTCGACTACCCCGTCGGCATCCTGGAACTGGACCCCGGGCAGGCCCTGCTGCTCTACACCGACGGACTCGTCGAGCAGCCGGGCACCGACCTGGACGAGGGCGTCCAGTGGCTCACGGCCCTGGTGCACAACGGGCCGCACGACCTCCAGGAACTCGCCGACCACATGTGCGACGTGGTCGACGAGCGCGGCGGGGACGACGACGTCGCCATCCTGCTGCTGCGCCGCAAGGGCGGCTACACCCCGCAGGCCGGCGGGCGGCTCCAGCAGCACGTCGCCCAGAGCGACCCGGAGGCACTGATCTCGGCCCGGCACATGATCCGGGCGGCGGTACGCGCCTGGGGCGCGGGGGACCGGGCCGACGAGATCGAACTGGTCGCCGACGAGCTGATCACCAACGCGCTGCTCCACACCGACGGCGGCGCGATCGTCACCCTGCGCATGCTGGCCGGGCACGAGCGGCGGCTCAGGGTCGAGGTCGAGGACCGCTCCAGCGCCCTGCCCCGCCGCCGGGAGGCCGGGCTGTCGGGCGTCTCCGGCCGGGGACTGCTGCTGGTGGACCGGCTCACCGACGTGTGGGGCGTGGAGTCGCGCGGCACCGGCAAGTGCGTCTGGTGCGAGTTCACCCTGTCCGGGCGGGCGGAGATCCCCTGGACGTCGGCCATCGACACGGTGCCGGCGGACGCTCCCCGACCGTGACCGGTCGCGGTCGGGGGTCCCCCGTCCGGTACGACCGGTCGCCGGACGTGCCGCACCGTCCCGAGGGCGTCCCGAAGGCGCGCGGACCGGCCGGGCCGGTCGAGGACGGACCCGCGGCCACGCGGAGAAGCCCCGATAGGCGGTCCCGAGGGCCGGCCGGGCGGCGCGCCGCGCGGGGCTGCGGCAGGCTGGAGCCATGCCCCGAACTGCCCGAGGTCGAAGCCCTGCGTGAGTTTCTCGACGAGAACCTCGTGGGGAAGGAGATCGCCCGCGCCCTGCCCGTCGCGATCAGTGTCCTCAAGACGTACGACCCCCCGCTCTCCGCCCTGGACGGCACCACCGTCACCGCCGTCGGCCGGTACGGCAAGTACCTCGACGTCGAGGCGGGCGGGCTCCACCTGCTGATCCACCTCGCCCGGGCCGGCTGGCTCCAGTGGCGCGACGTCCTGCCCTCGGGCCCGCCCCGCCCCGGCAAGGGGCCACTCGCCCTGCGCGTGGCCCTCACCGGCGGCGACGGCTTCGACCTCACCGAGGCCGGCACCACCAAACGCCTCGCCGTGCATCTCGTCCACGACCCCGCCGGCGTCCCGGGCGTCGCCCGCCTCGGCCCCGACCCGCTCGGCCCCGGTTTCGACCGCGACGCCTTCGCCGCCCTCCTCGCCGGGGAACGACGCCGGATCAAGGGCGCCCTGCGCGACCAGAGCCTGATCGCGGGCATCGGCAACGCGTACAGCGACGAGATCCTGCACGCCGCCCGGATGTCGCCCTTCAAACCCGTGCGGAACCTCGACGACGACGAGATCACCACGCTGTACGAAGCGATGCGCACCACCCTCGGCGAGGCCGTGGAGCGCTCGCACGGACTGGCGGCAGGCCGCCTCAAGGCCGAGAAGAAGAGCGGGCTGCGCGTCCACGCCCGGACCGGGGAACCGTGCCCCGTCTGCGGCGACACCATCCGGGAGGTGTCGTTCAGCGACTCGTCGCTGCAGTACTGCCCCACCTGCCAGACCGGCGGCAAGCCGCTCGCCGACCGGCGCCTGTCCCGCCTGCTGAAGTAGCGCCCGCCTCAGGGCCGCACCGACACCAGCCGCTCGCCGTCCACGGCCCGCACCTCCAGCCGCTCGATCTCCCCGATCCGCAGCGCGGTGCCGCCCTCCATGAACGGCTCGTCGCCCGCGTCCGTCGCCCACGTCATCACCGGCCACGACCTGCCGTCCGTCCCGACGACGACCAGCTCGCACACATGCGGCCCCCGTACCCCGGCCACCCGCAGCGCCACCTCCGTGCCCCACTCCCGCTCGCGCAGCGACACCGACGCCGACGCCCCGGTCGCCGTGTCCGTCGCCGCGGCCCGCAGCACCCCCGGATCACCCGCCTCCGCGCCGGAACCGGTCAGCAGGACGGTGCCCGGCACCGCGACCGCCAGCGCCGCCGCCACCCCGACGACGCCCGCCCGCCACCGCCGCACCGGCGGACGCCGCGCCCGCCGCACCCTGCGCCGCCCCGCCGCAGCCGGCTGCCCGCGCCCCGGCCCCGTGGGTCGCGGCGGTTCGCGGCCCGCCAGCTGGGCGAGCGCCGACGCGGCGAAGGCGAAGTCCGCGAGCCCGCCCGCACAGGCCGCGCAGCGCGCCAGGTGCTCCTCGCACGCGAGGGCGTCCGCCGGTTCCAGCACGCCCAGCGCATAGGCGGCGACATCGTGATGCCGCTCCCGCAGACTCATGGGGGTGCCTCATTCCCGCGTGCGCGTCCGATGCCGTGTGCTTCCCTGAAGCCTTACGTCAAGCAGTACGCGTCCGAGCCGTTTCTCGCTCAATCGCCCCGCCCCTACACTCCGCACCATGGTGCGCGTACTGGCCGTCGACGACGAGAAACCCGCTCTCGAGGAGCTGCTCTACCTCCTGCGCTCCGACCCGCGGGTGCGCAGCGCGGAGGGCGCCACCGACGCGACCGAGGCGCTGCGCCGCATCGGCCACGCGCTGGAGGCCGGACCCGACGGCGAGGGCGCCATCGACGTCGTCTTCCTCGACATCCACATGGCCGGGCTCACCGGTCTGGACATCGCGCGGCTGATAGCCGGGTTCGCCAGACCCCCGCTGATCGTGTTCGTCACCGCCCACGAGGGGTTCGCGCTCCAGGCGTTCGACCTCAAGGCCGTGGACTACGTCCTCAAACCGGTCCGCCGGGAGCGCCTCGCCGAGGCGGTGCGCCGGGTCCGTGAGCTCGCCGAACCCCCCATCGGCCCCGCGGCGGCGCCGGAGCAGATCCCGGTCGAACTGGGCGGCGTGACACGGTTCGTGGCCGTCGACGACATCGCGTACGTCGAGGCGCAGGGCGACTACGCCAGGCTGCACACCGACACCGGCAGCCATCTGGTCCGCATCCCGCTGTCCACGCTGGAGGAGCGGTGGGCGGCGCGCGGCTTCGTCCGCATCCACCGCAGCCACCTCGTGGCGCTGCGCCGTATCGACGAGCTGCGCCTCGACGCCGGGGCCACCACCGTGCGGGTCGGCAGCGCCGAACTCGCCGTCAGCCGCCGTCACGCCCGCCAGTTGCGCGACCTGCTGATGCGCCAGGCGCGCGGCTGACCGCCGCTCGACGCGCGGCAGCCGCCGTTCGGCGACGGGTGCGCCACCCGGCGGCGGATGCCCGCGCGCGGCGCCTACCCTTGATCACCGGACGGGTACCGGAGTACCGCGGGTCGGGTAGCGGAGAGGGGGCCGGGTCGTGAGCGCGGAGACCGAGGCGCTGCTGGCCGAGCTGCGCGCGCTGCCGGACCTGCGCCCGGCCGGCCCGCACGAGGCGCGGACCCTGCTCGCCGCGGTCCGGAGCGCCGCCGGACGCTGGGCCGACGTGCTGTACGAGGTCCAGGAGTCCACCCACGGGCTCGTCGACCCGCGTACGGCCGCCGCCGTGGAAGTGGCGTTCCGCCGGGCGGAGGAGTCGTAC
This sequence comes from Streptomyces sp. NPDC045701, assembly GCF_056432045.1. Taxonomy (NCBI): domain Bacteria; kingdom Bacillati; phylum Actinomycetota; class Actinomycetes; order Kitasatosporales; family Streptomycetaceae; genus Streptomyces; species Streptomyces sp. NPDC045701. The sequence continues at coordinate 64,461 of NZ_JBWKJV010000014.1, read as the reverse complement.
GTCGAGCTGGAGATCGCGCTCGGCGACACCACCCGCCACCCTCCGGGCCCCTGACGTGCCGGGCGCTCCACCGCGGTCGCCGTGCGGCGGGGTGATGGGACGGCGTCGACCGACGGGGAGTGGGTGACGCGCCGGCCCGGGCGGCTCATGCGCCGGCAGGCCCGCTCCACCACCGGCCCCGCTCCGACCGCCGACCGCCGGACGCCCCTCCGGCCGGGGCGTCCTCCGCGACCCGGGATCCGGGCGTCGACCGGCTGACCCCGGCACCCCGCCCCGGCGGCCGGTGTCCGGCGCCGCCGGAAACCTGGGTCTACCTTCGGTAATGGCTTCTGCGTAGACTCCACCATCCGGACCAGCCGCCCCGCCCCAGCGAGCCCCCACGGACGCCGATGCCCGCAGAGCCCACGCCCGCGCGCCGCCCCCGCCGCGAGACGGTCACCGGTGTGCCACGCTCCGCCCGCCGTCCCCCCGGCCCCGCGCCCGCCCGGTCCGAGATCAGCGAGCAGACCACCCTCGGCCACACCTACGTGCGTTCGCTGATGCGCAGCCAGCTGCGTGCCGCGCTCTACGCGCTCGCGACCCTGGCGCTGCTCGTCGGTTCGCTGCCGCTGCTCTTCACGCTCCCCGCGGCCCTCGGCCACGGCACCGCCCAGCCGTTCGTGTGGGCCGCCCTCGGCGTCGCCGCGTACCCCCTCATCTGGCTCGTCGCCCGCTGGTACGTCCGCCGGGCCGAGCGCAACGAGTGTGATTTCACCGGCCTGGTGGAAGGCCGCTGAGCCCGTATGGACCGGACGTGAACCAGACCTACGCGGTCGCCGCCGTCACCGCCGTCGTCCTCGCGACCGTGCTCATCGGCGCGCTCGGGCTGCGCATCTCCCGCACCACCTCGGACTTCCTGGTCGCCTCCCGCACCGTGGGCCCCGGCCTCAACGCCGCCGCCATCAGCGGCGAGTACCTCTCCGCCGCCTCCTTCCTCGGTATCGCCGGCCTCGTCCTCCTCCAGGGCCCCGACATGCTCTGGTACCCGGTCGGCTACACCGCCGGGTACCTGGTCCTGCTGGTCCTGGTCGCCGCCCCGCTGCGCCGCTCGGGTGCCTACACCCTCTCCGACTTCGCCGAGGCCCGGCTCGAATCGCCCGAGGCGCGCAGGCTGGCCAGCCTCTTCGTGGTCGGCATCGGCTGGCTGTACCTGCTGCCGCAGCTCCAGGGCGCCGGGCTGACGCTGGAGATCCTCACCGGCGCCCCCGAGTGGGTCGGCGGGCTGGTCGTGGCGGTGGTCGTGACGGGCGCGGTCGCCGCGGGCGGGATGCGGAGCATCACCTTCGTGCAGGCCTTCCAGTACTGGCTGAAGCTCACCGCGCTGCTGGTCCCCGCCCTGTTCCTGGTCACCGCGTGGTGGGGCGACGACGCGCCGCGCGCCCGGTTCGACGCGCCGGCCGTCTTCAGGGAGCACACCACCGTCACGATGGACGACACCGTGCGCGTCGACGTCGACGCGCCGCTGACCCTGACCGTCACCGGGCGCGTCGACGCCACCGGGTACGAGGGGGAACGCGTCACGCTCGGCGAGGGCGGCCATCGCGTCGAGGCCGGCACCACCCTCGGCTTCCCGGCGGGGGCGCACGTCCCCGAGCGGGCCGCCGGCGACGCCGATCCCCTCGGCTGGTCGCAGCCGCTGGCGGACGGCAGCGACGGCCACCAGCTCTACGCCACCTACGGGCTGATCCTCGCCACGTTCCTCGGCACCATGGGGCTGCCGCACGTCGCCGTCCGCTTCTACACCAGCCCCGACGGGCGGACCGCCCGCCGCACCACGCTCGTCGTCCTCGGCCTGGTGGGCGCCTTCTATTTGCTGCCACCGGTGTACGGCGCGCTCGGCCGGATCTACGCGCCCGAGCTGACCCTGACCGGTGCGGCGGACGCCGCCGTACTGGTCCTGCCCGACCGGGTGGTGGGCGGAACGGCCGGTGAGCTGCTGGGCGCGCTGCTGGCCGGCGGGGCGTTCGCGGCGTTCCTGTCGACGGCCTCGGGGCTGACCATGTCGGTCGCGGGAGTGCTCGGCCAGGACGTGCTCCCCTCGCGCGGGGTGCGGCACTTCCGGCTGGCGACCGTGCTCGCCGTGGCGGTGCCGCTGGCGGTCAGCCTGGTGGCCGGCAACGTTCCGGTGGCGGACGCCGTGGGGCTGGCGTTCGCCGTGTCGGCGTCCTCGTTCTGCCCGCTGCTGGTGCTCGGCATATGGTGGCGGCGGCTCACCCCGCCCGGGGCGATGGCCGGTCTGGTGGCGGGCGGCGGGGCCGCGCTCACCGCCGTGATGGCCACGCGCGCGGGGCTCGCCCCCGAGGGGTGGCCGCACACCCTGATGGCGTGGCCCGCCCTGTGGTCCGTACCGCTCGGGTTCCTCACCATGGTGGCGGTCTCGCTGGCCACGCCCCGCCGTGTACCGGCGGGCACCCCGGCGATCCTGGCCCGGCTGCACCTGCCCGAGGACCTGGCCGGCCGCCCCCGGCCGGGGCAGCCGGAAGGAGCGGGCCGGTGAGCGGCACGGCCGGCGTCGTCCTCGCGGCCCTGGCCGCCGCCGGGGCCGTCCTGCTCGCCGCCGGGTTCGCGCTCGGGCGGCTGACCGGGCGGCGGGCCGGCAAGGACGTCCTGGACCTCGGCACCCCCGTGGAACGCGCCACCTTCCACACCCTGCACACCGCGTCCCTCGCCGCCCCGCCGCTGCGGGCCGGGCTCACCGGGGACACCGCGCGCAAGGCCGCCCGCCGGCTGCGCTCCCTGCTCGGCACGGAGGCGCTGTGCCTCACCGACCGCGACGGCGTGCTCGCCTGGGACGGTCCCGGTGGCGACCACCACCGGGGCCAGGTGATGGAGCGGGTCGCCCAGGTGCTCGGCTCGGGGCGGGGCCAGAGCGTGCGGGCCGCGTGCGACGAGCCGGACTGCCCGCTGCGGTGGGCGGTCATCGCACCGCTGACCGGCGAGGAGGGCGTACTGGGTGCCCTGGTCGCGTACGGCTCCCGGGAGTCGGCGGTGCTGGTGCGGGCCGCGACGGAGGTGGCCCGCTGGGTGTCCGTGCAGCTGGAGCTGGCCGAGCTGGACCGGTCCCGTACGCGGCTGATCGAGGCCGAGATCCGGGCCCTGCGGGCCCAGATCTCCCCGCACTTCATCTTCAACTCGCTCGCGGCCATCGCCTCCTTCGTCCGCACCGACCCGGAGCGGGCCCGTGAACTGCTGCTGGAGTTCGCCGACTTCACCCGGTACTCGTTCCGGCGGCACGGGGAGTTCACGCAACTCGCCGACGAGTTGCGTTCCATCGAGCAGTACCTGGCGCTCGCGGGCGCGCGGTTCGGCGACCGGCTCCAGGTGACGTTGCGGATCGCGCCCGAGGTGCTGCCGGTGACGCTGCCGTTCCTGTGCCTCCAGCCACTGGTGGAGAACGCCGTCAAGCACGGCCTGGAGGACTCCCGCACCACCTGCCGGGTGATCATCGCGGCCGAGGACGCGGGCGCCGAAGCGGTCGTCACCGTCGAGGACGACGGGGTCGGCATGGAGCCGGACGTCCTGCGCGCCGTCCTCGCGGGGGAGCGGCCCCCGGCGTCCGGCATCGGCCTGTCCAACGTCGACGAACGGCTGCGCCAGGTGTACGGGGACGACTACGGCCTGGTCGCCGAGACAGGCGTCGGCGCGGGGATGAAGGTCACGGTGCGTATCCCGAAGTACCGCGCGGGTGTCCACCGCGACCCCCCGGCGTCCGTTCAGGAATGAAATGTCCAGCTATGGGGACGCGGGTGCGTGGCGGCGAACGCTCATCGGGAGGCAGCCATGCGTATCCACGAGCACTACGAGCTGGACTTCGGGCAGGAGGACGTCGTGCTGGTGCACCGCACCGAGCGCAGCGGAGCCGGGGGGCATCCGGTCTACTCCGACGACACCGGCATCGTCCTGGCGGAGATAAGCGACCGGGGCGAGGTGCGGATGCTCGCCAGCAGCGGTCACCAGGACCTGCCGCTCAGGGTCCGGGCGCACCCGGTCCAGCCGCACTGAGGCCCCGCCCCTGAGGGGGCCGCCCGTCCCAGGGCCCGCCATCGCGACCCGGTCGTCCCAAGCGCCCGCCCGGCGGCGCGGCGCTCAGTGCAGCCGGAGCGCCAGATGGCCGAGCGGGAGGCCCAGGCGCCAGGAGGGGAGCCACACCGCCTCCGACTCGTCGACCGCCGGCGCGGCGGCCGGGCCGGCCGACAGGGCGCCCAGGTCGGTGGCGAGCAGGTGGGTGTCCTCCAGTCGCCGCCAGGTCTCCCGGGCGAGGGCCACACCCTCGTCCTCGTCGCCGTCGCGCCGGCGCCGGGCGGCCAGCCGCTCGCGCACCCACTCCTCCCAGGGGTGGCCGTACTCGGTGCGGGCCAGCCACTCGTCCAGCCGTTCCCGGGCGTCCGGGCCGGTGGCGTCGCCGGTGCCGTCACCGAGGTAGACGGTGAGCGCGAGCGTCCGGCGGCCCGCCTGGTACTCCAGCGAGCCGGGCTCGACCAGGCCGCCGGCTCTCAGCAATTCGTCGGCGATGTACTCGGCACACAGCCAGGCCATCGGTACGGCCAGCCCGCCCCCGCCGGTGCCGTTCGTGCTCTCGGGCCGCAACGTTCCCACCTTCTCCCGGACGTTCTGCGCGTGCGTGTGGTCCTCGACGACGAGCCTCTACCGTCAGGCACGGCCCGTGGCCGCTCTTTGCTCAACTCGGCGCTGTGGTTTCGCCTACATTCCGGCCGGGGACCGTGACGCACGGACGCCGAGGTGCCCGGAGAGGGCGGTGTGGCGGGAGGGGTCAGCCCCGGAGCGAGCCGGAGAGCGTCCTGCTGTAGCCCGGCAGGCACCGTCCGAGCGCCCGCAGCGCGTAGTGCGACCGCGACTTGACCGTTCCGGCCGGTATGCCCAGGTCCGCGGCGGCCTCCTTCACGGAGAGGCCGTCGAAGTAGATCCGCACCAGCACCGCCCGGTGCTCGGGGCTCAGCTCCCGTACCGCCGCCCGCACGTCCAGCGCGGCGACGGCGGACTCGGTGACGTCCGAGGGGTCGGGGGTCCCGGCGAGCACGCTGTCACCGATCTCGGTGGGGCGGGCCATCCGGGAGCGGCGCGCGTCGATCGCCAGCCGCCGGCCGACGGTGAACAGCCACGGACGCATCGACTCGTAGGGGGCCTCGAACGCCTCGGGGTGCTGCCACGCCCGTACCAGCGTCTCCTGGAGCAGGTCCTCGGCGCGCTGCCGGTCGCCGTACGTCAGGCCGAGCAGGAAGCTCAGCAGCGCGGGGCCGTGCTCCCGCTGGAGCTCCTCCAGGGCCCGCTCGTCGGTGGTCGCCGTCGTCATCGTCACACCCTTCCGCGCCGTACTCGCACCTCGACGCGTATCCGAACGCATCCCGGCCCACGGGGACAGGCGCCGCACCGGGGTGTGCGACGAGCGGTCACACCGAGCGGCGAATGGTGCGGCGAACGGTCGTCCGGAGGGGGAGGTCCCCGATCGGTGCATTTGTATGATTTTAGGTATTTAAGGATTGTCTGACCTTTATTTCCCGTAGGGATCCAGGGGAGCACCCCGCCTCTCACCAGCACCCCCGAGCCCCACGGAGTACGGCTGATGACCACCACGCCCATGCGACGGACCACGGTGGCGGTGGCCGCCGTTCTGCTCTCCGCCACGGCAGGCTGTGCCGGTACGCCTGCCGGGCCGCCCGCCCCGGCCGACCGGTCGCACCGGGCCGCCCCGCCCGCGCCCTCCTCGGCGGGCGGCGCCGCCGCCGCGCCGGACCGCGGTTTCACCCTCGTGGCCACCGGTGACGTCCTGCCGCACGCCTCGATCATCCGGCAGTCCCAGGTGGACGCCGGCGGCACCGGCTACGACTTCCGCCCCATGCTGGCGGGCGTCAAGCCCGTCATCTCCCGGGCCGACCTGGCCATCTGCCACATGGAGACGGTGTACGGCAAGAAGGGCGGGCCCTACACCGGCTACCCGTCCTTCAAGTCGCCGCCCGAGGTGGCCACCGCGCTGGCGGCCACCGGCTACGACTCCTGCTCCACCGCCTCCAACCACACCCTCGACGACGGCGCCGACGGGCTCGGCCGCACCCTGGACGCCCTCGACAAGGTGGGCGTCCGTCACGCCGGCTCCGCCCGCACGGCCGCGGAGGCGGCCCGCCCCACCCTGCTCGAGGCCGGCGGCGCCACGGTGGCCCACCTGGCGTACACCTACGGGACCAACGACATCCCGCTGCCCCAGGGCCGCCCCTGGGCGGTCAACCTCATCGACGAGAACAGGATCCTCACGGACGCGCGGGCGGCCCGCACCGCCGGCGCCGACGTCGTCGTGGTCAGCCTGCACTGGGGCACCGAATGGCAGACCGCCCCCGACGAGCGGCAGCTGGACCTCGGCCGCGGCCTCACCGCCGCCGCCACCGGCGGCCGCCCCGACATCGACCTGATCATCGGCACCCACGCCCATGTGCCGCAGGCGTACGAGAAGGTCAACGGCACCTGGATCGTCTACGGCATGGGCGACCAGATCGCCGGCGACATGATCAACTACAGCGGCGTCTTCGACCCGCGCGGCAACCAGGGCACCATCGGCCGCTTCACCTTCGCCCCTCCCACCACGCCCGGCGCCCGCTGGAACGTGGCGAAGGCGGAGTTCCTGCCGCAGTGGTTCAACACCGGAACGGGCCGGGTGGTCGACCTGAACGCCGCGATCAGGGCGGGCGAGAACCTCACCGACGTACGCGACCGCATCCAGCAGGTCGCCCTCAGCCGCGGCGCCGCCAAGGACGGCCTGGTCATGGGCGGCTAGGGGGTGTCTTTGGGCGCTACTCCACGCGCGGTCACAGACGGCGGCGCGGGAGCGCGTGGGCCGGTCGGCGGCACTCCGACCCGCGGGGGCCGGGTACCTTCCCCGGGGGGCGCCGTCACGGCGTCCCCCGGGCGGAAGGGCCGCTCGTCGTCGTAGCGGCTCACGGGGCGGGCGGCCCGTCCGTCCGTGTGCGGTCCGCGGCCTCGGCCCGGGCCAGGTTCGACCTGCGGTACGAGTAGCCGAAGTAGACCACCAGGCCCAGCAGGAACCACACGGCGAACCGGGACCACGTCTGCCACTGCAGGAACGTGATCAGCCAGATGGAGAAGACCACGCCGATCGCCGGTACGAACGGCATCCCCGGCGTGCGGAACGTGCGCGGCAGCTCCGGCCGCCGGTAGCGCAGCACGATCACCGCGACGCACACCACCACGAACGCCAGCAGGATGCCGATGTTGGTCAGCTCGGCCGCCTCGCCGATCGGCAGGAAGCCCGCGATGAGCGCCGACGCCACGCCGACGATCCACGTCACCCGGGTCGGGACGTGCCGCGTCGGGTGCGTCTTGGCGAACCAGTGGGGCAGCAGCCCGTCCCGGGACATGGAGAACCACACACGGGTGACGCCCAGCATGAACGTGAACATCACCGTGAGGATGCCGATGATCGCGCCCACCGCGATCACGTCCGCGAGCCCGCCCAGGCCCACCGACTTGAACGCGGTGGAGAACCCGCTCTCCGGGTCGACCTCCGTGTAGTTCTGCATACCGGTCAGGACGAGGCAGGCCAGGACGTACAGGACCATCGAGATGGCGAGGGAGTACAGGATCGCCTTCGGCATGTGCCGCTGCGCGTCCTTGGACTCCTCGGCCGCCGTCGACATGGCGTCGTACCCGAACACCGCGAAGAACACCGTCGCCGCGCCGGTGAACGCGCCGCCCACCCCGTACGGGAAGAAGGGGGTGTAGTTGTCGGACGTGACGTGGAAGAAGCCGACCACGATCACCAGCAGCACCACCAGCACCTTCAGGACCACGACGACCGTCTCGAAGCGCGCGGCGTTCTTGATGCCCAGCGTGAGCAGGTAGGCGATCAGCAGGCACAGCACCGCCGCGAACAGGTCGATCCGGTGGCCCTCGCCGGTCCCCGGCGCCCCCAGCATCCAGGCGGGCAGTTCCGCGCCGAACTCGCCGAGCAGGAAGTTGAAGTAGCCGGAGATGCCGATGGCGACGACCGCGACGATCGCGGTGTACTCCAGCAGCAGGTCCCAGCCGATCAGCCAGCCCACCAGCTCGCCGAGCACCGCGTACCCGTACGTGTAGGCCGATCCGGCCTTGGGGATCAGCCCGGCGAACTCGGCGTAGCTGAACGCGGCGGCGGCGCTGGCGACGCCGGCGATCAGGAACGAGACGAGCACGGCGGGACCGGCGGTGCCGTTGGCGACCGTGCCGGCGAGGGTGAAGATGCCCGCGCCGATGATGCCGCCGACACCGATGGCCGTGAGCTGCCACAGCCCCAGCGTCCGGGTCAGCCGTTCCTCCTCGACGCCCTCGTCGATCAGTGCGATGGGTTTGCGGCGCAGAATTCCCTGCCCCGCGCGGATCCGGGCCATGAGCGTCACCTCTTTGCGAACGGCAGCGGCTGACGGCGGATCATGATGGCCCACCCCGGGACGCGGGGGAAGACGACACACACCACCGGACGCCACCGGTCGCCGTCCGGCGTCCCACTGGTCCCATCGGGTGCAATCGGCCGCCCGGACGGTGTGGGTCAGGGGCGCGGGGCATCCGCCATGCGAGTTATCAATCATGAAAACGGATCAAATGCCCACGGGGCGGCGGATGGTACTGCGCATCGCCGCCGCACTCGGGGCCACCACGACGTTCGGACTCTTCGCCCTGGAACGGACGGGAAGCCCTCCAGGCCCGTCCCGGCCCCCCGGCCCCGCCCCCGTGCCGCCCGGCGCCGCCGGGCCGCAGGCGGGCCACCGCCTGGCCCCGTCCTCGTACCGGCTCCAGCCGATGACCGCGTACGCGCCGCCCCGCCACCGGCGCGCCCTGCCCCCCGTACGGCAGCGGCCCTTCCTGCGGGTGTCCGGTGCCGGCCGGTCGATGGTCCTCTCCTTCGACGACGGGCCCGACCCCCGCTACACGCCCGCCATCCTCCGTACCCTGCGCAGGTACGACGTGCGCGCCATGTTCTTCGTCTGCGGCGAGATGGCGGCCGCGAACCAGGACCTCCTGCGCGAGATGGCCGACGACGGGCACGTCGTGGGCAACCACTCCTGGTCGCACCCGCTGATCCCCAAGCTCAGGCCCTCCCGCATCCGCGACGAACTGGGCAGCACCAGCGATCTCGTCGAGCGCACCCTCGGCGCCCCTCCGCTGTGGTACCGCGCCCCCTTCGGCGCCTGGAACCGGCACTCCTTCGAGATCGGCGCCGAACTGGGCATGGAGCCGCTCGCCTGGACGGTGGACACCCTCGACTGGCAGGAGCCCGGCACCGGCCCGATCGTGCGCCGCGTCCTGGACGGCGCCGGGCCGGGCGTCGTCGTCCTCTCCCACGACGCGGGCGGCGACCGCTCCCAGAGCGTCGCCGCCCTCCGTACCTACCTGCCGGAACTGCTGGCGGCGGGCTACCACCTGACCGTGCCGCGCCGGTGAGGCGCCGCGCGGCCCCCGCCGGGCGGGCCGAGCCGGTTCGGGGCGCCCGGCCCGCCCACCGGCCCGCCCCTCGGCCGGCTCAGCGGGTCGCCACCAGTCGTGCGAAGGCGACCACGTTGCCGTCGTAGCCGTGGGCCTTGGAGTAGCCGCCGCCACAGGTGATCACGCGGAGCTCCGGGTGCCCGGTGTCGCCGTAGACGCGCACCCCGGGAAAGTCCTCCTTGGAGAAGACCTCGATCCCGTACACCTCGAACACGGCCACCCGCCCGTCGAACCGCGTCACCTCCACGCGGGCCCCCCTCTTGAGCGAGCCCAGTCCGTAGAACACCGCCGGGCCGGCCTTGTTGTCGACGTGGCCGACGATCACCGACGTACCGCGCTGCCCGGGGGAGATGCCGTTCTGGTACCAGCCGGCCATGTTGGGGTCCTGCGCGGGCGGCGCCTCGATCCAGCCGGCCCGGTCCATCCCGACGTCCATGATCGGTGCGTCGACGTCGATCGACTCGATACGGATCCGGGAAGCGGGCGCGTACGCGAGCGGCCGGAGCCCCGCGGGCGCGACCGGCACCGCGCCCGCGCGGCGGTTCTCCGCGACGGCGGCGGGGGCCGGCTGGGGCGGGCCGGGCTGGGTGTCGACGCCGTTCCGCATCATCGCGAGGCCGGTGAGCATGACGAGAGCCAGCGCTCCCCACGGTGAGCGGCTCCTCGTCTCGAAGCCACTGTGGTCCAGGCCCCTGCCCATGGTTCTCCCTTCGCGGCGTAGTAGCACGCTAAGTGCGCCGTGCGGCACCGGCGATCAGGAGAGGGGCGAACGGGTGGCGGGCGCCAGGGGGGATGACCCATCCGTGTCATCGTCGCGCGAATCCTCCGTCGACCGTCCTGACGGTACGTGACCTGCGACTCCGTCAGATACGCGGCCCCGGCACCGGCCTGTCGGCTCACCGGGGTGGGCGAACTCCGAAATGCGGTAATCGCACCGGCTTGTGAAGGTTCGTCGTGGAAGGCGTACTCGTCGAATCCTCCCGGAGCGCCGCTTCGGGGCGTCTTCCACTGGAGGTTCAACGATGCGTGCTTCACGCGCTCTCGCGGTGGCCGCCACCGCCGGCGCGGCCATCGGGCTCTGCGCCCCCGTGGCCCTCGCCAACAACGGTCCCACCAACGTCACGGTCTCCCCGACCCGGGTGCACCAGGGAGGCCAGCTCGCGGTCAGCGCCATGGGGTGCGGCCACGGCGGCACGGTCACGTCCAACGCGTTCCCCAAGACCGCCCTCACGGTCAACCCCTCCGGGCACTCCGCCGCCACGCCCCGGATCTACGACCACGCCACGCCGGGGCAGTACAACCTGGCCGTCAAGTGCACCGACCACTCGATGGTGGTCACCAGGACCTTCACGGTCGTCCGCGGTCACGGCTCCCAGGGCGGTCTCGGCGGTTCGATGGCGCCGAGCTCCACCGAGATGGCCATCGGCGGTGCCCTGGTCGCCACGGCGGCCGTCGGTGGCGGGCTGTTCATCAGCCGCCGTCGCCGTTTGAGCGGCGGAAAGGTCTGACCGGCCGAACCTCCCGGTCGGCCGAATACGCCCGCCGCCCCGAGTCCTGGTCGGTCAGGACTCGGGGCGACGGGCGTGCGGGGGAGCGGCGCCCCGGGGGGTGGAGTGCCCGCCCGGAGGCGGGTGCTCCCGGAGGCGGATCGCTCCCGGGAAACGGCGTTCTCAGTGGCGCCGGCCCTCGGCGCGGCGGCGCAGCATGAAGATGACGGCGGTGGCCGCCGCCACGACCAGCCCGGTTCCGGCCGCGAGCTGGCCGGCGTTCAGGCCGCCGACACTGCCGCCCACACCACCCCGGACGCCCTGGCTCGGCGCCGTGGTCGTCACGGTGCGTGTCGTGGTCACCGTCGGCACGGCGGTCGAGCTGGTGGTCGGGGTGCTGGTGGCGGCGGAGATCGTGAGGCCGGCCGTGCCCGGCGTGCCGCCGGCGCACGAGAAGGACACCGTGTAGACCGCGCCCCGCTTGGCGTCCCAGTCCACGGTGGCCGTCGCCGACCGGCCGGCCGGGATGGTGACCGTGTCGAAGACGCCCGACGAGGCCATGGCGGTGCCGGAGCAGCCGGGGGCGGTGAGCACCACCCGGCCCCCCGGCTGGACGGTCGAGGGGCTGATGGCGAAGTCGCCGGGGGCGAACTTGCCGGAAGCCACCGCCGGGGCGGGAGCGGTCAGGGCGAGAGCGGCCGCTCCGAGGAGAGCGGCGGAGGCGGCACCTATCGCGCGCATCGTCAATCCTCCGGGTCCCGAGGGGCAGCTGCGGAAGGGATATCCACAAAGCGTCTGATATGCACCTCGATGCCGGAAACGCTAGGAGCGCTCTACCACAACCGCGAGCCCGGACGGGCGAATGGGGCACCGAGGTCCCCCGGACGGCGGAGGGGGGCGCCGCCGCCGGTCAGTCGCCCAGGCCCTTGATGTGGGGGAAGAGGGTGAGGAAGGGATCCGGGGTCGCGGAGGTCCCACGGCCGAACGGCGCGTCGAACGACCAGATGAGGAACAGCAGGAAGGCGATCAGGGCGCTGAAGAGGCCGGCCAGCAGCAGTTCCCGGAACGTCCGCCGGATCTGGAGCGTGAAGATCAGCCCCACCGTGATCAGGGCTCCGGTGATCAGGCCGAACCACACCACCCCCGGCATGGTGGCCCCCGCGTTCTCGGCGCGGGCGCTGCGCGCGTCGTCGGCGATCGCCACCTGGTCCACCATCGGCTGGTACGCGTCGCCCTCGTGGGCGTCGGCGGGCCGGTAGTCGGAGACGGTGCGGCGCACCCGCTCCAGCAGGTCGGTCCCCTCGTCGGTCAGCTCGCCCCGGTCGGCCATGACCCGCCATTCGGAGTCGACGACGTGCGAGACGTACGCGTCCACGTCGGCGCGGATACGGGCGCGCACGTCCGCCGGCCAGACCTCGGCCCTGGCGGACACCTCGTGCAGCGCCTGGGCCTCCTGGCGCACGCTCTCCTGGGCGGCGCTGCGGCCCTCCCAGACGCCGGCGATCGCCAGGCCGAGCACGATGGCGTACACGACGCCGATCATCATCGTCATGTACTCGATGACGTCGGGGGTCTCGGAGGGGTCGTCGTCGTCGCCGATCCTGCGGTTGTTGATGACGACGATGGTCAGGACGACCGCGCAGGCGGCGGCCATCGCGATGGACAGGACAAGCCATTCCGACAAGGTGAGCTCCGGGCGGGCTGTTCCGACGGGGTGTCCGGCGGACGGTTGACGGGCGGTTGGCGGGTGGGTCGGCCGGTGGTCCGGCGGGACGGCTAGCGGGACGAGCGGGGGCGCAGGACCGCGGCTCCGAACACCGCGGGGGCCATGATCAGGAGCATCACGGTCACGGTGGTGGGGCCACCCGCCCGTTCGGCACGCTGCGCCCGGCGGTAGGCGGGCAGCGGTACGGGGGTCGGCGGGGCCGGGCGGGGGCGCAGCGACGGACCGGGCGCCGGGGGCGGGGCGGTGGCCGGCGGGGGCGGGACGCTCGGCTCCGGCTCCGGCTGCGGCCCCGGTCGAGGTCCGGCGGTCGGCGGGGCCGGGGCGGGCGGCCTCGGCGCCGAGGGCGGTGGCGGCGGCTGCGGCGCGGCCTGATCCGGTGGTGGCGGCGCGGGCGGCGGGACGTGCTCCGGGGGCGGCGGGGCCGGGGGCGGCGGGTTGGGCCCCGGCGGGGGAGGAGGTGTGGGCGCCGGGGGTGGTGGCTGGGGCGGCGCGGGGCTCGGTGAGCAGGTGTCGTCGCCCGCGACGGCGACCACCGGCGCTGAGGTACCCGGTCCGACGTGGGCGACGGCGCAGCTGTCGGCCGCCGCGGGCAGCGGGGCGGACAGCAGCAGGCCGAGGGCGGCGGCCGCCAGGAGCCGGGCGGTAGGGGTTCCGTACACGCGCATGAGCCTGATCGTTCAACGGTCCGCACACGTCCCGAAGCAGTGTGATTCCCCAAAAGGAGGGGTTTTCGGGCTGCTGCCGTTACCAACGGCGGGGAAATTTCTCCCGGCGCGTTGAACGCGCGCCGCCCTCCCACCCGTACATAGGGCCATGAACGGCGCACCTGGCGTCGCCAAGCTACCTAGGTTTAACGGGAGTTGACATGAAGACCTGGCGGAACGCCTCGCTCGCGCTGTCCGCGGCGGCCGTGCTCGCGCTGACGACGGCGTGCGGTCAGGAGACGGGTGCCCAGGCCCCCGCCGGATCGGTCGGCGCCGCCGCACCGGCGGGCGCGCCCGCCGAGAACGGCGCCGGCTACGGCTCGGGCACCGGATACGGCTCCGGTGCCGGTTCCGGAGGGCAGGCGGCCGCCGCCGAGCCGGCCGGCCAGCTCGCCGTCTGGGACAGCAAGGAACTCGGCAAGGTCGTCACCGACAGCGAGGGCCTCACGCTCTACCGCTTCGACAAGGACACGCCGAACCCGCCGAAGTCCGCCTGCGAGGGCGACTGCGCGAAGGCCTGGCCCGTGGTGGCCGCCGACGGCGCCAAGCCCCCGGCCGGCGTGGACGCCTCCCTGATGGGCGAGGTCACCCGGGCCGACGGCACCAAGCAACTCACCATCGACGGCTGGCCGATGTACCGGTACGCCAAGGACGCCAAGCCGGGCGACGTCAAGGGCCAGGGCGTGGGCGGCACCTGGTTCGCGGCCGCCCCAGACGGCAAGAAGGCGGCCCTGTCCGGCGGCGACGAGGGGGCCGCCGAGGACGAGGGCGCCGGCGACGAGGGGGCGGCCGAGGACCAGGGCGGCGAGGGCGGGGGCGCGCCGGCCGACCCGGCGGGCCTGTCCGTCCGCAAGGACCCCAAGCTCGGCGAGATCGTGGTGGACAAGAACGGCATGACGGTCTACCGGTTCGAGAAGGACTCGGCGTGGCCGATGAAGACCGCCTGCACCGGCGCGTGCCTGGAGAAGTGGCCGGTCGTCGCGCCCGTCGAGAAGAACGACACCGAGGGCGTCTCCCTCAAGGGCTTCGTCACCTTCGACCGGCCCGACGGCGTCAAGCAGCAGACCATCGACTGCTGGCCGCTCTACACCTTCGCGGGCGACAAGAAGCCCGGTGACACCAACGGTCAGGGCGTGGGCGGCACCTGGTACGCCATCTCGCCGGCCGGGAAGATGGTCGGGGCGTCCCAGTAGAGTCCCCGCGCACGTCCCGACCCGGGGTCCCGGCCCAGCCGGCCCGGCCCCCCACCGGCCCGCCGTCCCACGCCCCCCGCGTGCGCGGCGGGCCGGTCGTACGGCGGCGGGAGACCCGCACGTGCCGGGGGCCGGTGACCGGGACGTGTGACCAAGAACGGATCGCTAATTTCCGTTTCCCCTCGCTCTCCAGGCGGGCGATCAGTAGCCTCGGCTCGAACACCGGCCAAGAACATGGCCGCATCCCGTGGCGACTTGTTGGAGACATCGATGGAGCGTCCCGCCTGGGCCCCGCCGGGCATCGACATTTCGGTGCCGAGCGTGTCCCGCATCTACGACTACTACCTGGGCGGCTCGCACAACTTCGAAGTGGACCGGGAAGCGGCGCGCAAGGCCATGGAATTCGTGCCGGGCCTGCCCAAGGTCATGCAGGCCAACCGCGCCTTCATGCGCCGCGCGGTGCGGTACGCGGTGAGCGAGGGCGTCACCCAGTTCCTCGACATAGGCTCCGGCATCCCCACCTTCGGCAACGTCCACGAAGTGGCCCAGGCCGCCGACCCCGGCGCCCGTGTCCTGTACGTCGACCACGACCCGGTCGCCGTCGCCCACAGCCGGGCGGTGCTGGAGGGCAACGAGAACGCCGGCGTCGTCGCCGCCGACCTGCGCAAGCCGCAGGACATCCTGGACGCCCCCGAGGCCGGCCGGCTCCTCGACCCCGACCGGCCGCTGGCCCTGCTGCTGGTGTCCGTCCTGCACTTCGTGGAGGACGCGGACGAACCGCGGCGCGCCGTCGCCGAGCTGCGCGACGCCCTGGCGCCCGGCAGTCTGCTGATCATCAGCCACGCCGCGTACGAGGGCATCCCGCTGCCCCAGGAACGCGTGGGCGGCGCGGTGGGCGTCTACCGCGACATCCGCAACCCGCTGGTGATGCGGAAGCGCGAGGAGATCGCGCGCTTCTTCGACGGGTTCGAGATGGTGGAACCCGGACTGGTCAAGATGCCGGAGTGGCGGCCGGAGAACGCCGTCGACCAGGAGGATCCATACGCCTTCTCGGGCTTCGCAGGGGTGGGGCGCAAGGCGTGAACATGCCGGCGCAGGCCCCCGGTTCCGCCATACAACCGGACGGCCTGGAAGACAGACTCCAGCGGTTCGCGACCATCTGGAGCCGGGCCGTCTTCCCCGTCACGGCCACGTCGCTGACCCGCCCCGAGATAGAGCGGCACCTGCTGCCCCTGGCCCGCGACCTCTGCGACGCGCTGCACGCGCGGCCGTTCGACCCGGCGCCCGCGCACCGCGTGGGCGCCGCACTCGTGGCGGCGCACTGCACCGACCCGGACGCGCTCAGCCGCAGCCTCGGTGTCGTCGACTCGTACCTGGTGCTGTACTGCGGCGGCGACGGGGAGAGCGCGGCCGCGGAGGAGCTCCGGGCCCGCTGCGCCCGGCTCCAGCACGCGATGGCGGCCGGCTTCGCCCAGGCACTGCGCGAACGCACCCTCGTGGAGCAGGAGGCCATCGCCCGCTCGGCGCTCGTGGCCCGCAGCTTCGCCGAGCAGGCCCTGCACGCCACCGAGGCCCGTTTCCGGGCGGTCTTCGAGGATGCCGCCATCGGCATCGGCATCGCCGACCTCGACGGCAACGTCCTGGAGGTCAACGGGGCCCTCACCCGTATGTTCGGCGGCCTGGAGCACCATGTGCGCGGCCGCAGGGTCAGCGAGTGGGTGCACCCCGAGGACGCGCCGCACGTCTGGAGGCTGTACGAGGAGCTGGTGCGCGGCGAGCGCGACCACTTCCAGGTCGAGAAGCCCTTCTACCGGGGCGACGGCACCGTCCTGTGGACCAACCTGACCGTCTCCCTGCTGCGGGACGCCGACGGGGACCCGCAGTACCAGCTGGCGCTGATGGAGGACACCACCGAGCGCCGGCTGCTCAACCTGCGGCTGCGGTACGAGGCGACGCACGACGCGCTGACCGGGCTGCCCAACCGGACCCTGTTCTTCGAACGGCTGGACAAGGTGCTGTCCTCGGGCGACGGCACCCGCTTCGGCCTGTGCTACCTCGACCTCGACGGTTTCAAGGCCATCAACGACAGCCTCGGCCACGCGGCCGGCGACCGCCTGCTGGTCGAGGTCGCCGACCGGCTGCAGAGCGTGGCGACCCGGCCGGGCGAGATGGTGGCCCGGCTCGGCGGCGACGAGTTCGTGGCGCTCACCACCGGCACGGACACCGAGCAGCAGGCCGACGAGCTCGCCCACCGCATCCTCGGCGCCCTGGCCACGCCGGTCCGGCTGGACGGCCGTGAGCTGACCGTGCGCGGCAGCGTCGGAATCGTCGAGGGGCCCGCCGGGGAACGCGGACCGGCGGAGGTGCTGCGCAGCGCCGACATCACCATGTACCGGGCCAAGGCGGCGGGCGGCAACCGCTTCGAGCGGGCGGACCCCGAGGCGGACGCCCGCGCCATCACCCGGCACGGCCTGACCACCGCGCTGCCCGCGGCGCTGGACCGGGGCGAGTTCTTCATCGAGTACCAGCCGCTGGTGCACCTGGGCGACGGCAGCGTGCACGGCGCGGAGGCGCTGGTGCGCTGGTGCCACCCGCAGCACGGCGTCCTCGGCCCCGACCGGTTCATCCCGCTCGCCGAGCACACCGGCCTGATCGTGCCGCTCGGCCGCTGGGTGCTCCAGGAGGCGGTGCGCCAGGCCCGGTTCTGGAACCGGAGCCACGCGGACGGCGGCCCCCTGCGCATCAACGTCAACCTGTCGCCGACGCAGCTGCACCACCCGAACCTGGTCGCCGACACCGTCGACGTACTGGAGCGCTCGGGGCTGGACCCGGGCGCGCTGTGCCTGGAGGTGACCGAGTCCGCGCTGATCGGCGCCGACGAGGACCTGCTCAAGCCGCTGCGGCAGCTGGCGGAGATGGGCGTGGACATCGCCCTGGACGACTTCGGCACCGGCTACTCCAACCTGGCCAACCTGCGCCGGTTGCCGGTCAGCGTGCTGAAGCTGGACCGCTCCTTCACCCAGAGCATGCAGCAGCACCCGATCGACCCGGTCGACCTCAAGATCGTGGAAGGGATCGTCTCACTGGCGCACAGCCTGGAGCTCGCCGTGACGGTGGAGGGCGTGGAGACGGGCGCGCAGGCGGAGCAGTTGCGCGAGCTGGGCTGCGACACCGCCCAGGGCTGGTACTACGCCCGGCCCGGCGCCCCGGACCGGATCCACGCACTGGTACTGGCCGACGCGGTCTAGACCGATGCCGGCAGGCGCCGAGGACCTGACATCGGCGCCATCCCGCTCTCCCGGCGCATGGCCGTGCGGACCGGCTGCTGCGCCCCGGCCGGTCCGCGACCCGAGCGAGGAGGGCCGTGCGGCCGGTCGGCAGGTTCTCTTCTGCGGACGGGACGCCGATCAGGCCCCGTTGACGCGCAATGTGCTGGGGCTCCGACCCTTGAGGCGTTTGAACGCCGCGCTGAAGCCGAAAGCGTCGGCATACCCGACCGACCTCCCGATCTGGGCGATGCTGAGATCGGTGTCGGTCAGCAGCGCCTCGGCCTCGTCCATGCGGTACTCGGTGACGTAGGCGAGGGGCGGGCGACCCATCAGCTGGGTGAAGCGCTTGGCGAACAGCGCCCGGGAGACGCCGGCTCGAGTGGCCAGCGACTCCACTGTCCAGGACTCGGCGGGCCGGTCGTGGAAGGCCTGCAGGGCAGGGGCGAGGACGGGGTCGGCCAGGCCCCGGTACCAGCTGGGCGCGTCGGCGCCGACCTGGTCGAACCAACTGCGCAACGTGCACACCAGGGCCCAGTCGAGGAGCCGGTCCATCAGCGCCTGCGAACCGGCCGACAGCTGGGCGGCGTCGGCGGCGGCGGTCTCCAGCCAGCCGCAGACCTCGACGTCCTCCGTGATCACCAAGACCGGCGGCAGGGCACGCAGGAGCCGCTCGTGCCGGTGGCCCGAGGCACGGTAGGCGCCCACGATCAGCGCGGTCGCCTGCTCCGAGTCGTCGGTGCTCCAGTGAATACCGCCGAGTTGCCGGGCGGCACACCCGGCGTTCGCGGTGAAGCACGCGATCTCGTACGCGGCGTGGGAGCCGTGGACGGTGCTGGGACGGTCGGCGAGATGGAACGGCGCGGGGCCGTTCACGATGGCCGTGTCGCCGGCGCCGATTGCTCGCTCGGTGCCGTCGGGCAGCAGCAGGGTGCCCCCGCCGCGCAGCACGCTGATCATGGTGAGCGGTGCGTCGTCGGCGAAGCGGATGGTCCAGGGCGCCGTCAGCACGGCGTGGCTGACGACCGAGCCCTCTGCCCGGATGCCACTCAGTAGCGAACTCAAAGGATCCACGGAAGGCACCGTAGACGAACTCCTATGCTCCGGAGCGTTTTTCCCATGGATCATCCACGCCCCGGCAGTTGTACTGGACACATCGCACCCACCGAGACCAGCCGGGAGACACCGTGACGCGACAGGGCACCAAGGCCAGGACAGCACTCGTGGTCGTCGCACACCACCGCGACGATTCCCTCACCGCGCACACGGCCCGCCGTGCCGCCGCCCGGCTCGGAGCCGCCGGATTCCGCATCGACCTGCTCGACCTGCACGCCGAGGGGTTCGACCCGCGGATGAACGTGTCGGACCAGCCGGACTGGGGCAACCGGGACAAGCCGTACTCGGACGAAGTGCGAGCCCATATGCAGCGCGTCCTCGACGCCGACGTCGTCGTGGCCGTCTTCCCGGTGTACTGGCAGAGCGTGCCCGCCCTCCTCAAGGGCTGGATCGACCGGGTGTGGAACTACGGATTCGCCTACGGCCGCAGCAAGCCCCGCCTCGCCGGCAAGCGGATGCTGTGGCTGGGCCTGGCCGGCGCGACCGGCGACGATCCGATTGTGGAGGGGATGCGAGCAGTCCTCGAAACCAATCTGAGCGAAGGCATCGCCTACTACTGCGGCTTCTCCCACTCCACCGTCGGCCTGCTCACCGACGCGGAGGAGCGCCCGCAGCGCGTCGACGCCGAAGGCAACCTCTCGATCGGCGCGGCGGTCGCGGGCGCCGAGCGAGAGGCCCAGTACGCCGATTTCGACCGGCGTGCCGCTGAGTTCGTGGAGAAGTTCATCGCCGAGGAACGAGTGACGGCCTGACCGCCACGAGAATCGCGGGTCACCCCGCCCGGGACGGATGAGTGCCCCGGTTCACCCCGCCCGGGCCGCCGGGTGTACCCGGCCCTGGACTCGGGCGGTCCTGCCCTGCCGGAGTCTCTCGGCCACCATGTCCGGTGTCCACCGCGAGGCGACCGACGACGAGTTCCCGTGCGAGTTCGTCGGAGACGACGAGAAGTTCACCGCAAGCGCTGCGGTCCGCGGTGCCTGGGTGACCACACCGACCGGCCTTGGTGGTGCGGGTGGCCGCAACAGCTCGCCGCGCCGGCCGGCCGGCGCGGGTTCCCCGCACATGGGTGAGGTGGCCGGACGCGGTCTAGGACCGGGCGCCGTCCGGGCGGCGCGCCAGCAGCAGCCGCTGCAACTCCCGCGCCGCGCGCGGCGGCGCCACGTCGCTGCGGTGCGCCAGTCCGATCGTCCGGCGCAGCCCGGGCGGGGCCAGGGCGGTGACCCGCAGGTCACGGCCCGACCGGGCGGCGACCATCGCGGGCACCACCGCCATGCCCAGCCCCGCCCGTACGAATCCCAGCACCGCGTCCATCTCGCCGCCCTCCACCGTGAACGACGGTTCGAAGCCTTCCGCCCGGCACGCCGCCACCGTCAGCTCGCGCAGGTCGTAGCCGTGCCGGAACATCACCAGCGGCCGGCCCTCCAGATCCGCGATCCGGACGGGCCGGTCCGGGGCCCGTGCCGCGGCGGAGGAGACGACCACCAGGTCCTCGTGGAGCAGCTCGACCGTCGTCAGCGCCGGTGACGCGGCCGGCAGGGGCAGCACCACCAGGGCGAGGTCCAGCGCCCCGCGGGCCAGCTCGCGCACGAGGTCGTGGGAGCCGCTCTCCTCGATCAGCAGCTGGATGCCGGGGTGCAGGTCGTGGAAGGCCCGCAGCACGTCGGGCAGCAGTCCCGTGCACAGGCTCGGCGTCGCCCCCAGCCGCACCCGCCCGCGCCGCAGCTGGGCCAGCTCCTGCACCTCGTGGCGCGCGGTGTCGGCGTCCGCCAGGATGCGGCGGGCCAGCGGCAGCAGCGCCTCTCCCGCGTCGGTGAGCGCGATGTTGCCGCGCGCCCGGTTGAACAGCTCGGCGCCCAGCTCCTTCTCCAGGGCTCTGATCTGCTGCGACAGCGAGGGCTGCGAGACGTGCACGCGCTCGGCGGCCCGGGTGAAATGCCGGGTCTCGGCCACGGCCACGAAGTACAGGAGCTGCTGGAACTGCATGGCACCACCTTAGGCGCCAAGCATAGCCATCGCCTATGGAGATCAGCCGGACCATGTCTTGGACCTCTGGCCGGGCCGCACCTAGCGTCGATGCCATGGCTCTGGCAACGCGGACGGATCGGAAACCGTCCTTCCCGCGCACGTTCTGGCGCTCGACGGTCGGCAAGAAGACGGTCATGGCCGTCAGCGGCCTCGTCATGATCGCCTACCTCGTCGCGCATGTGATGGGCAACCTCAAGGTCTTCTTCGGCCCCGGCGAGTTCAACGCCTACGGCCACTGGCTGCGCACCATGGGCGAACCCGTACTGCACCACGAATGGGGACTGTGGATCGCCCGCGTCGTGCTGCTCACCGCCGTGATCGCCCACGGTGTCTCCGCGTACCAGCTCAGCAGGCGCGACATCAGGGCCCGCCCCATCGCGTACGTCCACAAGCGCCGCCGCGCGAGCTACGCGACGCGCACCATGCGCTGGGGCGGCGTGATCGTGGCGCTGTTCATCGTCTGGCACATCCTGGACCTCACGACGCTGACGGTGAATCCGAGCGCCCGGCCCGGACACCCCTACGAGAACGTCGTCGCCACCTTCTCCACCTGGTACGGCAACGTCATCTACATCGTCGCGATGCTCGCCGTCGGGCTGCACATCCGGCACGGCTTCTGGTCCGCCGCCCAGACCCTCGGCGTGGGCAACGCCACCCGCGACCGCGCGCTGAAGACCCTCGCCGACGTCCTCGCGCTGGCGCTGACCGCGGGCTTCGTCTCCGTACCCGTCGCCGTCATGACCGGAGTGGTGAGCTGACATGAGCTACCTGGATTACGAGATCGGCGCGCCGATCAGGGACGACAAGGCGCCCGCCGGCCCCGTCGCCGAGCGTTGGGACAGGCGCCGGTTCGAGGCCAAGCTGGTCAACCCGGCCAACCGCCGCAAGCACACGGTCATCGTCGTCGGCACCGGCCTGGCGGGCGGTTCCGCCGGCGCGACCCTGGCCGAACAGGGCTACCGCGTCGTCCAGTTCTGCTACCAGGACTCACCCCGCCGCGCCCACTCCATCGCCGCGCAGGGCGGCATCAACGCGGCCAAGAACTACCGCAACGACGGCGACTCGGTCCACCGCCTCTTCTACGACACCGTCAAGGGCGGCGACTTCCGCGCCCGCGAGTCCAACGTCCACCGGCTCGCGCAGATCTCCGTCGAGATCATCGACCAGTGCGTGGCGCAGGGCGTGCCCTTCGCCCGTGAGTACGGCGGCCTTCTCGACACCCGCTCCTTCGGCGGCGTCCAGGTCTCCCGTACCTTCTACGCCCGCGGCCAGACGGGCCAGCAACTGCTGCTGGGCGCCTACCAGGCGCTGTCCCGCCAGATCGCGGCGGGGAACGTGGAGCTGCACCCGCGTACCGAGATGCTCGACCTGGTCGTCGTCGACGGGCGGGCGCGCGGCATCGTGGCCCGCGACCTGATCACCGGCGAGATCTCCACGCACTTCGCGGACGCGGTCGTCCTGGCGTCCGGCGGCTACGGCAACGTCTTCTACCTGTCGACGAACGCCATGAACTCCAACGCCACCGCGATCTGGCGCGCCCACCGGCGCGGCGCGTACTTCGCCAACCCCTGCTTCACCCAGATCCACCCCACCTGCATCCCGCGCACCGGCGACCACCAGTCCAAGCTCACCCTGATGAGCGAGTCGCTGCGCAACGACGGCCGCATCTGGGTGCCCAGGGCGCGCGGCGACCGCAGGCCGCCGAACGAGATCCCCGAGGACGAGCGCGACTACTACCTGGAGCGGATCTACCCCTCCTTCGGCAACCTCGTACCCCGGGACATCGCCTCCCGCGCCGCCAAGAACGTCTGCGACGAGGGCCGCGGCGTCGGCCCCGGCGGCCAGGGCGTGTACCTGGACTTCGCCGACGCCATCCGGCGCATGGGCCGGGGAGCGGTGGAGGAGAAGTACGGCAACCTCTTCGACATGTACGAGCGGATCACCGCGGAGAACCCGTACGAGGTGCCGATGCGGATCTACCCCGCCGTGCACTACACCATGGGCGGTCTGTGGGTGGACTACGACCTCCAGACCACCGTGCCCGGCCTGTTCGCGATCGGCGAGGCCAACTTCTCCGACCACGGCGCCAACCGGCTCGGCGCGTCGGCGCTGATGCAGGGCCTGGCCGACGGGTACTTCGTCCTGCCGTCCACCATCAACGACTACCTCGCCCGGGCCCCGCGCACCGAGCCGGTCACCGACGACCACCCGGCGGTACGGGACGCGGTCGGCGAGACCCGGGACCGGCTCGCCCGGCTCCTCGCGGTCGACGGCGACCGCACCCCCGACTCCTTCCACCGCGAGGTCGGCGAGCTGATGTGGGAGTTCTGCGGCATGGCGCGCACGGCGGACGGGCTGCGCAAGGCGCTGGACCGGATCCCGCGGATCCGCGAGGAGTTCTGGCGCCGGATCAAGGTGCCGGGGACGGGTGAGGAGTTCAACCAGTCACTGGAGAAGGCGAACCGCGTCGTCGACTACCTGGAGCTGGCCGAACTGATGTGCCTCGACGCCCTGCACCGCGCCGAGTCCTGCGGCGGCCACTTCCGTGAGGAGTCCCAGACCCCGGACGGCGAGGCGGCCCGCAGGGACGAGGAGTTCGCGTACGTCGCCGCCTGGGAGTTCCGGGGGCCCGGGGACCGCCCCTCGGGGGAGCACGGCCCCGGCGCCGCCGGCGCTCCCGTCCTGCACAAGGAAGACCTCGTCTTCGAGTACGTCCACCCCACTCAGCGGAGCTACGCATGAGGCTCACCCTGCGCGTCTGGCGGCAGAAGAACGCCGACGCCCCCGGCACCATGGCCACCTACGACGTGGACGGCATCTCCGAGGACATGTCCTTCCTGGAGATGCTCGACACCCTCAACGAGGAGCTGATCCTCCGTGGCGAGGACCCGGTCGCCTTTGACCACGACTGCCGCGAGGGCATCTGCGGGGCCTGCTCGCTGGTCATCAACGGCGACGCCCACGGCCCGGAGCGCACCACGAGCTGCCAGCTGCACATGAGGGCGTTCCGGGACGGCGACACCATCGACATCGAACCTTGGCGCGCCGCCGCCTTCCCGGTCGTCAAGGACCTGGTGGTCGACCGATCGGCCTTCGACCGGATCATCCAGGCCGGCGGCTACGTCAGCGCCCCCACCGGCTCCGCGCCCGAGGCGCACGCCACGCCCGTCCCCAAGGCGGACGCGGACTTCGCCTTCGAGCACGCCGAGTGCATCGGCTGCGGTGCCTGTGTGGCGGCCTGCCCCAACGGTTCGGCGATGCTCTTCACCTCGGCGAAGGTCAACCACCTCAACGTGCTGCCGCAGGGCGCGCCGGAGCGGGAGACCCGTGTCCTGGACATGGTCCGCGTCATGGACGAGGAGGGCTTCGGCGGCTGCACGCTGGCCGGTGAGTGCGCCACGGCCTGCCCGAAGGGCATCCCGCTGCCGTCCATCGCGGCGATGAACAAGGAGTGGCTGAGGGCGACCCGCAAGGGGGCGCGCCGCGCCTGATTCAGGACAGTCTGCGGGCGTGAGCCCGGCCACTTCCGCCACCCCGGGGCGAAAGAATCTTCACGAGATTGCCAATTCCGCCGCAATTCTTTCGCTCCGGGGTGCCCCCGGGCGCCCGGACGGCAAGATCAACTTCGTTCAAGTCTGCACTTTTGATGGCGAGTTGTCCGTATAGGGGCCAACCGGCCTCCGCGGAATTCCGCACTCCACCAGCCCCCGGTACGCATGGGTCGTGCCGGGGGCAATTGACCACCCCCCGGCGGTACCGACACCACCGCACCACACAGGGGGTTACCCATGTCCACCAGCCTCACGCGCCGCCGCGCCCTCGGCGCCGCCGCGGCGGCCGCCGCCGGCCTCGCCGCCGGGCGCGCCCTCGCGGCGCCCGACCTGGCCGTCGCCGCGACGGCCCACCAGGGCGCAGTACCGGAGACGTTCGACGAGATCTACCAGGGCCGCCACATACAGGGAGGACCTTCCGGCGGCGGCCACCACGGGGGCGGCCATCACGGGGGGCACGGCGCCGACTGGGGCGTACGCGTCGAC
The DNA here is from genome assembly GCF_056432045.1 of Streptomyces sp. NPDC045701. Classification (NCBI taxonomy): domain Bacteria; kingdom Bacillati; phylum Actinomycetota; class Actinomycetes; order Kitasatosporales; family Streptomycetaceae; genus Streptomyces; species Streptomyces sp. NPDC045701. The sequence continues at coordinate 39,382 of NZ_JBWKJV010000014.1, read as the reverse complement.
GGCCAGGAGCTCCACGTCATGCGGAACGCCGACGGCACCTGGATCAGCGTGATCAACCACTACGAGCCGCTCGCCACGCCCCGCGCCGTGGCACGGGCCGCCGTCCGCGAACTGCAGGGCGCCCCGCTCGTTCCGCTCACCCTCAACTGATCACGATCCGGAGCCGCACCACTATGACCGTACGCAAGAACCAGGCCCAGCTGACCGCCGCCGAGAAGCGCGGCTTCGTCGACGCGGTGCTGGAGCTCAAGCGCACCGGCCGGTACGACACGTTCGTCACCACGCACAACGCCTTCGTCATGAGCGACACCGACAACGGCGACCGGGTCGGCCACCGTTCGCCGTCCTTCCTGCCCTGGCACCGGCGCTTCCTCCTGGAGTTCGAACAGGCCCTCCAGGCCGTCGACCCGTCCGTCGCCCTGCCCTACTGGGACTGGACCGTGGACCGCACGCCCCGCGCCTCCCTGTGGGCCCCCGACTTCCTCGGCGGCACCGGCCGTGCCCGTGACGGCCGGGTCATGGACGGGCCGTTCGCCCGCTCCGCGGACCGCTGGACCGTGTCCGTACGCGTCGACGGCCGCGACTTCCTGCGCCGCGCCCTCGGCGCGGGCGGCCGCCAGCTCCCCACCCGTGCCGAGGCCGACGCGGTCCTCGCCATGGACACCTACGACATGCCGCCCTGGAACAGCGCCTCCGACGGCTTCCGCAACCACCTCGAGGGCTGGCGCGGCGTCAACCTCCACAACCGCGTCCACGTATGGATCGGCGGCCAGATGGCGACCGGCGTGTCCCCCAACGACCCGGTCTTCTGGCTGCACCACGCCTTCATCGACAAGCTGTGGGCCGACTGGCAGGCCCGCCACCCCCGTTCCCCCTACCTCCCGGCCGCCGGCACCCCGGACGTCGTCGACCTGAACGACACCATGCGTCCGTGGAACGACGTCACCCCGGCCGACATGCTCGACCACACCCGCCACTACACGTACGACACGGCCGCCTAGGACCGGCCCGGACGGGCCCGCCCACCGGGCCCGGTCCGCACCGGCCCGGGGTCCGTCCGGGGGCCCGGGGTCCGTCCGGCACCTGCCGGGACGTCAGCCGCCGTGCTCACGGGGCCCACCGGCGGACGCCGGAATCAGAACTTCAGCCAGACGTCGCGGGCCCAGTGCCACACCGACTCCCAGCGGTTCCCGGTGAGGCCCTTCGTGTCGCACGACCAGTGGACGACCGTGCTGTCCGGAGCGACGAGCCAGAAGTCGCTCCCGTCCCGGCAGAGCACGACCAGGTCGCGCGGGACGCCCTGTTCCCACGCCAGCCCCGCCAGATCGGGCAGGTGGGTGTCCGCGAACTCGTCCATGACCGTGACCGGTGCCGGGCCGTCACGGACGACGTCGCTGACCCGGAGCAGGAACTCCCTGAGCCCGGCGGGCAGGGTGATGCCGTGCTCGTTCTCCAGCCGCGCGAGTAACTCCTCGTCAGGACGGTCCAGCAGGTCCCAGTCGGGGTAGTGGCCCGCCCGGATCCGCTCGATGACGTCTTCCATGTCTCTCCCTCACCCCGTGACAACGCCCGACCCGCGACCGCGAGTCCCCGCAAGCCTGTCACCAGCCACTGACAGTCGGCCCGTGAGGGGACGGGCACGTGAAGCACCGGTGGAAACCCTGTGGAAGCGGTGTCGGTGGTGCCGCTTATGCTGCACCGGACGCAGAGGCGGGACCAGGGGAGGGCGCGGCAATGTTCGGCAAGCTGTTCGGCAGGGGAGCGGAGGAAGCGGTGGCGGATCCGTACGCCCTTCCCGTGCCACGCCGGGGGAAGAACGGGACGTACAAGCTGCGCGCCCTCGGGGACACGCGCGTCCTCGCCCTGGTGGAGGCGGCCGACGCGGGCGACTGGGAAGCGGTCAAGGCGGCGCTGGCCCCCTTCGACCTCGGCCGCGACCACCAGGTCCTCGGCGAGCTGGCCGGCCTGGACGGGGTGGAGGACTGGATCGGCCGGGCCGTCGAGGAGGACAAGGAGCACCGGGCGGCCGCCCTGTTGATATCCGGCGCGCGCCACATCATCTGGGGCTGGGAGGCCCGCACCGCCGCCCGTGCCGTGGACGTCACGCGGGAGCAGTGGCGCGTCTTCCACGAGCGGCTCCAGGTCGCCGAGGAGCAGCTGCTCGAAGCCGCCGAGGCCCGGCCCGAGTGGATCACGCCCTGGCGCCGCCTCCTCACCTCCGGCCGCGGCATGTCTCTGGGCACGGCCGTCAACGAGACGCGGCGCGACGCCGCCCTGCGCCGCGACCCGCTGGACGTGGAGACCCACCTCGAGTGGCTGTCCCAGTTGCAGCCCCGGTGGGGCGGCGAGCCCGGCCAGGCCCTGGCGTTCGCCCGCGACGCACTCGCCCGCAGCCCCCAGGGGCACCGCCTCGGCTGCGTGATCGCCATGGCGCACATCGAGGAGTGGGTGGAGGCCGACCGGGGCGACTGCCTCGTCAGCCCCGCGATCCAGGCCGAGTTGCGGGACGCGGCCGACCACAGCATCCTGCACCCCGCCTATGTGCGGCGCCCGGGCTGGCAGGGCGACTTCAACACGTTCGCCATGGCCCTGTCGCTGGCCGGTGAGCGCCACACGGTCCGGCGCGTCTTCCAGGCGCTGGACGGCGCCTTCACCACCTGGCCCTGGACCTACTACGCCGACCCCGAGAAGGAGTTCGCGCGCGCCCGGCGCCGAGCCTGAACCCCCGCCGCCACGCCGGACCCGCCCGGCGCCGAGCCCGAACGCCCGCCGCCGGGCCGGACTTCCGCCGACGCCGGACATCCGCGCAGCCGGACTTCCGCCGTGCCTCGGCTTCGGCCCGGCCTGCCGGACCTCCGCCGACGCGCCCGGCCATCCGGCCGGACATCCGCCCGGCCACCCGAACACCGCCGGCGGCCGCCGAGCCGCCCCGCCCGTCCGCCCGTCACCCCGTCACCCCGTCACCCCGTCACCCTGTGACCCTCCCACCCCGGAAAGCCCGATGACCCTGCCCGACACCGCCGCGAACCCGGCCGGCGCCGACCGCACCTTCCAGGTGGATCTGCGCGGCCTCGTCGATCTCCTCTCCCATCACCTCTACTCCAGCCCCCGCGTCTACCTGCGTGAACTCCTGCAGAACGCGGTGGACGCGCTGACCGCCCGGCACGCCCTCGAACCGGCCGCCCCCGCCGACACCTTCGGCGTCCGCCTGTACGCCGACGGTGCGGTCGTACGCGTGGAGGACGACGGCGTCGGCCTCACCGAGGCCGACGTGCACCGCTTCCTCGCCACCATCGGCCGCAGCAGCAAGCGCGCCGAGCGGATCGCCGAGGAACGCGGCGACTTCATCGGCCAGTTCGGCATCGGCCTCCTCTCCTGCTTCCTGGTCGCGGACGAGATCCACGTCGTGAGCCGCTCCGCCCGCACCCCCGGCGCACCCGCGGTGGAGTGGCGCGGACGCGGCGACGGCAGCTACACCGTCCGCACCCTGCCCGCCTCCGCCCGCCCCCGGCCGGGCACCACCGTCACGCTGACACCGCGCGGCGACGCGGGCGAGTGGACCCGCCCCGCCCAGGTGCACGCGCTGGCCCGGCACTTCGGCTCCCTGCTGCGCCACCCGGTGACGTTCGACGACGGCACGGGCGGCCCCGGCGCGCCCGTCAACCCAGAGCCCGCGCCCTGGGCCCGTACGTACCCCACGCCGGGGACCCGGTCCCGCGCGCTGGCCGCGTACGGCGAGGAGGTCTTCGGCTTCACGCCGCTGGACACCATCGAGCTGGACCTGCCGGCCGTGGGCCTGAAGGGCATCGCGTGCGTGCTGCCCGAGGCCGTCCCCGCCGGACGCCGCCACGGCCACCGCGTGCACGTCAAAGGCATGCTGCTGTCCGAGCAGGCCGAGGAGATCCTCCCCGAGTGGGCGTTCTTCGTCCGCTGCGTCATCGACGCCGAGAGCCTGCGCCCCACGGCTTCCCGCGAGTCCCTGTACGAGGACGACACCCTCGCCGCCGTCCGCGACGCCCTCGCCGAACGGCTGCGCGCGTGGATCGCCCGGGCCGCCGCCAGCGACCCGGACCTGCTCGCCCGCTTCCTCCAGGCCCACCACCTGGCCGTGAAGTCGCTCGCCGTGCACGACGACGAGATCCTGCGGATGCTGCTGCCCTGGCTGCCGTTCGAGACCACCGACGGACACACCACCCTCGACGAGTTCGCGCGCACCCACCGCACCGTGCTCGTCACCTCCAGCGTGGAGGAGTTCCGGCAGGTCGCGGCGATCGCCTCGGCCGCCGGGCTCGGCGTCGTCAACGGCGGCTACACCTACGACCGTGAACTGGTCCACCGGCTTCCCGAGGTCAGGCCCGGGAACAGCGTCGCCGACCTCGACCCGGCGACCCTCACCGCCCACCTCGACCCCGTCGACCGGGAGACGGAACTGGCCGCCTCCCGCTACCTCGCCCTGGCCCGCGACGCCCTCGCCGTCTTCGACTGCGACGTCGCGCTGCGCACCTTCCAGCCCGCCTCCGCCCCCGCCCTCCTCGTCGACAGCCGCGAGGCCCGGCACGAGCGCACCCGCTCCCAGCTCGCCCGCGAGCAGGAGGGCGGCCTGTGGGGCGACATCCTCGGCGCGCTGCGCCAGGAGGCACCGCGCGCCCAGCTGATCCTCAACCAGCTCAACCCGCTGGTCCGCACCGCCATCGCCATCGACGAGCCCGAACTGGCCCGCACCAGCGCCGAAGCCCTCTACGGGCAGGCCGCGCTGCTGTCGCGGCGGCCGCTCAGGCCCGCCGAGTCGAGCCTCATCAACCGCTCCTTCCTCGACCTGCTCGCCCACGCCCTCCGCAAGGACAGCTGACGATGCCCACCGCACCCCATCCCCGGAACACGGACGAGCTGTACCGGGCGCTCCAGGACAACGACCGGCGCCCCTACGGCCGCACCCGCACCGTCACCGCCGAGGAACTCGTCGACGCCGCCGAACAGTTCGCCGAGCCCGTCCCCCTCGTCCACGCGCTGTTCGAACTCCAGGAGGCGTACACCTACGGCTCCGAACCCCGGAAGTCGCCCGTCGTCTTCGCCCGCCTGCTCACCCTCTTCGACGAACAGCCCGACGTCTTCGACGAGCGCCTGCGCCACATGCTGTTCTGGAGGTTCAAGTGGGTCGCCAACGCCCTGCGCGCGCTGCCCGAAGTACCGCTGGCAAGCCTCCGCCAGTGGCTGACGGAGATGCGCGACCGGTACGAGCGGGCCGGCCTGGGCCTCCAGCCGTACTACGGGCAGGCCTACCAGCTCGCCGCCCACGTAGGCGAGGGCACCACCCTCGCCTACGAGCTGTGGGCGGGCCGCAGCCGTACCCGGCTCAGCGACTGCGAGGCCTGCGAGATCTGCGAGCGCGCCCTGTACCACCTCGCGGCGGGCGACGACGAGCGGGCGCTGCACGCCTGGGACCCCGTCCTGGCCGGCCAGGAGTCCTGCCAGGAGGAGCCGGCCCGCTCCGTCTCGTACGCGCTGCTTCCCCTGCTGCGCACCGGCCGTCCCGACCGGGCCCGCGAACTGCACCTGGCCGGCTACCGAGGCTGCCGCCGCAACCCCTCCATGGCCGGTGAGGTCGGCCGGCACCTGGAGTTCTGCGCGCTGACCGGCAATGAGGCGCGCGGTCTGGAACTGCTCGCGGAGAACCGCAGCCTGTTCGACGAGGTCGACTCGCCGCTGGCCCTGCTGGACCTCCTCACCGGCGTCGAGGTCCTCCTCCAGCGGGTCGAGCACCTCGGCCACGGCGACCTGCCGGCCGCCGGGTTCGCCGGCCGCACCTGGACGGTGGCCGGCCTGCGCGCCGAGGTGCGGGGCCGCGCCGACGACCTCGCCGCCCGCTTCGACGCCCGCAACGGCACCACGGCCCACACGGACCGCCGCAGGGCCCGCCTCGACCGCGCCCCGCTCCTGGACGCGCTGGAACTGACCCTGCGCACCCGTGACCTCGACGACGTGGCCTCCGCCGCACCGGCCGCCGCCCCCGCCCCCGCGCCCCGGACGGCCGACGCCGCACCGGAGTCGCTGCCCGGCCTCATCCTCCGGGCCCGCGCACTGGACCAGCAGGGGCACCCCGACGCGCCGGCCTGCTGGGCGCGGCTGCGCACCCTCGCCACCGCCCGCGACTACGTCCACCCCGACGACCCGGCCGTCGGCCCGCTCGTACGGCTGCGCGCCGACCTGCTGGCCGACGAGGCGAGCCGGACGGGCGACGCGGAGTACGCCGCCGCGGCCGCCCTCCACGAGGAGGCCGCGGGCCTGTACGAGGACGCCGGGGAGCGGGGCGACGCGGCGGTCGCCCACGCCTGCGCCCTGCTCGCCGGCGCCGAGCTCGCCGCGGAGGACGCCGAGGAACCGGAAGCGAAGGCGGCCGGGTTCACCACCGCCCACGAAGCCATGGTCCGCCTGCACGAGGGGACACCCGGCCTCGCCCCGCACCAGGAGGCCCGTCTGCTGAGGCTGCGGGCGACCGCCCTCGGCCTGCGTCTCCAGACGTCGAGGAACGAGGAGCACATCGCGCCGGTCTTCGCGGAGGTGGACCTGCTCCTCGCCCACGCCACCCGGCACGACATCGCCGGGCAGATCTCCGGCGCCCTGCTGCTGAGAGCCAGCACCCACGCCATGTCCGGGGACCTGCCCGCCGCGGTCACCGAGGTCGACGCCCTCCTCGACCGGCTGAAGGCGCACGGCCCCGCCTGGCACCTGCCCCGCACGCTCGGGCTGCGCGGCCGGCTCCGGCTCGGCCTGCGTGACGCCCCGGCCGCGCACGCCGACCTGGCCGAGGGCCTGCGCCTCGCCGCCGACTGGCCGGCCGACGCCGTCGACACCGTCCGCCTCCACGGCGACCTGGCCGAGGCATGCATGCACCTGGGCCGCCCGGACGAGGCGCTGCGGCACCTGACGCGCTCCGCCGAGCTGGGACTCCGCCGCGGCGACCGGACCGACGCGTTCTGCGCGTACAGCAACGCGGCGCAGCTCAGCCTGGACCTGGGCCGGGTCGAGGACTGCATCGCCCTGCTCGACTCCCTTCTGGCCGAGCCGGACGTCGCCGCCGGTGAGCTGGACGACCGGCTCGTGGCCCAGCTCCGTCTGACCCGCGCCCGCGCGCTGCACGCGGGGGAGGACCTCAAGGCCGCCACGGCGGAGTTCGTCGCCCTCGCGGCCGAGTCGGCCGGCTGGGACGACGACCCGGGCAGCCACGCCATGATCGCCGCCGAGACGGCGGTACTCCTCGGCGAGGCGGGGGAGTTCGCCCGCGCCCGCGAGGCCGCCGCCCAGGCGCTCGCCGCCCACGCCCGGGACCCGCGCCACGAGCAGCTCAGCAACTGCCTGCGCGAACTGGCCCGCCTCCAGTCCCAGCAGCAGGGCCCCGACGGCCTGCCGGACGCCCTCGCGTTCCTCGCCGACGCCGGGAAGGTCGCCGACGAGGCACGAGCCGCCGGGTTCGAGGCCCGCGGCCGTTCCCTGGACACCGCCCTGGCGTACGAGTACGGGCGGGTGAACGCCTACGCCGGCGCGTACGAGGACGCGCTGGCCGCCCTGGAGAAGGCCCTCGCCCTGCTCGGCGAGCCGGGCCCGGAGGAGGACCGCGCCGGCGAATGGGCCGAGTGCGTACGTCTGGCGGGTGCCGTGGAGGGCATCTACCTGGAGCGCCCCGCCCCGGCGCTGAACCGCCTGGACGCCGCCATCGCCCGCCTGTCCGCCCTGGGCCACACCGAGGAGGCCGAGCCGCTGACCGCCCTGGCGGCCAAGCTGCGCGACGAGGCATGACGCGGCGGGCCCGGCGTGCCGGCGCCGGGCCCGCCCGGACGGAGCCCGTCGACGACCGGCCGGTCCAGCCGCCCGAGGAACCGCAGCGGCCGTGTCGGCGGCCCCCACGGTCTCGCCCGGGCCGCTGTCTCCATCGCCCCGGCGCCCGTGCGCCCGGTGGCTCCCCGGGGCGCGATGCCTCCGTGGGCGGCGAAGGGCCGGTCAGGCCGGGTGGTCGGGCTGCTGCTCGGGAGGAGTGCCGCCCCCCTTCCCTCCGCCCTTGGCCCCGCGGTCGGTGCCATGGGCGCGACCGCCACCCTTGCCGCCAGGCTGTGCCGCCTTGCGGGCCTGGCTGTCCTGCGGGGTGCCCGCCCCCTTGTCGCTGCGCCGCAGCTCGGGCTGTTGCGGGTTCGACATCGTCACCGCTCCTTCGTGCGGGTCTTCCGAAACGCTTGCCGATCACACGGGTAGCCGTACGAACCGGTACGAAACAACCCCTGGGGGTAGTCGGTCCCCATGGTGGATGAGCCGCGCTGATGGCTCGAGCGGCGCGGCGGCCACCAGCGGAAACAGGCCGGCCGGGTCGTCGAGTCGTACGCGTACGGAACCCGTGATCGCCCGCGCCGGCCTCCCGGACGCCGGCGTACGTGTACCGGCCGGAGTCCGCCACGGGGGAGGACGGCGGCCCTAACCCCGCAGGGCCGCCGCCAGGTACAGCGCGGTGCGGCTGCCCGCCGCCTCAGCGACCTCGGCCGGTGTCCCGGCGGCGACGACGCGGCCGCCCTCATCGCCGCCCCCCGGTCCCAGGTCGACCACCCAGTCGGCGCCGGCCACCACGTCCATGTCGTGCTCGACGACCACCACCGAGTGCCCGGCGTCGGCCAGCCCGTGCAACTGCCGCATCAGCACCTCGACATCGGCCGGGTGGAGACCCGTCGTTGGCTCGTCCAGCACGTACAGGGTGTGCCCGCGGCGCACCCGCTGCAGTTCGGCGGCCAGCTTGATCCGCTGCGCCTCGCCACCTGACAGCTCCGTGGCCGGCTGCCCCAGCCGCAGGTACCCGAGGCCCACGTCGAGCAGGGCGCCGAGGCTGCGCGCGGCGGCGGGGGTGTCCGCGAAGAACCCCGCGGCGGCCTCCACCGTCAGGTCCAGCACCTCGGCGATGTTCCGCCCCCGGTGCCGCACTTCGAGCGTCTCCGGGTTGTAGCGGGCGCCGCCGCAGTCCGGGCACGGGGTGTACGTACGGGGCAGGAAGAGCAGCTCCACCGTGACGAACCCCTCGCCCTGGCACGTCTCGCACCGCCCGCCCGCCACGTTGAACGAGAACCGCCCCGCCCGGTAGCCGCGCGCCCTGGCCTCCTCCGTCGCCGTGAACAGCTTGCGCACGACGTCGAACAGCCCCGTGTACGTCGCCAGGTTCGAGCGCGGTGTCCGGCCGATCGGACGCTGGTCCACCGTCACCAGGCGGCCCACCCCCGGCAGCCCGCCGGACAGCTCGCCCACGAGCGTCGACTTGCCCGAACCCGACACCCCCGTCACCGCCGTCAGGACGCCCAGCGGAAGCTCCGCCTCCAGGGCCCGCAGATTGTGCCGCGTCACCGGGCCCACCTTCAGCCACCCCGACGGCTCCCGCACCCTCCGCGCCGGCGCCGGGCCCCGGTCGAACAGGAACCGGCGCGTCACCGACTCCCCGACCTCGCGCAGCCCCTCCGGCGGGCCGCTGTGCAGCACCCGGCCGCCGTGCTCGCCGGCCAGGGGCCCGACGTCCACCAGCCAGTCGGCGCTCCGCACCACGCCCAGGTGGTGCTCGACCACGAACACCGAGTTGCCGGCCGCCTTCAGCCGGTCCAGGACGACCAGCAGCGCCTCCGTGTCGGCCGGGTGCAGCCCCGCGGACGGCTCGTCCAGCACGTACACCACCCCGAACAGGCCCGACCGCAACTGGGTGGCCAGCCGCAACCGCTGCAACTCGCCGGGGGAGAGGGTCGGCGCCGGCCGGTCCAGGCTCAGGTAACCCAGGCCCAGCTCCGTGACGGTGCCGATCCGGGCCGCCAGGTCGGCGGTGAGCACCCGCGCGGTCTCCCCGCCCCCGGCCGCCCCCTCCAGGACCTCCGCCAGCCCGGTGAGCGGCAGCGCCGCCAGCTCCGCGACGGTCCGCCCCGCGAAGGTCACCGCCAGCGCCTCCGGGCGCAGCCGGCTGCCGCCGCACACCGGGCACGGGGCGCTCTCCAGGAACCGTTCCGCCCGCGCCCGCAGCGCCGGGCTCCTCGAGTCGGAGAAGGTGCGCAGGACGTACCGCCGCGCGCTCGTGTACGTGCCCTGGTAGGGCCGCTGCACGCGGTCCGCCTCGCGCACCGGGTGCACCGTGACCACCGGCTGCTCGTCCGTGAACAGGATCCAGTCCCGGTCCTCGGGCGGCAGCTCCCGCCACGGTCGGCCGACGTCGTACCCGAGGGCGTCCAGGACGTCCCGCAGGTTCTTGCCCTGCCAGGCGCCCGGCCAGGCCGCGATCGCCCCCTCCCGGATCGACAGGTCCGGATCCGGCACCAGCAGTTCCTCGCGGGTGCTGTGCACCCGGCCCAGGCCGTGGCACTCGGGGCACGCCCCGGCGGCGGTGTTCGGCGAGAAGGCGTCCGAGTCCAGCCGCTCGGCCCCCTCGGGGTACTCGCCCGCCCGTGAGAACAGCATCCGCAGCGAGTTCGACAGCGTGGTGACCGTACCGACGGAGGACCGCGAACCCGGCGACGAGCGGCGCTGCTCCAGCGACACCGCCGGCGGCAGCCCGCTGACCTCCCCGACCTTCGGCGCCCCCACCTGGTGGATCAGCCGCCGGGCGTACGGCGCGACGGACTCGAAGTAGCGGCGCTGCGCCTCCGCGTAGATCGTCCCGAAGGCGAGCGACGACTTGCCCGAGCCGGAGACCCCGGTGAACACGACGAGCGCGTCCCGGGGGACGTCCACGTCCACCGCGCGCAGATTGTGTTCCCGGGCGCCCCGGACGCGGACGTACGGATCGAGGTCATGAGGGCGGCCCGGCATGACCGCCAGTCTAGGTGTCGGCGCCGGTCAGCCCCGCGACACGGGCGAGCCTGGTGTACGAGTCCAGCAGCGCCGCGCGATCGTACGTGCTCGTCGTCACCAGCAGCTCGTCGGCCGCCGTCTCCTTCACGGCCTCCTCCAGCGCCTCCCGCACCTGCTCCTCCGTGCCGTGGACGTGCCCGCGAAGCGCCGCCGCGTAGAACTCCCGCTGCCTGGCGGTCATGGCCGGTTCGTCGATCCGCCCGGGCGGCGCCAGCGGCGGGAACTCGCCCCGCGTACGGGAGTACGCCAGCGCCCACGCCTCGGGCGTCAGCAGCCGCGCCGCCTCCTCCTCGGTCGCGGCGACCGCGACGGTGCCCGCCACGACGACGTACGGCTCGCGCGACCACGCGGAGGGCCGGAAGTCCGCGCGGTACCGCTCGATCGCCGCCACCACCCTCGGCCGGTCCTTCAGGTCGCCGATCACCAGCGGCAGGCCCGCCGCCGCGGCGATCGCCGCGCCCTCCCCGGTGGCCAGGACGTACGGCGGCACCCGCAACCCCTCGGCGGGGCGCGCGTGCACCCCCGGATGCGCCCGTTGTGTGCCCGTGAACCAGCCCAGCAGCTCGTCCAGCTGCCCCGCGAAGTCGTCCGCGTCCTGCTTGTCACGGCCCAGCGCCCGCCGTACCCCGTCCGTGAAGCCCACCGACCGGCCCAGCCCCATGTCGATCCGGCCGGGGAACAGCGACTCCAGCACCGCGAACTGCTCGGCCACCACCAACGGCTGATGGTTCGGCAGCATCACCCCGCCCGTGCCCACCCGGATGGTGCTCGTCGCGGCGGCGACGGCCGCCGCCAGGACGGTCGGCGCCGAACCCGCGACGCCCGGCACGCCGTGGTGTTCCGACACCCAGAAGCGGTGGTAGCCGAGCCCCTCCAGCTCACGGGCGAGGGTCACGGTGGCACGCAGGGCCGCCCCGCCGTCCTCCCCCTCCCGGGTGCGGGACCGGTCCAGTACCGACAGACGCGTCGCAGCGATCGATGGGCTCACACCCTGGTGCAACGCCTGCGGCCCCCGGGGATTCCCTACGCTGGGACCGTGACGCGAAACAGCAGGCCACTGGCCGTCTTCGACCTGGACAACACCCTGTCCGACGCCCGGCACCGGCAGCCGTTCCTGGAACGCCGGCCGCGCGACTGGGACGCCTTCTTCGCCGCAGCCCCGCAGGACCCGCCGCTCGCGCGCGGCGTGGAACTGTGCCGGGAGGCGGCCGGGGAGTGCGACGTGGTGTACCTCACCGGCCGCCCCGAGCGGTGCCGCCGGGACACGGTCGCGTGGCTGGCCGAGCACGGCCTGCCGGACGGCCCGCTCCACATGCGCCGTAATCAGGACCGCAGACCGGCCCGGGTCACCAAGCTGGAGATCCTGCGCCGACTGTCCGCCGACCGCGAGGTCCGCATGCTCGTCGACGACGACGAACTGGTCTGCGACGCCGCCGAGCGGGCGGGGTTCCGGGTCGTGCGGGCCCGTTGGGCGCAGGGCTCCGACGCGCTGCTGGAGGCGCAGGAGCGGGAGGGCCGTACCTGAGCGGGTGGTGACCCTCCGGTCAGCCGGTGCCCTCGGCGGACTCGTCCAGGCGGAAGCCGACCTTCATCCCGACCTGGTAGTGGGCGATCCGCCCGTCCTCGATGTGGCCCCTGACCTGCGTCACCTCGAACCAGTCCAGGTTGCGCAGTGTCTCGGAGGCGCGCGCGATGCCGTTGCGCATCGCGTCGTCCACGCCCTCGTGCGAGGTGCCGACGATCTCGGTGACGCGGTAGGTGTGGTGCGACATGGGGGTCTCCTCGTTCGCCCGGTCGTCATCGCCCGGTGGTGCGTCCTTCCACCGTGCACCAGGACGCCGGGGTCCGCGCGGCATGCGGGGTCGGGGGTGTGGTGGCGCCCGCCCCTTGACCCGCCACTTGGTCCATACCAAAATCCAGCCATCACGCCCGCGGCGAACCCGCTTCGCTTCCCCCCACGCCGGGTCCACTGTCTCTGCACACGCAAAAGGTGACCGCCGTGACGTACGTGAAGAAGCGCTTGCCCGTCTGGGCGTGCGCGCTCGTTTCCGTGGCCGTGCCCGGTCTGACCGGCTGCGGCGTCCTGCCCGGCGGTGACGGGGCGGAGGGCACCCGCACGGTGTCGGTGTGGCTGATGAAGGGCAGCGTGTCCGACGCCTTCCTGGAGCGGTTCACCACCGCGTACGAGAAGGACCACCCCGGCGTCGCCCTCGAGATCGCCTTCCAGGAGTGGACCGGCATCGGCAAGAAGGTCACGGCGGCGCTGGAGAGCGAGGACGCCCCGGACGTCATCGAGGTCGGCAACACCCAGGTCGCCCAGTACGCCGAGACCGACCTGCTGCACGACCTGACGCTCGAATCGGTGCGGGACCTCGGGTACGAGGACTGGCTCCCCGGCCTCGCCGAGCCCGGCAAGGTCGACGGCTCGCAGTACGGCATCCCCTGGTACGCCGCGAACCGCGTCGTCATCTACCACAAGGACCTGTTCGACCGGGCCGGGATCGAGTCCCCGCCCACGACCCGCGAACAGTGGCTGGAGGACACCGCCGAGCTCGACGAGGGTTCCGGCAACACGCAGGGCATCTACCTCGCCGGGCAGGACTGGTACACCCTCGCCGGCTTCGTCTGGGACGAGGGCGGTGAGCTCGCGGTGCGGAAGGACGGGACGTGGACGGGCGCCCTGGACAGCCCCGCCGCCCTGCGCGGCATGGCCGTCTACAAGGAGCTCCAGGCGCTCGGCGACGGCCCCACAAACGCCGACGAGGAGAACCCGCCGCAGGCCCAGGTCTTCGCCCGGGGCGACGTGGCCCAGATCATCGCGCCGCCGAGCGCCGCGGCAGCCATCCAGGAGCGGAACCCCGCGCTCAGGGACAAGCTCGGGTTCTTCCCGATCCCCGGCCGGACGGCCGGCAAGCCGTGCCCGGTCTTCACCGGCGGCTCCGACCTGATCATCCCGCGCAGGTCCGACGACCGGGACGCCGCCATGGACGTCGTCGCGGCGCTGGCCGGCGAGAAGTGGCAGACCGACCTCGCCCGCACCATGAACTACGTCCCCAACAAGGCGGCGCTGGCCACCGCCGTCGAGGGCCAGGAAGCCACTGCGGCGATGGCGGTCGGCGCCGCGCGCGGCAGGGCGACCCCCAACTCGCCGGAGTGGGCCGCCGTGGAGGAGGCCAACCCCATCAAGCCGTACATGACCGCGGTCCTGGAGGGCGAGTCCCCGGAACGCGCGGCGAAGGCGGCCTCGGCCCGGATCACCGCCCTCCTCAGGGGCCGCCCCTGACCCCCGCGCCACCGCAGCGCGGGGCCCGGCGGCGCGAGCGGCCGGGCCCGGGGCGGTGCGTACGGGCGGCCGCCAGGTGCGGTGCCGTACCGCACCCGGCGGGCCGCCGCGCGGGGTGGGCGCCGGGCGCGTAGGGGGGCGCGGGGCGCCGGGCGTACCGGGCATTCAGCCTTCGCACATCCGGGCTCCGCCGTGCGGTCACGTCGAATCCAGCCGGTCACGGAAGAAGTAAGGGGCCGGGCCGGCGCAGCCACGGTCCGGGCCCTTTCCTCCGGCATTGGAGCCCACCATGCCCGCTTCCCCCGCCGCGCTCGCCCACACCCCGGCCGGCCCGACCGCGCCGCAGCCCCGCTACGTCGTCACCCTCGCCCGCGAGCAGGAGGAGGTGCGGGCCGCCCAGCGGCTGCGGCACCAGGTCTTCGCCGGGGAGCTCGGGGCGCACCTCGACGGGCCGGAACCGGGCCTGGACGGCGACGCGTTCGACGCGTACTGCGACCACCTCCTGGTACGGGAGGAGGCCACCGGCGAGGTCGTCGGCACCTACCGCCTGCTCCCTCCCGACCGCGCCCGCGTCGCCGGCCGGCTCTACTCGGAGGGCGAGTTCGACCTCACCCGCCTCGACCCGCTCCGCCACGACCTCGTCGAGGTCGGCCGTTCCTGCGTCCACCCCGCGCACCGCAACGGCGCCGTCATCTCCCTCATCTGGGCCGGCATAGCCCGCTACATGATCCGGACCGGCCGCACCTGGCTGGCCGGCTGCTGCTCCCTGCCGCTCGCCGACGGCGGCGCCCTCGCCGCCGCCACCTGGGACACCGTCAGGGCCAAGCACCTGGCGCCCGAGGAGTACTGGGTGACCCCGCACCGGCTCTGGTCCGCCGACGGCGTCGCCCGGCCCGCCGGCCGTACCGAGCTGCCGCCGCTGCTGCGCGGCTACCTGCGCCTCGGCGCCCGGGTCTGCGGGGCGCCCGCGCACGACGTGGACTTCGGCGTGGCGGACCTGTACGTCCTGCTGTCGCTGCGCCACACCGACCCCCGCTACCTGCGCCACTTCCTCTCCCTCGCGCCCGCCCGGTGAGCCGGCCCGTGCCCGGATCGCCGTGGCTGCCCACCGCGCCCTGCACACCCCGCCACTGCGCCTCCGCGTCCCGGCGGGCGCCGGCCTCACGGGGCAGGGCCGTCGCCCGGCTGGCGGCCGGCGGGGCCACCGTCCTCGCCGGGGTGCTGCTCGCCCCGCTCACCGCGCCGCTCGGCCGCGCCGGCCGTGAGCGGGCCGCCCGGCTCTGGTGCCGGGCGGTGCTCCGCGCCTTCGGCGTACGGCTCCGGGTCGTGGGCCGCCCGGGCGGCGGGCGCGGACTCGTCGTCGCCAACCACGTCTCCTGGCTCGACGTACCGCTCGTCGCCGCCGTCCTGCCCGGCCGGATGCTCGCCAAGAGCGAGGTGCGGCACTGGCCGCTGCTCGGCCCGGTCGCCGCCCGCGGCGGCACCCTCTTCGTGGAACGCGACCGGCTGAGCGCCCTGCCCGGCGCGGTCCGGGCCCTGGCGGAGGCCCTGCGCGCCGGCTCCCGCGTGGTCGTCTTCCCCGAGGGCTCCACCTGGTGCGGACGCGCGCACGGCCGGTTCCGGCCCGCCGTGTTCCAGGCCGCGCTGGACGCGGGCGCCGCCGTCCACCCCGTACGCCTCACCTACCGGCCGGCCGGCCCGGCGGCCTTCGTGGGCGAGGATCCGCTCACCGCCTCGCTGTGGCGCGTGGCGGTGGCCGGCGGGCTGACCGCGGAGATCCGGGTCCTGCCCCCGATCCCCGCCGGCCGCCACACCGACCGCCGCTCACTCGCCGCCGCGGCCCAGCGGGCCGTTCAGACGGCCGTCGCCAGCGACAGCGCGAACCGGTCCGCCTCGTCCGTCCACCAGTGCGTCAGCTCCATCCCGGCCGCCGCCAGCTCGCCGCGCACCCCCTCCTGACGGAACTTCGCCGACACCTCCGTACGCATCTCCTCACCGGCCTCGAAGGTGACCGCCAGGTCCAGATCGCGGATCTTGACGGTCAGGTGCTCGCGCGCCCGCAGCCGCATCTCGATCCACTCCCTCTCCCGGTCCCACACCGCGACGTGGTCGAAGTCGTCCGGGTCGACGTCCGCGCCCAGCTCGCGCGCCAGGACGGCCAGCACGTTCTTGTTAAACGCCGCCGTCACGCCCGCCGCGTCGTCGTACGCCGCCACCAGCGTCCGCTCGTCCTTCACCAGGTCGGTGCCGACCAGCAGCGCGTCGCCAGGCGCCAGCAGCGTGCGCACCGATCGCAGGAACAGCGCCCGCTGCTCCGGCAGCAGGTTGCCGATGGTGCCGCCGAGGAAGGCGACCAGCCGGGGGCCCGGCGTGCCCGGCAGGGCCAGACCGCGGGTGAAGTCGGCGATCAGCGCGTGCACCTGGAGTGCGGGGTGCTCGGTCGTCAGCGCCTCGGCCGCCCCCCGCAACGCGCTCTCGCTCACGTCCACGGGGACGTAGCTCTCCAGCCCCGGCAGCAGCGCCTCGATCAGGTGGCGGGTCTTCTCCGACGAGCCGGACCCGAGCTCCACCAGGGTGCGGGCCCGGGTGGCCCCGGCGATCTCCGCCGCCCGGGTGATCAGGATCTCCCGCTCCGCCCGGGTCGGGTAGTACTCGGGCAGCCGGGTGATCTCCTCGAACAGTTCGCTGCCCCGGGCGTCGTAGAACCACTTGGGCGGCAGGTCCTTCGGGGTACGGGTCAGGCCGTGCAGGACGTCGGCCCTCAGGTCGGCGCCCGTGGCGTCCTCGGGCAGGGTGCGGGTCAGCAGGAACGGGCTCACGCGGACGGCTCCTTGAGCGGGGTCAGAAGAACATCGGTACGGGTCGCGGCGAGCACGGTGCGGTCGGGGACCTCCCGCCAGGCCGGATCGTCGTCGTACGGCTCGGAGGCGACGACCGTGCGGTGCCGGCCGGGGTCGGTCAGGTACCACAGGGTGTCGCCCCAGGCGGTGGCGCAGACGGTCTCGCCGTCGGTGAGCAGCAGGTTCAGCCTGGAGCCGGGGGCCGCCGCGGCGACGTCCAGCACGGTGTCGGCCAGCGCCTGCCCGGCCTCGTCGCCGTCCCGCAGCCGGCGCAGGACCAGCGCCCACACCAGGGCGGAGTCGTTGCGGGCCTCCAGCGACAGCAGCTCGTCGGCCGGCAGCCGCGCGGCGAGCCGCCCGAGCGATCCGGGCCACCCCTGTACGGCGCCGTTGTGGCTGAACAGCCACGGCCCGGTGGCGTACGGCGCGGCCGCGGCCTCCGCGTCCGCCCCGGACAGCGTGGCGTCCCGCACGGCGGCCAGCAGGGCCCCGCTGCGCACCACCCGCGCCAGGTCGGCGAACGACAGGTCGGCCCAGATCGGCCCGGCGCGCCGGTAACGGGCCGGCACGGGGTCGCCGTCCGCGTACCAGCCGACACCGAAGCCGTCGGCGTTCACCGTCCCGTGGCGCTGCCGGCGCGGCTCCCACGACTGGCGGTACAGGGCGTGCGCCGGCTCCACCAGCACGTCCCGCAGCGGCACCCCGGGCCCCAAATACGCGATGTGACGGCACATCAGGCGGCCCCCGCGTCCCTCGCCGTGCGGAACCCGGAGAAGATCTGGCGCCGCACCGGCAGGTCCCAGTTGCGGAACGTGCCCCGGCACGCCACCGGGTCCACGGCGAACGAACCGCCGCGCAGCACCTTGTGTCCCGGGCCGAAGAACACCTCCGAGTACTCCCGGTACGGGAAGGCGGCGAACCCGGGGTACGGGAGGAAGTCGCTGGAGGTCCACTCCCACACGTCACCGATCAGCTGCCGCACCCCGAGTGGGGAACGCCCCGCCGGGTAGCTCCCGGCCGGCGCGGGCCGCAGGTGCCGCTGGCCCAGGTTGGCGTGCCCGGGCGTCGGGTCGTCGTCGCCCCACGGGTAGCGCAGGGAGCGCCCCGAGGCCGGGTCGTGGCGGGCGGCCTTCTCCCACTCCTCCTCGGTAGGCAGCCGCCGGCCCGCCCAGCGGGCGTACGCGTCGGCCTCGTACCAGCTGACGTGCAGCACCGGCTCGTCCTCCGGCACGGGCTCCACGACGCCGAACCGGCGCCGCAGCCACTGCCCGCCCTCGCGGCGCCAGAACAACGGAGCCACTGTGCCGTGCGCGCGGATCTGCGCCCAGCCCTCCGGCGCCCACCAGCGTTCGTCGCCGTAACCGCCGTCCGCGATGAACGCCATGTAGGCGCCGTTGGTGACGGGCACCGTGTCGATGAAGAAGGCGGGCACCACGCGCGCGTGCGCCGGCCGTTCGTTGTCCAGCGCCCACGGCTCGGCCGAGGTGCCCATGGTGAACGGCCCGCCCGGCACGAGCACTTCGGCCGGCAGGTCCGCCGTGCCGGGGCCCGGCGGCGGATCCGGCGCGTGCAGTGCGGCCGGGCCCCGCCGGAGCTGATGGGTGATCAGCATCGTCTCGTCGTGCTGCTGCTCGTGCTGGGCCACCATCCCGAACGCGAACGCCGCGTCGACCAGCGGGCGGTCACCCTCCAGCGGGGTCCGCTCCAGGACGTCGAGGACCCGGCCCCGTACGTCCGCGGCGTACGCGCGCGCCTCGGCGGGTGCCAGCAGCGGCAGCGTCGGCCGGGTGGCCCTGGGGTGCTCGAACGCGTCGTAGACGGAGTCGATCTCGGGGCGCAGCGCCTCGTGGCCCGCCACGGTGCGCCAGAGCCACTGCTCCTCCTGGTTGGAGATGTGCGCCAGATCCCACACCAGCGGGGACATCAACGGCGAGTGCTGGGCGGTCAGTTCACCGTCGTCGACACAGTCGGTGAGCAGGGCGGTGCGAGCCCGGGCGGTGGTCAGCGCGTCCAGCGCCCGCCGCCTGAGCCTCTCGGGGTCGGTCATGTGCGGACGTCCTTCCCGGGTGCCCCGGCCGTGGTCACGGGGGTCAACTGGTCGTCGGCGGGGCATCGGCCCCGCAGGACATGGCGCTCGTGGAACGCGGCGACGGCGTCCAGGACGGCGGGGGAGGCGCCCCTGCGGGGCAGGGCCTCCAGTGCGAGCGTGAAACAGGCGACGGCGGCCTCGTGCAGCGCGGGTGCCGTCAGGCCGTCGCGCGCGGCGCCGCGCCACAGCGCGTCCCGCGGCGGCGGGGCACCGGCCGGCGCCGTCCCCGCCAGGGGCCGCACCGCGTGGTACGCGGCCTCGGCCGCCACCGGATCGTCGAACAGCGCGGCGGTGACCGCGAGCGGGACGATCCAGCCGTTTTCGCCCGGCTGGGCGTCGATCATGCGCAGTTCGAGGTGGCCGCGCGGCCGGACGGGCGGGAACAGGGTGGTGAGGTGGTAGTCGAGGTCCCCGCGGGTGGCGGGCCTCGGCCGCCCGGACCGCAGCCACTCCCGTAACGTCAGCGCCTCGGGCACCGCCCAGGGGCCGGCGCCGTCCCCGCCCCGGACACACATCACCGGGGCGTCCAGGACGTGCGCCGCCCACGCGGCACGCGGCTCCCGCCGGGTGTCCGGCGCAGTGGCGCGTACCGGGTCGAGGTCGGCCCACAGGCCCTGCCGGGTGGACCGCAGACCGGAAGGCCTGCCGTGCAGGGTGGGGGAGTTGGCGAACGCGGCGACCAGGACCGGGCCCAGCAGGTGGGCCAGGTGCCAGCGCCGCTCGAAGCCCAGGGGGCCGGGCTCCTCGTGACCGGCGTCGAGGCAGACCTGCACCGAGGCGGAGTCGCGCATCATGGCGCGTCCGGCCGGTCCGGTACGGTCCAGGTAGGTCTCCATCGCGTCGTACCGCGGCTGGCGCAGCAGCCGGTCGCGCGGGGGGTGCCAGGGATCGGTTCCGGCGCCGGTGAGGGTGAGGCCCCGGGCGCCCAGCGCGGTCCGTACGGCCGTCAGGTCGGCCGAGACGGTGGTGACGCATTCCATGAGGGACGCGGCGGGCGGCGAGCTGAGCTCCAGCTGCCCGCCGGGTTCGAAGGTGAGCGTCGACCTCAGCGGCAGGGTCCGCAGTACGCCGAAGGCGGTACGGAGCCGGTCGGGGGTGACGCCGAGTCGCGGCAGGCTCAGGTCATGGACGAACCACTCGAGTTCGACCCCGACCGTGCGCGGGGGACCGGTCTTGAAACAGATGCATCGCAGCAGATCCTCCGCCTCGTCCTCGGCGAGCGGACCGCCGCTGTCCGGCATGTCGCTCAGTGGCATGGGGCTCCTCCTGTCGAAGGCGTTCTTCCGTCCCACCTAAGCCACCGGTCGCTGATCGCACAAGAGCGCCCTCAGAGGCGGAAATCCGGTTGCCTTGAGCTTGAATGATTATCGACCATGACGGGTATGAGTGCACGGCTGCGCGAGATCGCGAAGCGGACCGAGGCGATCGTCGCGGCTGGTCGGTACGAGGCCCCCGACGGCCGCCCGGTCATCATCGGCGCCGAGGTCGCCGCCGCTCTGGCCGGGACCGCGATGTACGGCCCCGACCCCGTCCCGGTGACCCCGGACACCGACCGCACCACCCGCTTCGAGGTCACCGGGGAGTCCAGCCTGGAGGCCGCGCGGCGGCTCATCGACACCGCGACCGCCCCCGTCGCCGTCCTGAACTTCGCCTCCGCCCGCAACCCCGGCGGCGGCTACCTCAACGGTGCCCAGGCGCAGGAGGAGGCCCTGTGCCGTGCCTCGGCGCTGTACGCGACACTGCTGCGCGTGCCGGAGTTCTACGCCCACCACCGCGCCCGTCGCAGCCCCTTCTACACCGACCGCGTCATCCACTCCCCGGGCGTACCGGTCTTCCGCGACGACCGCGGCGGACTTCTCGACTCCCCCCGCACAGTGGGCTTTCTCACGTCTCCCGCACCCAACGCCGGGGTGATCACCAGCCGTACGCCCGAGGACGCCGGACGCGTTCCGGAGGCACTCGCCTCCCGGGCCGAACGCGTGCTGGAGACCGCCGCTGCGTGCGGCTACCGGCGGCTCGTCCTGGGCGCCTGGGGGTGCGGGGTGTTCCGCAACGACCCCCGGCAGGTGGCGGGCGCCTTCCGGGCGCCGCTCACCGGCGGGGGCCGGTTCGCCGGGCACTTCGACGAGGTCGTCCTCGCCGTCCTGGACAGGACCCGCGGGGCCACGACCCTGGGCGCGTTCCGCGACACGTTCGCGGCGGTCACGACCGTGTGACGGGGGCGGTACGGCTGCCGTGACCAGGGCGGTACGGCGGCGTCCGGGGCGGTCAGACCCACCCGTCGAGCGCCGCCATGAACGCCCCGAAGTCGTCCCGGTGGATGGTGTGCCCGGCCCCCGCCACCGTACGGACCTCGAACCCCCGCTCCCGCAGCAGCGCGGCCCGCTCCGGCGATATCAGCGCGCTCGGGTCGGCGAGCGTCACCAGCGACGGTACGACGGGCGCGGGCGGCAGCAGGTCCGTACCGGCGACGGGCTCCAGCCCGTAGGCCGTCGCCTCGTCCCACACCTTCAGCGTCGCCAGCTCGATGTCGACGTCCGCCTCGTCCCAGCGCGGGTTCATCGCCGCGACCTGCTCCCTCGTCGCGGTCTTGGCACCGGCGAACAGCTCCCCACGGAAGCCGCCCTCGCCCGCGGGCAGGTGCCACGCCGGGTCCGAGTAGACCGCGCGGCGCGGCGCGAGGCGCTCGACGGCGAGCGACAGCGCCAGGCCGCCGAGCGAGTGGCCGATCGCCAGGTCGGCGCCCGCGGGCAGGGTCTCGACCACGTCGTCGGCGAAGTCCCGCGCCGCGTACGTCTCCGCCCGCGCGCTGGCGCCGTGACCGCGCAGGTCCACTGCCAGGACGCGGTAGCCGAGCTCCGCGAGGGCCGGCCCGACCCGCCGCCAGGTGCGGTGATCGGCCATGATGCCGTGGACGAGCAGGGCGACCCGGTCGCCGTCGCCCCATGTGGTGGTGTGCAGTCGCACGTCGTCGCCTTCCTGTGCGGATGTCGGGCGGGTCGGGACACCCTACGGACCGGGCGGGCGTACCGCGAGGGTGCCGAGGGGCCGCCGCGTGGCCCCGCCGCCCTCCTGGAGCGGTGCGGTGACATGTGCCGGTCGGAGGCCGGAGGGCTGCGCGGCACCCCTCCAGGGCCATCCGCCACGCCCCGCGAAGGCCGGTCTGGAAGGATGCCGAGGGCGATGACCCAGACACCTCCCCGGCCCCCCGCCGGGTCCCCGGCCCCCCGCCCGGTCCCGACCAGCGCGGACGTGGCGCGGCTGGCCGGCGTCTCCCGGGCCACCGTCTCGTACGTGCTCAACAACGCGTCGGCCGTGCGGATCAGCGAACCGACCCGCCGCCGGGTGCGCGAGGCCGCCGAGGAGCTGGGTTACGTACCGCACGCCGCCGCGCGCAGCCTGCGGGCCGGCCGGACCCGGATCGTGCTCCTGCCCACCGCCCCCGTCCCCCTCGGCCCGCTGTACGGGCACTTTTTGAACGAACTCCAGTGGGCGCTGCGCCGCCTCGACTACACGGTGGTCCAGTACGCGAGCATGGGCCTCGACGGGGACGAGGCCGCCCGGGCCTGGGCGGAACTGCGCCCCGTGGCCGTCGTGTCCTTCGGCGGGGTGGAGCTCACGCCGCACGGCGTCGACGTCCTCAAGAGGTCCGGCGCCCGGGCCGTGATCACGCTGGGCCCGCACCCCGTCGAGGGGGCCCACAGCCTGCCCGTGGACCAGCGCCGGGTGGGCCGCTGCGCCGGTGCCCACCTGATGGAACGCGGCTACCGGCGCATCGGCGTGGTGATGCCCCGGGAGCCCGGCCTGGAGCTGTTCTCCCACCCCCGCCTGGAGGGCGCGCGCCACGCGGTGCGCGGCACGGGCGCCGGCGTCGTGCCCCTGCCGCTGGCGTGCACGGAGGCGGCGGCGGGTGCCCTCGCCGCCCGGTGGCCCGGTCTGGGCCTGGACGCGGTCTTCGCGTACGACGACGAGTACGCCGTGCTCCTGCTCCGCGCCCTGCTGGACGCCGGGGTGTCCGTACCGGGCGACACGGCCGTGATGGGCGCCGACGACCTGCTGCTCGGCAGGCTGATGCGGCCCCGGCTGAGCACGGTGCGGGTCGACATGGAGACCGGTCAGCACCTCGCCGATCTGGTCGACCGCGTGGTCGGCGACCCGGACCGCGCGCCGGGGAGCCGCGAGCTGATGGCCGCCCGGGCGATCCACCGCGAGTCCACCTGACGTGCGGGGCGGGCGGAACGTCTCTAGCGTCGCCTGCATGAGCACACATCCGCAGCGCTTCGAGATCCTGCTGGTGCCCGAGCACGTGGAGGGGCGCGACCCGGCGCACCTGGCGGAGGACGCCATCCGCTCGGCCGTCGTCGAGGCCACGGGTGAGACGGGTGTCTCGGGCTACCCCCGCTACGCCGGTGAGGGGGTGGAGGCCGACATCGACCCGGAGACCCGCACCGTGGAGGCCCTGCTCGTGGACGGCGCGGAGCTCGACTACGGACTCTCGGCGCGCGTCCGCTGACCGTCCCGCACGGCCCCGGACCGACGGCCCCGCGGGCGGGGCCGCGCGGTCCGGCGCCCCCGCACCCGCCGGCCGTTGACAGGCGGCGGGCCACGGACGGAGACTCGGGCGAGGCCAGGGATGAACAGAAGTTCACCTGGCGAACAGTCGAGGTCACGTGGGAGAGCACCCGATGAGCATCCGCGACGTCTACATCGTCGACGCCGTCCGCACGCCGATCGGCAAGTTCGGCGGCGCCCTCTCCTCCGTGCGGCCGGACGACCTGGCCGCCCACGTCGTCAAGGCGCTCATGGACCGTACGCCCGCGCTCGATCCGGCCCGGCTCGACGACGTCTACTTCGGCGACGCCAACGGAGCCGGCGAGGACAACCGCGACGTCGCCCGCATGGCCGTCCTGCTCGCCGGCCTGCCCGTGACCGTCCCCGGAGTCACCGTCAACCGCCTGTGCGGGTCCGGCCTCGAAGCCGTCATCCAGGCGGCGCGCGCCATCGCCCTCGGGGACGCCTCGGTCGTCCTGGCGGGCGGCGTGGAGTCGATGTCGCGGGCGCCCTGGGTGTTGCAGAAGCCGGAACGGGCGTTCCCGGCCGGCCACCAGCAGCTCCACTCGACCACGCTCGGCTGGCGCATGACCAACCCGAGGATGCCCGCCGAGTGGACCGTTCCGCTCGGCGAGGGGGCCGAGCTGATCGCCGACAAGCACGCCCTCACCCGTGAGCAGCAGGACGCCTTCGCGCTGGCGAGCCATCAGAAAGCCGCTTCCGCCTGGGCGCGCGGGCTCTACGACGGTGAGGTCGTCCCGTACGAGGGCGTGGAACTGGGCCGGGACGAGTGCGTCCGCGACAACACGTCCATGGAGGCGCTGGCCAAGCTGAAGCCGTCCTTCCGCACCGACGGCTCCGGCACCGTGACGGCCGGCAACGCCTCGCCGCTCAACGACGGCGCCGCCGCGCTGCTGCTGGTCGACGAGGACGGCCTGAAGGCCTGTGGACGTGAGCCCCTCGCCCGTGTCCGCGCGTCGGCCGTCACCGGCATCGAGCCGCAGCTGTTCGGCCTCGGGCCGGTGGAGGCCGTCCAGCGGGCCCTCGCGAAGGCGGGGCGCACGTTCGCCGACGTCACCACGTTCGAGCTGAACGAGGCGTTCGCCGCGCAGTCGCTGGGCTGCCTCGCCGAGTGGCCCGAGCTCGACCCGGCCGTGGTGAACCCGCGCGGCGGCGCCATCGCCATCGGCCACCCGCTGGGCGCCTCGGGCGCCCGCCTCGCCGGTTCCGTGGCCCACCAGCTGGCCGCGGCGGGCTCGGGCTCCGGCCTCGCGGCGCTCTGCATCGGCGTGGGCCAGGGACTGGCCCTGGTCCTGGAGCGCTGACCACGGGCCCGCCCAGCCCGCCGGCTCCGAGAGTCCGCGCACGGGCCCCGCGCGGCGGCCGCCCCCGGGCCCGCGCATACCCGCACGGACCCTCGCGGGCCCGCGACGGCGCCCGTCAGGCCTGGGTCTTCTTCCCCTTCTCGATGGACGCGCGCACCTCGTCCATGTCCAGCTTCCGGGCCTGCCCGATGAGGTCCTCCAGCGCCGCCTCGGGCAGCGCCCCGGGCTGGGCGAACACCGCGACGTTGTCCCGGACGATCATCAGCGTGGGGATCGACCGGATCTCGAACGCCGCCGCCAGCTCCGTCTGCGCCTCCGTGTCGACCTTGGCGAACACCAGGTCGGGATGGCGTTCGGACGCGCCCTCAAAGACCGGGGCGAACTGGCGGCACGGTCCGCACCAGGCAGCCCAGAAGTCGATCAGGACGAAGTCGTTCTCCGTCACCACCTGATCGAAGTTGTCCTTGGTGAGCTCTACGGTGCTCATGGTGCCTACCTCTTCCCGGTGTGTGGGGGATCGCCCCGGACAACCGTGCCCGGCGCCGCGCTATTCCGACTGCCCGTGTGGCCAGGAGGCACACGTACCACCAGACTGACCCCATGACCCAGATGGTGGAGTACGACGTCGTGGTGGTGGGCGCGGGGCCCGTGGGCGAGAACGTGGCCGACCGGGTCGCCGCGGCCGGGCTGAGCGTGGCGGTGGTGGAGAGCGAACTGGTGGGCGGCGAGTGCTCCTACTGGGCCTGCATGCCCAGCAAGGCACTGCTGCGCCCGGCGATCGCCCGCGCGGACGCCCGCAAGGTCCCCGGCCTGCGCGGGGCCGTGCGGGGACCGCTCGACGCCGGAGCGGTGCTCGCCCACCGCGACGCGTACGTGTCGCACTGGAAGGACGACGGCCAGGTCGACTGGCTGGACTCGATCGGCGCCCGCCTCCACCGGGGCCATGGCAGGCTGGACGGCGACAGGCGCGTCACGGTCGAGGGCCCCGACGGCGCACGGCGGGTACTCACCGCCCGGCACGCCGTCGCCCTGTGCACCGGCAGCCGTGCCGTCCTGCCCGACCTGCCGGGCCTGGCCGGCGCCCGGCCCTGGACCAGCCGCGAGGCGACCGGCGCCAAGGAGGTGCCGGGCCGGCTCGTCGTGGTGGGCGGGGGAGTGGTCGGCACCGAGATGGCGACGGCCTGGCAGGCGCTCGGCTCCCGCGTCACCGTGCTCGTACGCGGCCGGGGGCTGCTGCCGCGCATGGAGCCGTTCGTCGGCGAGCACGTGGCGGACGCGCTGACCGAGGCGGGCGCCGACGTCCGCACCGGCGTCTCCGTCACCGCCGTCGAGCGCCCGCACCCCGCCGGGCCGGTCACCGTGGTCCTGGACGACGGCGAGCGCGTCGAGGCCGACGAGGTCCTCTTCGCCACCGGCCGCGCGCCCCGCACGGACGACCTCGGTCTGGAGACCGTGGGCCTTCGACCGGGCTCCTGGCTGTCCGTCGACGACACGTGCCTGGTCGAGGGCAGCGACTGGCTGTACGCGGTCGGCGACGTCAACCACCGTGCCCTCCTCACCCACCAGGGCAAGTACCAGGCCCGGATCGCCGGCGCCGCCATCGGCGTCCGCGCCGACGGCGGCGCCCCGCCGGACACCGGCGCCTGGGGCGCGCACGCCGCGACCGCCGACCACGCCGCCGTCCCCCAGGTCGTCTTCAGCGACCCCGAGGCCGCGTCCGTCGGCCTCACCCTCGCCGAGGCGGAGGCGGCCGGCCACCGGGTACGGGCGGTCGACCAGGACCTCGCCGCGGTGGCCGGCGCCGGGCTGTACGCGGACGGCTACCGGGGCCGCGCCCGGATGGTCGTCGACCTCGAACGCGAGATCCTCCTCGGAGTGACCTTCGTCGGCCCGGCGGTCGGGGAACTGCTCCACTCGGCCACCGTCGCCGTCACCGCCGAGGTGCCCCTCGCCCGCCTGTGGCACGCGGTCCCCGCGTACCCCACCATCAGCGAGGTGTGGCTCCGGCTGCTGGAGGGCTACCGGGGCTGACCGCCCGTCAGGTCCCTGTGCCGTCCGCGGCGCTCACCGGCGCGGTCGCGCACGTAGCGGGCCGGCGAGATCGCCGCGGCGGTGAGGTGGCCGACGACGGAGCGGGGCGACGAGGGGCACCCGCTCGCTGCCGTCCCGCCCGAGCGCACGACGGCCGGCACGGCGGGGAGGATGGGCCCGCCCTGCCTGCCGGTCCTCCGTACGGGGCGCTCGGATCAGCACTTCACGGATGCCTGCGAGGCGGCGATGGCCCGGTCCAGTGCCTCCAGCTGCGGCCTGATCCGCTTGCCGGCCTGGGCGCCCGTCGCACCGCCCGGCAGGTCGTCGATCGCGCGGACGACCTGGTCGTACGCGTCCGCGACCGCCCCCGTCCGCGCCGTGCGCACGCCCCGCGCGCTGCGCGTCACGAGGTCCAGGTCGTGGGCCACGTCCTCCCGCAGGTCCCGCAGCTCGTCCCGCCCCCGGGCACGGGGACCGAGGCCGGCCAGCTTCCCGGTGTCCATCCGCAGCGCCCCCAGGTCCTCGCACAGCGCGTCCGTCGCGGCCCTCGCCCGTTCCCGGGGCGACGGGGCCTCGGCGGCGCATCCGGCCAGGGAGACCGGAAGCACCGCCACGACGATGACCAGTGCCACGCGCGGCGGACGGCGCCGCCTGCGTATCGGAGAGGTGAGGTCGCCCATGACCCCATGCAATGCCGGGCGGGGCCGGAGTGCCCCGTGGATGGTGCCGAACGGGTGAACCGCCGGCCGCCCGGCCGCGGTCACACGGCGTGGAGGCCGGGCGCGCCCGTACCGGTGGTGAAGGAGGCGGCCGTACTCAGCGTGCCGCCGGGTTCGAGGACGGTGGAGACGGTCTTGAAGGCGATGTCCGCGCTCGTCTGGTCGAGCCGGACGACGGTGTAGCCCCGGCGCCCGTCGTAGAACTTCAGGTGCGGGTTGGCCTGGGTGAGGCTGATCCAGTTGCCGGGCTTCTGGGCGCCGTCGCGGCCGCTGGTGAGGGACGTCGTGGCGATCTCGGTGCCGACGGTCCGGGAGGCGGGGTTGCCGAAGTCGGCCTTGAGGTCGAACCCGTAGCCGACGTGCGCGTCGCCCGAGAGGACCATCAGGTTGTCCAGCCCGGCGGCGATGGCACCGTCCAGGATGCGCTTGCGGGAGGCGGGGTAGCCGTCCCAGGCGTCCATGGACAGCTTGTAGTCCGCGCCGGTGGTGCTCCGCCGCTCGGCGAAGGTGACCTGTTGCGGCACGACGTTCCACACCGCGTCCGACACCTTCCAGCCGTCGAGCAGCCAGCGCTCCTGCGCGGCGCCGGTCATGGTGCGCGACGGGTCCTCGGACTCGGGGCTCGGGGCCTGCCAACCGTCCCCGTTGGCCTGGTTGGAGCGGTACTGGCGGGTGTCGAGCACGTCGAACTGCGCCAGCCGCCCGAAGTGCAGCCGCCGGTACAGCCGCATGTCGGCCCCCACCGGCTGCTGCGGCGGGCGCAGCGGCAGGTTCTCCCAGTACGCCCGGTAGGCGGCGGCGCGGCGCAGCAGGAACTCCTCGGGCGGTACGCCGTTCTCCGGGATCGCCCCGGCGTAGTTGTTCTCCGTCTCGTGGTCGTCCCACGTCACGACGAACGGGTGGGCGGCGTGCGCGGCCTGGAGGTCGGGGTCGTTCTTGTAGAGCGCGTACCGCAGCCGGTAGTCCTGGAGCGTGACGGTCTCGGTGTTGAAGTGCGCCGGCAGCCGGCGGTCGGTGTAGCCGCGGTGGCCGCCGGCCGGGTCGACGCCGTACTCGTAGATGTAGTCGCCCAGGTGCACCACCATGTCCACGTCCTCGGACGCGAGGTGCCGGTACGCCGTGTAGTAGCCGTCGAAGTAGGCCGCACAGGCGACCGCGGCGAAGGTGAGGGAGGACACCCAGAAGGCGTCGCGCGCCGGGGCGGTACGGGCCCGGCCCACCGGGCTGATCCAGGTCCCCGCGCGGAAGCGGTAGTAGTAGGACCGGTCCTGGTCGAGTCCGGGCACCTCCACATGGACGCTGTGGGCGTACTCCGGGTGGGCGGTGGCGGTCCCGCTCCGGACGACGGCGAAGAACCGCTCGTCGTACGCCACCTCCCACTGCACCTCCACCCGCTGCGCGGGCAGCCCGCCGTCCGGCTCGTACGGGCTGGGCGCCAGGCGCGTCCACAGCAGGACGGAGTCCGGCAGGGGGTCGCCGGAGGCGACGCCCAGGGTGAACGGGTTCGCGGCGATCTTCCGCGCGTCCAGTGCGGCAGGGCTCGCCGCACCGGCGGCCGGGAGGTGCGTGGTGAACGCCAGGGCGGCCGCGGCACCGGCCACGGTGAGGAACTGACGGCGTCCCATACGCCGGGCGGCGGCACGGAGCTCGGGCAGGTGAGTTTCCATATGGCACGTCATATGCCCGCTTTGCTGTGGTTGTTGGTCCGGCATACGGGTGGTGTGTCGGAGTGATGGCCGACCCTGACAAACCTTCACGCCCCGTGCCCCGGCACGGATAGGTTGGGCGGCATGAGCAACCTTGATCGTCAGGCCGCGCCCACCGTGTGCGGTGGCCGGGGATTCGTCGTGGCGGAGCCGGTGCGGGAGCTCCTCAGCCCCCGCCGCGTCCCGCTCGGTGAATCCACCGAGGTGCGCCGCCTGTTGCCGAACCTCGGCCGCCGGATGGTCGGCGCCTGGGCCTTCGTCGACCACTACGGGCCCGACGACATCGCCGACCAACCCGGCATGCAGGTGCCGCCGCACCCGCACATGGGCCTGCAGACCGTCAGCTGGCTCCACGAGGGTGAGGTCCTGCACCGCGACAGCACGGGCAGCCTGCAGACGGTACGCCCCCGCGAGCTGGGCCTGATGACCTCCGGCCGGGCCATCTCCCACTCCGAGGAGAGCCCCCGCCCGCACGCCCGCATCCTGCACGGTGCCCAGCTGTGGGTGGCCCTGCCCGACGCCCACCGCCACGTCGAACCCCACTTCCAGCACCACGCCGGCCTCCCGCACGTGACGGCCCCCGGCCTGACGGCCACCGTGATCCTCGGCGAGCTCGACGGCGCGCTCTCGCCCGGCACCACCTACAGCCCCCTGGTGGGCGCCGACCTGGCGCTGACCGGCGGTGCGGAAACGACTCTGCCGCTCGACCCGGACTTCGAGTACGCGGTCCTGTCCATGTCCGGCGAGGCCCACGTCGACGGCGTCCCGGTCCTGCCCGGCTCCATGCTCTACCTCGGCTGCGGCCGTACGTCCCTCCCCCTGCGCGCCGACTCCGACGCGGGCCTGATGCTCCTAGGCGGCGAGCCGTTCGAGGAGGAGATCGTCATGTGGTGGAACTTCGTCGCCCGCACGGACGAGGAGATCCGCCAGGCCCGCGAGGACTGGATGACCGGCACCCGCTTCGGCGAGGTCAAGGGCTACGCCGGCGCTCCACTGCCGGCCCCGGAACTCCCCAACACCCCGCTCAAGGCGCGGGGGAGGGCGCGCTGACCTGGGGTTTCCTCCCCGCAGCCGATGTCCGAAGCGGGTCCGCTTGGCCGTGTCTCCGACGTTCGGCGTGCCGCTGGGAGGGAGGGTTTCGCACCCTCTCCCGGTGGCGCAGCCGGTGCCGCGTGCTTCTACGGTGTGCTCGTGTGCGAGCAGGTCTGGTCAGCTGAATGCTGACCTTTTGCTGACTTCGCTGACGAGTCATCAGGTGTGTCTCCGGGGTCAGCGCCTTCGTCGCTTGGTAGCCGTACAGGTGACCTGGCGTGCCCGGTCTGCCCCCCGCGGCGGTGCTGATCACGGTCCCGCCGTGTCCTCAGAGTTGCTGCTTGTGCATCATGAGCGGATGGAGAACCCAGACGGGTTGCCCATCGTGATGATCACAGCCGATCGCGGTTCGGACGCCCTCGCGTTGGTCAGGCCCGACGGCAAAGAGGCGCGCCTGCCGCTACCTGGCTCCTCGTTCGAACGTCCGAAGGCTTGGTTGTGGAGACTCTCAAGGGCGACAGCATCGTGTTCGAGCTCCCCCGGCTTGACCGAGCCGATCCGTTGGCCGGACGGCTCGTCGCCTATCTGGATCAGAGTAAATGTCGGAGCCGAATTCGCTTCATTCCGCCGCGAGAGGGTTCGTTCCTGCCTCGGTGCCGGCGGACTTTCCACGTTCCAGCATGAGGCGCTTGTTTCTGCCATGAGTTTGATCGACAAAATGCTGGACTCGGAAGGTGGGGAGTGCGGTCCTGAGCTTGGCTTGACGGAGGCAAACCAGAAATTCAGTGACTGGCTGGACACCCAAAGCGGCGATGCTCAGCAGAAGCGCAAGGCGATCGACGCATGGCTCCTCAGCGACCTGCGGAACAAGGTGGCCAAGGAATCCTTCGCCGCAGGAATGACGCCGGAGCAACTGAAGGACTGGCACGCAGGCTCACAGTCCGTCCAGAAGAGGAGTTCTCTTCCGGCTCTGGGCCTCCTCCGGGAGATACTCCATGAACGTCACCTCAATCGAGGCACCACATGGAAGCCGAATGACGTGATCGACATGGCCCATCTCTCCTGCGCGGCCGGTTACGCCGATTTCGTCGTCTGCGAGCGACAGATACGTGAGTCACTGGCGGGGGGGGCGAAACGGCTTGGGCGAAGCACTCAGGTTTTCCGGAGCCCGGCCGAAGCGGCATCGTCCGTGGAAACGGCGCTTGGAACCCGTCTAGGAGCTGGCGATGGCGGGTCGGCGTGAGGCGTCCTACGTGCGTGGCAGATCAGGTGCGGCTTCCAAGCGGCGTTGCAGCCGTGGAACCGCGTGGAAAGGTCTCGCCTCGGCGCGCGGTGGACACCGTCATGGTCAGGCAGCGCTCTCACTGCCGAGCTTTCCTCTTGCCTGGCTGTCCGTGCATGCCTGGAGTGGTCTTTCTTCAGCCGTGAGGCCATCAGCGGATGGGGTGCACGGACGCCAGTGCGCGTACCATGAATAATCATGGATCTCATTGCACGCGTGCGCCGGGCGATGGATGAACAAGCCATCCACCCAACGGAGTTCGAGCGTTGCGCCTGTTCGCTCCTGCAATCACAGTATCCGGGCCTGTCCGCGGTCGAGGGTGGGCATGACTTCGGTCGCGACGCCGACATCTACTTCCCGTGGGGACCTCAGGACGCGGACGCCCGTGGGCGTCTGCTCGTCACTACGGGTGATCCTGTGGCGAACTTGCGCACGGGCCTGCGTCGCATGCGTGAAGAGGGCGTGCAAGCCGATCTGATAGTGATGGCCTGCTCACAGCCTGTTGACGCTACCAGGCGGGCCTCCTTGGATCGGCTATGTGCAGATCGTGGCCTCCCAGCGCCGCACATTTATGCCCGGGACTGGTTCGCTGCGCGCTTGTCCAAGGAGCCGATATGGAGGTTCCATCTCCTCGGCATCAGAGGGGAGCTCGAGGCCCTGCATGACCGGCCGCTGGACCTGGCGGAAGACGGCGCTGAGCACACCGATCTCCTTGGCCGAGAGACTGATCTGGCAAAGCTCGACGAGGCCGTCGCCTGCGGCCGGGATGTCGTGTTGGCCGGCGTGCCCGGTGTGGGGAAAACCCGGCTCACCGTCGAACTCATAGGCAGGGTCGCCTACCTGGAGCAGGCGCCAGCAGACCGCATCCTGGACGAATTGCTGACTTCTCGCCCTGCCGCCGTTGTCGTGGACGATGCCCACAGTCGTATCGACGAGATGCGTGTGCTGCGGCGGGCGCGTCACGGTGCGGAGCATGCTTTCGCCATCGTCGCGACCACCTGGCCCGACAGAGCAGACGAGGTGGCAGCGGCCCTGCCTGGTGCTGTCCGCTTCGACATCGACCTGTTGGAGCGATCCGACATGAACGCACTGGTGACCTCTCTGGGCGTCACTGGGCACCGGGCCCGGGCGGCAGTTCTCGACCAGGCGGCTGGACGGCCGGGCTGGGCGGTCACCTTGTGCCAGCTGTTCACGACGGGGAAGGGAGGACAGGTAGCCAACGGAGCAGCACACCTGGCCAACGTAGAGCGTCATCTCCGCCGTATCACGGAGACCGAGACAGCCGTCGACGTTCTGGCCTGTGTAGCGGCCCTGGGAGGGGCTTCAAGTGAGACGCTATACGCGCTCGCGCCGCTCGTCGGCGAGCCGCCGGCCAGGATGTCCGGCCTGATGGAGCGCCTTGCACGCCACGGCCTCGTGGAGACGGTTCACGACGTCTGGCGGCTGCAACCAGCGCTGCGCGCACCACTGATTGCCCGATGGTTCTTCACGCGTCCGGCAGGCAGGCCGTGGTCCACTCTCTTCGACGCCTTCCCCGCCAGGAGCCGTGACCTCGTCTCCGCCGCCATATCCGCAGCCGGCGTCTCGGTCTCCTCGGACGCTCGGACGGCAGTGGAGAACTGGGTGCGAGCCTTGCCCGCACCGACCGAGTGGGACATCGGCACCTTCTCGTTGGTGTCCGAATACGCCTGTCTGGACCGTGAGACTGCACAGTTCGC
Source organism: Streptomyces sp. NPDC045701 (assembly GCF_056432045.1). Taxonomy (NCBI): domain Bacteria; kingdom Bacillati; phylum Actinomycetota; class Actinomycetes; order Kitasatosporales; family Streptomycetaceae; genus Streptomyces; species Streptomyces sp. NPDC045701. The sequence continues at coordinate 5,952 of NZ_JBWKJV010000014.1, read as the reverse complement.
GGTCGCCCAGGCTCGTACAGTCCTCGCCGTCCCGCGTGACAAGCGAATGAACGTCACCATCACGGACCGGCAAGCTGACGCAGCTGCTCGGCAACTTGCGCAGTCGGCGACCCAGTATCTGCTGCCTGAAGCGATAACCGCTCTGCTCGACCTTGCCGTGGGCGACGAGCGCCCGCGCCACTCCACCCCGCAGCACCCACTGCGGGTGCTCGATGACGTGGCCAAATCGATCGATCCGGACTTCGGAACCGTATTCGAGGTTCGAGGGCTGCTGTTGAAGCCGGTCCTGGAGTGGCTTCGTACTCACCGCTCTCCAGCTGAATGGGGTGTGGCCACTGAGGTGCTCGCAAGCGTCTTCTCTGCCGAAACGTCTGGGACTTGGACTGACCCGGGTAATCCCAACACGGTCACACTCGCCCGGGGTGTCGAAAGTGCCGAAAACCTGGCTCGTCTCATCTCCTTGTGGGACCAGGTGGCGCCCGTGATCGGGGAAACCGAACGCCAGGATGGCCTGAACAGCGCCCCAGCCGCGGTTGTTCCTATGCTGGACCTGGCCGGCTCATGGGTACGGCTCGGTGAAGGGTTCGTTCCGCACAACAGCGAACCGAGCGAGGAACAGAAGAACCAGGGAGCGAAGGGAGGGGCTCGCATGCTGGCTACCCTGCATCATCTGCTCCAGGCCTTTCCCGGTCTCGCTCTCCGTGCTCGGCGTATGCTCAACGCCGCATACGCGCGGGCCGGCGACGAAGGACGCAACCTTCCGGCATGGGAAGTCGATCCAGATGTGGAGTCCTTCATCGGCTGGAGTCGTCGGGACGCCATGGGCCACCAGAACGACGTCCCAGGCGGCGTCCGCACAGTGCAATCTCTCGCCCAAGGAATCGCTGCGCTCGGCCCGACTGCCGGAGTCGCTCGATTCGTCGCCTTGGCCGAGCAATCCGAGCTCGCGGGAGACCACGGAGGCGGCACCTGGGTCGCCGACCACATGGTGCCGCACCTCACCGAACCCGCCGCCTGGCACGCAGCAGCAACGGCAGCTGGCAGCCAGCCGATTCATCGAGCCGCGTTGAGCCGATGGCTCACGACTTCCCCCGACACGTTGTCTGCTGAGATCCTCACCTCTGCGCTGGATGATCCCCGCTTCAGAACCGGCGTCATCTCCACCGTCCTCGGACGAGGTGCAGACGACACGGCTGCCCAACTCGTGGTCGCGAAGATGCGCGCCGAAGACGCCTGGCTGCTCGACTCGATCTTCCTCCGTGACGAGCCGCACGAGGTGCTACACCGTTTGCTGCGTCACCCGGACGCTGTCGTAGCCGGCAGTACGGCGGTGATCTTCGCCATCGGGCAACCCCATGGCCCCTCACTTCCGGACACATGGCGAGCTACCTGGTGTGACGCCGTACGCCGCATCCGCCCTGAGGATCTGTCCCAGCATGACCAGTGGCGTGCCGGCCAGCTCCTTGCTCACCTTGCTGAGCACGACCCCGATCTGCTGGAAGCGTGGTATGCCGAGCGCCTCGACGAAATGGCTGAGCAGGGCTATTTCGCCGCGCCCGAGCCCTACGGTTGCGACCTACACTTGGACCGCCTCCCACAGAGCCACCGCTACCGCCTTGCCGTCCGCTGCGTCGATCTTCCACGCATCGGCCACAGCCCACTTGTCCAGCTGATAGGCACCGATCGTGACCTGGCAGAGCAGCTCATCAGCGACAACGTGGTCACCCCCGACAAGCTCCTCGAAGCCCTCGTAGGCCAGCGGAACGAAACACTGGAAAGCCTCGGACCCCTTCTCCTCGACCACGGCGTACCTGCGGCACACATCGCGGCCGACGTCGCCTGGGTCGACTCATGGTGGGGAGAGGATTCGGCCAGACACCAACATCTCATCGACTACTTCGCCGACCTCTCCATCCGCGTACCGCGTCTCGCTGCCGTCGCTGAAGCGGGTCGTGCTCAGCAAGAGGAGCTGCTGCGAACGGCGGAGAGGAAAGAGCGCGCCGCGCGAGTGCAGGGGCGCTGAGCGAGGCTGGCACAAGGGCTCCCGGATGCACGTCGGCGGTCATCGAGCGGCTTACGCGCAGGCCATAGACGCTGCGTTGCTCGCCGAGCGTGTCGGGTCAGGGGCGTTGGTGGGGCCATAGGTAGCCGCGGCGGCCCGGTTCCTGATGTTCCGGGCGTTAGGAGATCTTCTTGAAGTCCTCGCCCATAAAGGGGTGACCTGCACAGATAGCTCCATGAGCTGGCCTGACCTGCGGCTTTGCTCCGTTCGGGAGCTTTCACAGTGACACGGTTTTACGCGGTCGACTCTCCCCAGCCGCTCCCCAACGGGGCTTCGTTCTCCCCAGGTTCTCCCCAGCGGCAGTTGGTGGTGGGGGATAGATCGTTGCTGGTCAGAGGGCGGGTTCCGAGCACTGCTCGCGTCGCGCAGCGTAGCCGCGTCGCGGGTTTGCAGCCGAAGGCTCTTGTGCGGTCCGGTGCGTAGGCGGCAGCCGGCTGAGGTTCCTGGCGAAGCCCTCGGCGTGATCTCGACCTCGGGGACTGATCTCTGGGCTCTGGGCTGCTGTCCGCCTGGACCTGACGAAGGTTTCTGCTGGCATTGTCGGGAGGGCTACCAGACGGCTGCGGCTAAAAGTGTCGACTGTGAAGGGACTTGGGGAGGTGCAGGGTTCGTGCAGGTGGCCGTTTGCGATCGGTCCCTGCCGATGGGCGGGGATGATGAAGGGCACAGCTGTAACGGAGGGGACTGATGGCTTTGGCGGACGGTGTACGCCGGGCGAGCCGGTGGCAGGATGCGGTACGGCTGCTGCTCCTGATCAATGCTTCGGCCAAGGCGGTGCCTGCGGACCTACAGGCTCCTGACACCGCGGTGGGGGTGGTACGGACGCAGGTGCGTCTGCAGAAGCTCGATTTCTGGCTGCGGTATCCTGACTACCTCGCCTTCGAGCTCATGAACGAGTACGAGGCGCATGGAGACGACAGCGGTCTGCTGGATCTGGCCGAGGAGATCCTCGGGTCCGAGGAGCCGGATCTTCGGAGATTCCCCATGCTCAGGCACCGGTTCGGGGCGTTCGAGGAACTGGACGAGGCGTTGGCCCCGCTCGTGGAGAAGGGCCTCATCAGCAAGACCCAGATCCTCGGCACGAACCGTGTCGCGGAGCACGTGTACTTCCTGCTGCAGCTCGGACGTGACGTGGCGGGCGATCTCACCGGCGAGGCCCCGGCCTTGGAGTGGTACGTCACCCGCACCAAGCAACTGGTCTCGTTGGTCGACGGGCTGGGTGGAACCCAGCTGAAGAACCGGCAGTACCTGCTGAAGGACTACGCCGACACCGTGATCGGCCAGCACATCGCTCCCATCACCGATCAGGCACGGGAGCGGCTGGCCCGCCTGCGTGCCGGCTCGCCTGCTGCCCTGCCCGCTCCGGACGAGGAGACCTCATGATCGTGCCTGGTTCCGATTCCGGCCCGCTGGCGCCGGGCCCAGGACATCTCCTGGAAGAAGTGGCCGGCCTGGTGGGCCTGAAGCCTGAACAGGTCGAGGAGGTCTTGCGCGAGGCGGCTATCGCCTTGAAGGGCCCCGTGCCCGCGGACCGGCGTCTGACTGTCCTGCGGCTACGGATGAGCGGTCTGAAGCACTCGGGCGAGAGGTTTGGCTTCGAGCAGTCCTTCGGCCCCGGAGTGTGGGTCATCGCCCACCCCGCCAACAGTGCGGGCAAGACGAGCCTGCTGGAGTGCCTGGTGTGGCCGCTCCGCGGGGCGCCCCGTGATCTTCCGCCCGATGTCCGGTCCTGGCTGCGGACGCTGTCGGCCGATGTGATGGTCGCCGGCCGCCCCACCCGGATCTCCATGGAGTTCACGCCCACGGCCCGTCCGGCAGCCACGTGCCGCATCTGGACAGCTGATTCCGAGGGCGCGCTGCTGGAATCCGCCGATGAGGATCTGCGCCTGGTCGCCGAGGCGTCCGGTCTGGAGGACACCAGCCGGGTCATCTCCGGCCACCTGATGGACGCGCTGCGCATGGACCACATCGCCATGTGGCAGGGCAAGGGCGGCGCCGACGGCGAGGGGGCCGCGCAGGTCCACGGCTGGGCGTCGTACTTCGGGGCGTGCTACCTCAATCCCGGCGGCGAGGAGATTCTCCTGGGCGACGTCAGCGCGGTCGGGCTGCCTGGCCGGCTGCTGGAGCTTTTCGTCGACGTCCCCTACAGCACGGCCCTCACGCAGCTGGCGGTGGCCGGCAAGCGGGAGACGAAGCTCGTGCGCCAACGCGAGCGGCGTGCCGAGGACGACGCTGCGGCGCGGAAGTCGGACCGGGATGCCTGGCAGCGGGAGCTGGAGGGACTGGGGACGGCGATCGCGGCGCTGCGGGCGGAACAGAATCGCGATGTGACGCCTCTCCTGGCTGCCGCGGATCAGGCCGGTGAGCGCCTGCGGGAGCGGGTGGAGCAGCTGGACGGGCTTGAGCAGGCTCTGGCGGAGCTGACAGCCGGGCGGGTCAGGGCGCAGCAGGCGTTGATGGATACGCAGGAGACGTGGCAGGCGCGTCGGGTGCTGGGGCGGCTGGATCCGGTGTGCTGCCCTCGGTGCGAGGAGCCGCTGGAAGCCGAGCGGCGGCTCCAGGAACGTCAGAGCGCGTCGTGCGCGGTGTGTACCAGGACGCTGCCGGAGGTCGATGCGGAGACGGCGGAGGCGGCGCTGGAGCAGCTGCAGGCGCAGGTGTCCGCGGCTGAGGCAGCCGAGGGCAAGGCCTGGGATCTGCGGGACGCCGCCAAGGCGGAGGTCGAGCAGGCGAAAGCCGCGCAGAAGACGGCTCATGCCGGTCTTCAGGACGTTCTTGCCGTGTCAGGGTCGCACCGCAAGCTGCGGGAGCTGGAGCTTCGGGCAGCGGTGCTGCAGGGGCAGCTGGCCGCCACCGGCCTGCGGCCGGGAGCAGGGAAGACGGGCGGTTCCGGTCCGAATTCGGTGCTGGAGACGGCGCACGATGTGGTGCGCCAGTATGTCGAGGCTGCGGCAAGGCGGCTTTTCCCGGCGATGGATGCGCAGATCGTGGAACTGGCTGCCCGGTTCGGTGTACAGAACCTGGACAGTGTCCGGTTGAACCGGGCAGGGCATGTTAATGCCGTCAAGGCGGGTGTGGCGACGGCGTTCAAGCGGCTGAGCCGGGGTGACCGGCTGCGGATGCGGATTGCGACGGTCATCGCACTGCTGCGGGTGGGTGCCGCGCGGGGCGTCGCCACGCATCCTGGTCTGCTGTTGATCGACTCGGTGGCGGCCGAGGAGGTAACGGAGGTGCCGGCGCGCACACTGATCGCCGAGCTGCAGGCTCTCTCGGAGGAGCTGCCTGGATTGCAAGTGGTCCTGACGACGGCACAGCCGGATCTGGTCGAGGGTTTGGTGCCCCAAGAGCACCTCATCACCAGCGGCGGGGAACATTTGTTCTAGCATTGCGGATGGGTGAGAGGCGCTGATGACGGGGAGACGGAGGGGTGTGGCGGTGAGTGACGTCGATCAGGCCCTTCAGCGGTGGGCGACCCAGGCCGATGAGGCTCAGCTGGACGCCGGCCCCACTCTCGCCGACCTCGGCGGCGCTACTGCGGTGCTGCGGGAAGCGGACACCCTTGCCTGTGGGCCGCAGCTGCCATATCTGCTGCAGGCTTTGGCTCAGGACGCGGCCGGTCTGCCCGGACCGGAACGTGAGGCCCTGGCCGCGGCGGCGGTGCGGGGGCTGAAGGAGCCGTACGCGGCATGGGCGTTGTCAGAGGCGGTGGACGTGCTGTGCTCGTCGTCCGTGCTGCTGGATGCCATGGGGCGGCAGGCGGCACGGACTTTGGCCACACAGGCGACTCCGTTGCCCAATTCGAGTGGGTTGGCTGTCAAGCCGCGAGTCGGTAGAGGAGCCGGGACAGGCGGCTGGTGCGGGTCTTCGTGGGCTGATGGGGCTGCTGGCTG
>NZ_JBWKJV010000013.1:0-159078 GCF_056432045.1 Streptomyces sp. NPDC045701 | reverse complement strand
GGGTCGACGTCCTGTGGGCCATGCTGCGTGACAAGAGGCTGTTCACCTCCGCCCCGCCGGTCACGCAGGCGGCTTGACACGATCATTGAGATTCTCCCCGGGCGATGGCGGCGAAGGTACGGAGGGACTCGGTGCCCGGCGCGAAGTAGCCGGTGTGGCCGGGGGCGTCGGCGGCGGGCACCGCTCGGGCGCCGAACTCGGCGGAGGCCGGGTCGGTGCCGTGCCCGAGCCCGAGAAGCTGGACGTTCGGCACCCTGGAGATCCAGTCGGACGGGTCCTTGGCGGCCCACACCCGGGCGCCGGTACCCAGGTCGGCGACGGTGTCGGCGCGCAGGCCGGGGGAGCCGAGGACCACGAGGTCGCGAACGCGCAGGTGCGGGGCGGCCAGGCCGCAGACCACGGAGCCGTAGCTGTGGCAGAACACGGCGGGCTCCGGGGCGCCCCCGGCGGCGAGCCCGTCGACGAGGCGCGCCAGCCGTACGGCACCGGCCTCGGCGAGCCCGCCCGTGGCGGCGTCGAGGCCCACCCCGACGGGCGTCGTGTACCCCGCCCACGCGATGACGGCGGTGCCCGGCGCCGCGGTCCGCAGCTGCCTCGCCATCCCGGCGGGCGTGCCGTACGGGTCGGTGGGGCGGTCGTACGTCCCGGCGTCGATGTCCGAGCCGGGCACCACGACGGCGACGTGGCGGCTGCGCGTCAGGTCCCCGTACACCTCGGCGACCTGGCCCCGGCCGCGCGGGTCGAAGGCGAGGACCTGCCGCCCGGCGAGGTGTGCGAAGCGGGCGTCCTTCCGCAGGGCGGTCGCGTTCGCCTGGTAGCGCAGTTCGACCGGAGCGCCGTCGAGGTTGCCGACGACGGAAGGGTGCCGGTGCGCGAGGTCCTGCCGCCGGCCGTTCGTCAGGGTGCGGAAGAACGCGGCGATCTCGCGGGGCGTCGCGCTCGCCGGGTCGGGCAGGGCGCGCCCCAGCGAGGTGTCGGCCCGCCATTCCCGGCTGCCCGGTGGCGGCCCCGTCACCGGCCGCTGGCCGCTCCCGGCGGCCCAGCCGGCGGTCGCCGCGACCACGGCGGTCGTGAGGGCGAGGGCGGTCAGGGTCCGTTTCCAGCGGGTCGGCCGGCGGCTGCCCCGGCCGGCCCGATCGGTGCTGCCCGTGGTGCGTACGCGGTCGGTGGCGTCCGTGGTGCGCACCTGGTCGGTGCTGCCCCTGGTGCCCACGTGGTCGCTGTCGCCCGCGTGGCCCCTGCTGTCGGCGTGGCCCCTCGTCCAGCGGCGCATGACGCCCCCCTCTGCTTCCCTCGTCCGGTGCGGCGAGAGGAAGGTAGGAGGGCGGCCTCCGGCAGGACGTCACCCCGCGGGGCCAAGTGCGGGGTGCTACCGGGGTAGGGGGTGTACGAGGCCGGCCGGGGCGGGCCGTACCCGGAACGGGCGACGCCGGTCCCGGCCAGGGTTTGTCGTGTGGACCACGCCGCGGACGCGTGGTCCGGCACGCACGTCTGCGGCGTCGTCGTCGGTCGCCAATGCTCCGCGGTGGCTCCCTCCTCCGCCTTGCGATCCACGGCACCAGACGCCGCTCACGGATCCGGCCTGATCGACAAGACAACCCCTAGGCGTCCCCCGGGGTGACCACACCCGACTCGTACGCGAAGATCACCGCCTGTGCCCGGTCGCGGAGGTCCAGCTTGGCCAGCACCCGGCCGATGTGGGTCTTCACCGTCTGCTCGGCGAGCACCAGGCGGCCCGCGATCTCCTGGTTCGACAGGCCGCGGGCGATCAGCTCCAGGACCTCCGTCTCGCGGGGCGTCAGACCCTTCAGGCGCAGTGAACGGTCCCTGCGCGGGGCCGGACGGGAGGCCGCGAAGTCGGCGATCAGCCGGCGCGTCACGGACGGGGCCAGCAGCGCCTCGCCCGCCGCCACCACCCGTACCGCGCCGATCAGGTCCGCCGGCGGTGCGTCCTTCAGCAGGAACCCGGAGGCTCCGGCGCGCAGCGCCTCGTACACATAGTCGTCCACGTCGAAGGTGGTGAGCATCAGCACCCTCGGCAGGTGCACGACCCCCGGCGGCGGCGACAGGATCTCCCGCGCCGCCGCGAGTCCGTCCATCTCCGGCATCCGGACGTCCATCAGCACCACGTCCGGGTGGGTGGAGCGGGCCACCGCGACGCCTTCCCGGCCGTCCGGCGCCTCGCCCACCACGTCGATGTCCGGCTGTGCCGACAGCAGCGCGGCGAACCCCGCGCGCACCATGGCCTGGTCGTCGACGATGATCACGCGGATGGTCACGCGGGTTCCTCCGGGGCGGGGGCGGGGGCGGGAGCGAGGGGGAGGCAGGCCGCGACGCGGAAGCCGCCGTCCGGCAGCGGCCCGGTGTCGAGCGTGCCGCCGGTCAACCGTACGCGCTCCCGCATGCCGATCAGGCCGTGCCCCGTACCCGACGTCTCCAGCGGCGAACCGGCCCTCTCCGCGGGCCCGTTGACGACCAGCACGGTCAGCCGGCCGTCGTCCGCGGACACCGACACCCGCGTCCTGGCGCCCGGCGCGTGCCGCACCACGTTCGCGAGCGCCTCCTGCACGATCCGGTACGCGGACAGGTCCACCGCCTGCGGTACGGGACCGAGCTCGGCCGGCATCGACAACTCGGCCGGCACCCCCGCCCGTACCGTCGCCTCCACCAGCTGCTGCGCCCGCTCCAGCCCCGGCTGCGGGGCCCGTTCACCCTCCGCGCCCTCGCTGCGCAGCACCGTGAGCAGCCGCCGCATCTCGGCGAGGGACTCCCGCGCCGACGCCGCGATCGAGGAGAACTCCTCACGCGCCGCCTCGGGCAGTCCCTCGATCCGGTACGGCGCCGAGTCCGCCTGCACCGTGATCACCGACATGTGGTGGGCCACCACGTCGTGCAACTCCCGCGCGATGCGCGCCCGTTCCTCCAGCAGCGTGCGCCGGGCGCGCTCGGCCTCGCTGATCGTCTCCTGCTCCATCAGCCGCCGCTGCGCGTCGCCGCGTTCCCGGAGCGACGCGGTGAGCAGCAGCACGGCCCCGCTGAGGATGAACAGCAGCAGGTGGATGCCGTCGCTGCGGGTCTGCGAGATCAGCTCGAAGAGGAACCCCGCCGCGCCGGTGGCCAGCCACACGCCCAGCAGCGTCCGGCGCGGCTCGCGCAGCCCCACGGCCACCATCAGCGCCAGGTAGCCGACCACGATCATCGGCGTCCACGGCCACGACCGGCCGGCCACGCCGTCGGCGCCGAGCAGGAACAGCGCGCCCAGCACGTCGGCGGCGACCACGATCCACCACGCCTGCAACGGCCGGGCCACGGCCAGCAGCAACGGCACGGTCTGGGCGGTCGCCAGGGCGCCGGCGACGGCGCCGTTCACCTGGTAGTCGTCGACGAGCACGGTGACGGTGACCGGCAGCAGCGAGGCGACGAACCCGAAGGCGACGACGTACGGCAGCCGCCGCAGCCACGGCGAGGCCGCCCGCGCGAGCAACGGCTCCCCGCCCTCGGCCGGAGTGGCGACGGCGAGCCCCAGGGCGCGGACGGAGGCGCTCAGCCGGGGAAGCGGGGTAGTGGTGCGCATGACCCGCCAGCCTAGGCACCAGCCGCCGCGCGGACGTCATACCGGGGTGCCGGTTCCGTCCTGGTACCGGGGTACGACACCGGCGCCCCGCCGGCGGCCGGTGACCGCCGGCCGGTGGCCGGTGACCGCCCGCCGGTGGCCCTCCCCGCCGGGTGGTCCCGCTCCTGCGCGCCGCCGGGTCACAGCTCCGCGAGCAGTTGGGCCTTCTTCGCCGCGAACTCCTCGTCCGTCACCAGCCCGGCCTGGTACAGCTCGCCCAGGTGACGTATCCGCTCCGCGATCACCGCGGGGTCCCGTCCGGCCGTCACCGCGGCGTGCACCGGTACGGGCGCCGCGGCGCCCGCGTCCCGGACCGCCGCGAGCACCGCCGCCGCGAACGGCAGCGACTCGTGCACCGGCCCGTAGCCGAGCCCGAACACGACCGCCGCCGGGTCCTGGTCCGCCTGCGCCGGCTGGACGTCGCCCGCGTGGCCGCGCCGCACCAGCCGCAGGTACCCGTCGAACAGGTCGGGCGAGCGCCACTCGACGCCGCTCAGCTCCCGTACCGCGAAGGTCTGGTCGCCCGCCTTCCACTTGGCTGACGAGGCACCGGTCCAGAACCAGCGGAACGCGACCTGACCGCCGTCGAAGGTCGCCTTGCCGTCGTACGCCTTGAACTGCAGCGGCGCCTCGGGGGCCGTGACCAGGAACCGCTCGGCGGGCTCCGCGGCCTCGGGCGCCAGCCGGGCCCGCAACTCGTCCGCGTAGTACTCGGCGAGGGTTTCGCGGTCGGCCGGCAGCACCAGCCGGTAGGGGTCGCAGGCGTCCTTGAGCTGACCCGCGGCCGCCTCCATCAGCGGATCGGCGCCCGCTCTCGGCGCCGCGTGCAGCACCACCGTGCCGCGTCTGCCCGGGGAGAGGGTCACCGATGCCAGCGCCTCGTGCGGGATACGACGCTCGCGCAGCGCCTGGTAGAGCTTCGGTGCGCGGATCCCCCGTTCGAAGCGGATGAGCACGGCGTCCGGTTCGAACTCCCAGGTGGCATGAATGCCGGCCAGCACATCACCCATGCGCCTCATCGTATGCGGCGCACGCCCGCGCGTCGCCCCCGGAGACTTACGAGCTTGGACGGGGCCCGGCGGGGCTCTACGCGCGTCAGAGCGCGCTCGTACCGGAGATTCCGCTGTTGCAGGTCTCCCGGTCGCCCGCGCAGCTCACGGAACGGTATGAGCCGACGCCTATCTCGGCGAAGTTGCGCAGGCTCTCGGTGCCCGGCTCGAAGTACCCGGCGTGCCCGACCGCGCCCGCCGCCGACAGCACCCGCGCCCCGAACTCCGGCGCCACCGGATCGGCGCCGTGGCCCAGTCCGCCGACGTCCAGGTAGGGCACCTCGGCGATCCAGTCGTCGGCGTCGCGCATGGCCCACACGTGCGCGCCGGTGCCGAGCCCGGCGGCGCTCCCGGCCCGCATCCCGGGGCTTCCCGCCACCGCGACGTCGGCCACCCGGGCGGGCAGCCGGCGGGCGGCGACGCCGCACACCACGGAGCCGTAGCTGTGGCAGAACAGCGCCACCCTGGAGTCGCCGGGCAGCGCGGAGGTGAGGGAGACCAGCCGGGCCGCGCCGGTCTCGGCGAGCCTGCCGGTCGCCGCGTCCATACCGACGCCCGCCGGCGCCGTGTAGTCGGCCCAGGCGATGACGGCGGTACGGGTGCCGGGCGCGGCGGCGCGTTCGGCGGCGTACAGGGACTCGGCCATCCCGACGGGCGCCGAGTACTTGCGGGCCGTCTTCTGGAACGTCAGCAGGTTGGTGTCGACCCCCGGTACGACCACCGAGACGTGCCGCGCCCGGTCGAGGTCGCCGAAGACCTCGGCGACGCGGCCCTTGCCGGACGGGTCGAAGGCGAGGATCTGCCGGCCCTCCCGCATCAGGGCGGCGAACCGGTGCGTGCGGCGGACGGCCTCGCGGTGGCCGTCGGGCGACAGCCGCCGGTCCTCCACCCGCGCCCGCTCGGCGTCCAGCGCGGCCCGCAGCGCGAGCCGGTTCGCCCGGTAGCGGAGGGTGACGGGGGCGCCGTCGAGATTGCCGACGACGAGCGGGTGGTCGGCGGCGAGCCGGTCGCGCTGACGCGGGGTCAGGGAGCGGAAGAAGGCGGCCAGCTCGGCGGGTGGTGACGCGGGGTCGGGCAGCTCGCGCGTGCCCGTCCGGTCGTCCCGCCACGCGGCGAGCGCGGCCTCGCGCGCCTGCTCAGGGCCGCGTTGGGGGCGTATCGCGGTCCAGCCCGTGGTCATGAGGAGGACGAAGACCACAGCCAGGGCGAGCAACGCGCGCCGCACCGGGGGCATGGGGGAGGGGTCGAAGGAAGTCACTGCGGGACACCCTAGGAGACCCGCGAGGGGCCCCGCGACGAGGGTGACGTACCTCACGCGTGGAACGGTCGAATCGGGGAAGCGCGGTTACTCCCCGTACGCGCCCCGGCGCATGCCCCCGGCGTGCGGCCGGAGGTCGCGAACGTGAACAGCGGTCGTCATCCGGAACCCGGAGGCGGAAGCGGGGGACGTGCGGAGCGCGCACCGGAACGCGGTGGGGGCGTCGATGGGCGGCCCGGTGGCCGTGGCGGAGCGCGCCCGGCGGCCGGTCGGGCGGTCGCGGACGTGAACGGCCGGGGGGCGCGGGGCGTACGGACGCCCGGCGCTCACGCGTACGCCTCCGCGTGCGCGTAACCCGTACGGCACGGGCGTGTGTGTGACGGTGCGGCGTGTGCCGTGCGCGGCGGCACGCGCGCGGTGGTGCGCCGTGTGCCGTTCGGAGTTGCCCGGTGCGCGGACCGGCGTGCGGGTCAGGCGTGGGCGCCGGTTCGCCAGTCCGCGGCGAGCGCGGGCTCCAGGTGGTCCAGGTATGCCTCGGTGAGGGTGCGCATCGATTCCAGGGACGGGTCGTCGCCCCGGCCCCACAGCTGGCCGGTCATCCGCATGACGCCGCTGAACGCGGCGACGGCCACGCGCGGGCGCGGGTCGGCGTCCGCGTCCAGGCCCTCGCGGTCGGCGATCAGCCGGGCGATGTTCTCCTCCATCTCGATGGAACGCCGCAGGTGTACGGCGAGGAGCGCGGGCGTCGACTCGATCACCTGGAAGGTGCGCAGGTACAGCTCGATGGGGACGAGTTCCATGATGGCCTCACCGATGGTGTCCCACGCGGAGAGGACGGCGTTGCGCATCGCCTGCAACGGCGCCTCGTGGGCGGGTCGTTCCCGCAGGGCGGTGACGAAGTGCCGCTCGACCATGTGCTGGACGGCGAAGGCGGCCTCTTCCTTGCTGGCGAAGTAACGGAAGAAGGTGCGCTGCGACACGTCGACGGCGTCGACGATCTCGTCGACCGTCGTCTCCTCGTACCCCCGGGTCGTGAAGAGCTCCAGCGCGGCGCGCAGCAAGGCGTCACGGGTGCGCTGCTTCTTGAGTTCGCGCAGTCCGGCGGGGGCCGGCGTCCGGGGGGCGGTCGGCTGCTCGGCCGTCACTTCATGGTCCTCTTTCTGCCATTTCCGGCTGCTCAGGCTACCTGTGAGGGACGCGACAGTTACCGGCGTATGAAATGCTTTGTCAATTGTCAGTGACTGACACTAGCCTCGACGGTATGACTAGTCAGACCACCATCGATACGTCGCCGCAGGGCCAGGACCCCGTACCGGCCCCGGCCAAAGGGCTGCGCGGCCACCCTTGGCTGACGCTGTTCGCCGTGGCGGTCGGCGTGATGATGGTCGCGCTCGACGGCACCATCGTCGCGATCGCCAACCCCGCGATCCAGCGGGACCTCGGCGCGTCGCTCGCCGACGTCCAGTGGATCACCAACGGCTATCTGCTGGCCCTCGCCGTCGCGCTGATCACGGCCGGCAAGCTCGGTGACCGGTTCGGCCACCGCCAGACCTTCCTCATAGGCATCGCGGGCTTCGCCGCCGCGTCCGCCGCGATCGGCCTGTCGGACTCGATCACACTCGTGATCGCCTTCCGCGTCCTCCAGGGGCTGTTCGGCGCGCTCCTGATGCCGGCCGCCCTCGGCCTGCTGCGCGCCACCTTCCCGGCCGAGAAGCTGAACATGGCGATCGGCATCTGGGGCATGGTCATCGGCGCCTCCACCGCGGGCGGCCCGATCCTCGGCGGCGTGCTCGTCGAGCACGTCAGCTGGCAGTCGGTGTTCTTCATCAACGTGCCGGTCGGTGTCCTGGCCCTCGTTATGGGCCTGGTGATCCTGAAGGACCACCGCGCGAAGAACGCGCCGCGCTCGTTCGACCTGCCCGGCATCGTGCTGCTGTCCGCCGCGATGGCGTCCCTGATCTGGGGCATCATCAAGGCCGGGGAGAGCTGGGGCTGGGGCAGCGCCAGCACCTGGGCGTTCCTCGGCGGCGCGGTCGTCCTGTTCACGGTGTTCGCCGTCTGGGAGACGAAGGTCAGGGAGCCGCTCATCCCGCTGGGCATGTTCCGCTCCGTACCGCTCTCCGCCGGTACCGTCCTCATGGTGCTGATGGCCTTCGCCTTCATGGGCGGGCTGTTCTTCGTCACCTTCTACCTACAGGGCGTCAAGGGTCTCAGCCCGGTCGACAGCGGCCTGCACCTGCTGCCCCTGACGGCCATGATGATCGTCTCCTCGCCGCTGGCGGGCGCGCTCATCACCAAGTTCGGACCGCGCGTCCCGCTGGTGGGCGGCATGGTCTGCACGGCGATCGCCATGTTCGGCATGATCAGCCTGACCGAGGGCACCGGCACGCTGGCGATGTCCCTGTGGTTCGCCCTCCTGGGCCTCGGTCTGGCTCCCGTGATGGTGGGCGCCACCGAGGTCATCGTCGGCAACGCCCCGCTGGAGCTCTCCGGTGTGGCCGGTGGCCTCCAGCAGGCCGCCATGCAGGTCGGCGGCGCACTCGGGACGGCCGTGCTGGGCGCGGTCATGTCCTCCAAGGTGAGCGCCGAGTTCGCGGACAACTGGCGGGACGCCGGGATCCCGGTCCCGGTCGACCCCCGCCTGGAGCAGGCGGCCGAGTTCGGCACCGTCCCGGCGGAGCTGGCGAAGGCGCCCGGCATGACGCCGGACCTGGCCTCGAAGATCGGTGGTGTCATCCACGACACCTTCATGTCCGGGATGGGCCTGGCCTTCACGGTCGCGGGTGTCGTGGCGGTCGTCGCGGCGCTGGTGGCCATGCTCACCAAGCGCGGCGAGAACGCGGACGCCGGCGCGGGCGGCGCCCACATCTGACGTAGGTCCGGGCGGACGCGCGGTCGTGGATCCGACGGCGTGCGCGTGGACGAGCGGGGCCCCGTGGCTGCGGCTGCGGGGCCCCGCTCGTCGCGCTGCGTCACCCTTCCGGGTGGATCCACCCAGGAACTCTTCCCCAGAGAGTCACTCAGCGTCACGATGGATGTGCGTGATCGTCACGCGACCGATGCTGCGACCACGTTCCAACGACGCTCCACGGGGGTTCTCATGCGTTCCACGACCGTCCTCACCACCGCCGTCACCACCGCCCTCACCGCCGGCGCACTCGCCGCCGGTCTCCTCGGAGGCGCCGCGCCCGTGGCGGCGGCACCGCCCCGGCTCGGACCCTGCGAGACGGGGCAGTTGTGCCTGTGGGCCAAGGAGAGGTTCCGGGGCGCGAGGCACACCCACGAGCTGACCGACGTCGACATCGAGGCGTGCGTCCCCCTGCCCGCCGGGACGACGGCCGCCGCGCTCGCCAACCGCACCGGACGACCCGTCACCACCTACCAGTCCGCCGAGTGCGCGGAGACCGGCGAGTTCGAGACGTATCCGGGCGGCGGCACCTGGGTCCCTCAATCTCCTTACCGGGTACGGGCTTTCAAGGTGTGGGAGTCCTGAAGCGGGGCACTCGGGGGCCATGGGCAGTTTCGGGTACACCTCGCGCTCGCGCAGGAGCCCCCGATCACGCGGCCGCAGGTGGTCGCGGACCGGGCCGGATCGCGCGACGCTCGGAATCGTCGGGCTGGTCTGCGCGGTCGCCGGGTTCTTCGTCCTGGGCATCATCCTCGGCCCGGCGGCGATCGTCTGCGGCTGGCTCGGCATGGGCCGGCGCTGGGCGAGCGATCGCCTCCCGGCGCTGATCGCGTTCGTCCTCGGGGCGATCGACACCGTCCTGGCCCTCGTCCGGCTGGCCGGTGTCGGCACCCTGGGCGACGGAACGCTCTAGCCGTCCCGTACGACAGGCCTGCGCGCCCCTCGGGGCAAGGGCTCACCCCTCGCCCCGGCGCGCCGTGGGCCCTCGTGCCCGCGTCCCGACGCACGCGGCACACCCGCCCGTCCTCCGGGTGGACGCGCCCCCCCGGCCGTGCACGGGAGTTCCTAACCGGTCCTCTCCGTGGTGGCCCGGGCGGGCGCGCCGGGCGGCACGGGTGCGGTTGGCACGGCGGGCTGGACGGGCACGGCCGGGACGCCGCCCGACAGCCGGGCGACCTCCACCCGCAGCTCCCTGACCTCCCGCGTCAGCGTCTCCAGCAGGGCGCTCTGCCGCCGCTCCTGCTCGTCGTCCCGCTCGAAGCGGGAGATGAACCAGGCCGCGATGTTCGCCGTCACGACACCCAGCAGCGCGATGCCGGACAGCATCAGGCCCACGGCGAGGAGCCGCCCCAGCCCGGTGGTCGGCGCGTGGTCGCCGTACCCCACGGTCGTCATCGTCGTGAACGACCACCACACCGCGTCACCCAGCGTCTTGATGTTCCCGCCCGGGGCGTCCCGCTCCACGTGCAGCACCGCGAGAGAACCGAACATCAGCAGGCCCGCCACCGACCCGGCCACATAGGTGGTGAGCGTGACCTGCGAGGCCATCCGGGCCCGCCGGCCCACCAGGAGCAGCGTCGACACCAGCCGCAGCAGCCGCAGCGGCTGGACCAGCGGCAGCAGCACCGCCAGCAGATCCAGCGGATGGCCGCGCACGAAGTGCCACCGCGACGGGGCCAGCACCAGCCGTACCGCGTAGTCCAGGGCGAACGCGCCCCAGACCACCCACTCCACGACCGTGCACAGCGAGTGCACCCACGCCTCGGCGTCGGGCGCGACTATCGGCACCGCGTACGCGACGCCGAAGGCCAGGGCGAGAGCGAGGAGCGGCGTCTGGGTACGGGCTTCCCAGCGTTCGTTCATGCCGGGAATGGTAGGCGGGTGCGGGGGGCCGGAGCCCCCCGCGTGAGAAGCGTTACGCGTCGCCGCCGGCGGCGCCCGGATCGGCCGCCGAGACGTCCAGCAGCTGGTAGCGGTCCACGGCCTGCTTCAGCACCGAGCGGTCCACCTTGCCCTCCCGGGCCAGCTCCGTCAGTACCGCCAGCACGATCGACTGGGCGTCGATGTGGAAGTACCGCCGGGCAGCGCCCCGGGTGTCGGCGAAGCCGAAGCCGTCCGCGCCCAGAGAGGTGTAGGTGCCGGGCACCCAGCGCGCGATCTGGTCGGGAACCGACCGCATCCAGTCGGAGACGGCCACGAACGGCCCCTCCGCGCCGGACAGCTTCCGCGTCACATACGGGACGCGCTGCTCCTCCTCCGGGTGGAGCAGGTTGTGCTCGTCCACCGTCACGGCGTCGCGGCGCAGCTCGTTCCAGGAGGTGGCCGACCAGACGTCGGCGCGGACGTTCCACTCCTCGGCGAGGATCCGCTGAGCCTCCAGCGCCCACGGCACGGCCACGCCGGACGCCATGATCTGCGCCGGGATCGAGCCCTCGCGGCCGGTGCTGAACCGGTACAGGCCCTTGAGGATGCCGTCCACGTCGACGTCCGCCGGCTCGGCCGGGTGCTGGATCGGCTCGTTGTAGACGGTGAGGTAGTAGAAGACGTCCTCGGCGTTCTCGCCGTACATCCGGCGCAGGCCGTCCTTGACGATGTGCGCGATCTCGAAGCCGAAGGCCGGGTCGTACGCGACACAGGCCGGGTTCGTCGAGGCGAGCAGCTGCGAGTGGCCGTCCGCGTGCTGCAGACCCTCACCGGTCAGCGTCGTGCGCCCGGCGGTGGCGCCCAGCACGAAACCGCGCGCCAGCTGGTCGGCCATCTGCCAGAACTGGTCGCCGGTCCGCTGGAAGCCGAACATCGAATAGAACACGTACACCGGGATCAGCGGCTCGCCGTGCGTGGCGTACGCCGACCCGGCCGCGATCAGGGACGCCGTGCAGCCCGCCTCGGAGATGCCGTCGTGCAGCATCTGGCCGGTCGGGGACTCCTTGTACGCCAGCAGCAGCTCGCGGTCCACGGCCTCGTACTGCTGACCCAGCGGGTTGTAGATCTTGGCGCTCGGGAAGAACGAGTCCATACCGAAGGTGCGGTACTCGTCGGGCGCGATCAGCACGAACCGCTTGCCGATCTCCTTGTCCCGCATCAGGTCCTTCAGCAGCCGCACGAACGCCATCGTCGTGGCGATCGACTGCTGCCCCGAACCCTTCTTGACCGCCGCGTACGTCTTCTCGTCCGGCAGCGTCAGGGGCTCGGCCCGCACGACCCGGGTCGGGACGTACCCGCCCAGCGCCTTGCGGCGGTCGTGCATGTACTGGATCTCCTCCGAGTCCCGGCCAGGGTGGTAGTACGGCGGGACGCCGCTCTCCAGCTGCTGGTCGGTGATCGGGATGTGCAGCCGGTCGCGGAAGCGCTTCAGGTCGTCGACCGTCAGCTTCTTCATCTGGTGCGTCGCGTTGCGGCCCTCGAAGTTCGGGCCGAGCGTCCAGCCCTTGACCGTCTGCGCGAGGATCACGGTCGGCTGGCCCTTGTGCTCCACGGCCGCCTTGTACGCCGCGAAGATCTTCTTGTGGTCGTGACCGCCTCGGCCCAGGTGCAGGATCTGGTCGTCGGTCATGCCCTCGACCATGGCGCGCAGCCGGTGGTCGTCACCGAAGAAGTGCTCACGGATGTAAGCGCCGGTCTCCGTCGCGTACGTCTGGAACTGTCCGTCCGGCGTGGTGTTCAGCTTGTTGACCAGGATCCCGTCGCGGTCCTGGGCCAGCAGCGGGTCCCAGGAGCGGTCCCACACCAACTTGATCACGTTCCAGCCGGCGCCGCGGAACTGCGACTCCAGCTCCTGGACGATCTTGCCGTTGCCGCGCACCGGGCCGTCGAGCCGCTGGAGGTTGCAGTTGACGACGAACGTCAGGTTGTCGAGACCCTCGCGGGCCGCGATGGAGAGCTGGCCCAGCGACTCCGGCTCGTCCATCTCGCCGTCGCCCAGGAACGCCCACACGTGCGACTTGGAGGTGTCGGCGATGCCGCGCGCCTCCATGTAGCGGTTCATGCGCGCCTGGTAGATCGCGCCGATCGGCCCGAGGCCCATCGAGACGGTCGGGAACTCCCAGAAGTCCGGCATCAGCCGGGGGTGCGGGTAGGACGACAGCCCGTTGGGGAACTTCGACTTCTCCTGGCGGAAGGCGTCGAGCTGCGCCTCGGTCAGCCGGTCCAGGAGGAACGCGCGCGCGTAGACACCGGGCGACGCGTGGCCCTGGAAGAAGATCTGGTCGCCGCCGTCGCCCTCGTCCTTGCCGCGGAAGAAGTGGTTGAAGCCCACGTCGTAGAGGGAGGCCGAGGAGGCGAACGTGGCGATGTGGCCACCGACGCCGATACCGGGGCGCTGCGCGCGCGACACCATCACGGCGGCGTTCCAGCGCGTGGCGTTGAGGACCTTGCGCTCGATCTCCTCGTTGCCGGGGAAGAACGGCTCGTCCTTGGTCGCGATGGTGTTCACGTAGTCCGTGCTGCGCATCTCGGGCACGGCCACGCGCTTCTCACGGGCCCGCTCGATCAGGCGGAGCATCAGGTAACGGGCCCGCTCACGGCCGCGCTCGTCCACGGCGGCATCGAGGGAGTCGAGCCATTCCTGGGTCTCTTCGGGATCGAAATCCGGGACCTGGCTGGGAAGGCCGCCAATGATGATCGGGTTGCGATCGGATCCGGAAGCCACGCTGTTCCTTCTGGTCGGTGGAGCCTACGGGGAGTGAAGTGTCAGGCTGTGCTGTCGCGCCGCCACCATCGTGTACCCCATGGGCCTAAACGTCATCTTTACCGAGGGGTAACCCCCACGGGTCGCCGTATCCGGGCCGCGGTCACCGGAAGGCGCTGGTCAAATCGCAACCTTACGCCCAAGGCGGCCATGTGTTTCGTTCGGTCGTTCGGCCCCTACGGGCGCACGGAAGGAGTAGAAGCGAATAAAGTGGGTCAAGAGCCGTGGTGCGGATCGCGGGCAAGGGCGGGAAGGTGCCTTGAGTTGCGGCGAGACGGCCCCAAAAGTCACCGTTTCGGCGGTCTCGATCGCCGGGTACTTGCGCGATCCGCCCCGCACGTGTGGACTACGCCCAATGCCACGCGTACGCGCGCGGCCGACGCACTTTCCAAAAAACGATCAGGAGGCAAGCCGTGAGCGCGACCGCGGACCACGCGGAGGAGCGGACCAACCCGGCGGCAAAGCTGGGGTTCGAGCCCGGACAGGTGGTCCAGGAGATCGGCTACGACGACGACGTCGAGCAGGAGCTCCGTGAAGGCATCGAGGCCATCATCGGCCAGGACCTCGTCGACGAGGACTACGACGACGTCGCTGACGTCGTACTGCTGTGGTTCCGGGACGACGACGGCGACCTCACGGACGCGCTGGTCGACGCCATCGGTCTGATCGACGAGGGTGGGCAGATCTGGCTCATGACGCCCAAGACCGGCCGGGACGGTTACATCGAGCCCAGCGACATCAACGAGGCCGCCCAGACGGCGGGCCTCTCCCAGACCCGGAGCATCAACGCCGGCAAGGACTGGACCGGCAGCCGCCTGGTGACCCCGAAGACCGCCAAGCGCTGACTCGTCCGCCACCCGTCCCCCAGCCACAGGACCCCCGCCGACACCGGTCGGCGGGGGTCCTGTGCGTAGGGTGGGAGCCCACGAGACCCAGCGAAGGGATGCTTTCTGTCATGGCGATCGAGACGATCGAGGCGACCGCGCCTGTCCAGGTCGGCACCGAGGCCCCGGATTTCGAGCTGAAGGACAACCACGGCCGTACCGTGTCGCTCGCGGACTTCCGCGGCCGGAAGAACGTCGTGCTCCTCTTCTACCCCTTCGCCTTCACCGGAGTGTGCACCGGCGAGCTGTGCGCCCTCCGTGACGAGCTGCCGACGTTCGTCAACGACGAGACCCAGCTCCTCGCCGTCTCCAACGACTCGATCCACACGCTCCGGGTCTTCGCCGACCAGGAGGGGCTGGAGTACCCGCTGCTGTCGGACTTCTGGCCGCACGGCGAGGTCTCGCGGGCGTACGGCGTCTTCGACGAGGAGAAGGGCTGCGCGGTCCGCGGCACCTTCATCATCGACAAGGAGGGCGTCGTCCGCTGGACGGTCGTCAACGGTCTGCCGGACGCCCGGGACCTCAACGAGTACGCCGCGGCGCTCGACACCCTCTGATTCTTCGCCCCAAGAGCCTGCTCACGACGGGAACCGGTCACTAGGATCCAGTCGTTGATCCGACACCAACGCACCACGGGGGCGCGCTGCCCCTGAAAACCAATGGAGGGACTCGTGGGAGTCAGCCTCAGCAAGGGCGGCAACGTCTCGCTGACCAAGGAGGCCCCGGGCCTGACGGCAGTCACCGTCGGTCTGGGCTGGGACGTCCGCACCACCACCGGAACGGATTTCGACCTCGACGCCAGCGCCATTCTGGTCAACGCCGAGGGCAAGGTCCGCAACGACCAGGATTTCGTCTTCTTCAACAACCTGAAGAGCGCCGACGGCTCGGTCGAGCACACCGGTGACAACCTCACCGGTGAGGGCGAGGGCGACGACGAGCAGGTCAAGGTCGACCTGGCCAACGTCCCGGCCGACGTCGCCAAGATCCTTTTCCCGGTGTCGATCTACGACGCCGAGACCCGCCAGCAGTCCTTCGGCCAGGTCCGCAACGCGTTCATCCGCGTCGTGAACCAGGCCGGCGGCGCCGAGATCGCCCGCTACGACCTGAGCGAGGACGCCTCGACGGAGACCGCCATGGTCTTCGGCGAGCTGTACCGCAACGGCGCGGAGTGGAAGTTCCGCGCCGTGGGCCAGGGCTACGCCTCGGGCCTGCGCGGCATCGCGCAGGACTTCGGCGTCAACGTCTGACCCGCACCCCGGCGACGGACGGCGCCGCCCAGGCCCGCCCCGGCCCGCTCCGGGAGGCCGCCCCCGGGCGGTCGCCGTCCCGGCCCGCGGGGCGACGGGCCGGCGCGGCCCGCCGCCCGTCACGCTCCGGGGGGCACCGGCTCACCGCCGTGCCGTCCCGTCCGGCGCCGCACGTTTCCGTGCGGCGCCGGACGTGCCTTACCGCCCGCTCCGCACGCGGTGACCGCGCCCGGGCCGGGGGGCCGGGGACTTCCCCGGAACAACGCAGCAGCACATCTCAGGGGAGGAACACCGTCATGGGCGTCACGCTCGCCAAGGGAGGCAACGTCTCCCTCTCCAAGGCCGCACCCGACCTCACCCAGGTGCTGGTGGGACTCGGCTGGGACGCGCGCTCCACCACCGGAGCGCCCTTCGACCTCGACGCCAGCGCACTGCTCTGCCGCGACGGCAGGGTGCTCGGCGACGAATGGTTCGTGTTCTACAACAACCTCACCAGCCCCGACGGCTCCGTCGAGCACACCGGTGACAACCTCACCGGTGAGGGCGACGGCGACGACGAGTCGCTGATCGTCGACCTTCCCAGGGTGCCGGCCGACGTAGACAAGATCATTTTCCCGGTGTCCATCCACGACGCCGACAACCGGGGCCAGACCTTCGGCCAGGTCAGCAACGCCTTCATCCGGGTGGTCAACCAGGCCGACGGCCAGGAGCTCGCCCGCTACGACCTCAGCGAGGACGCCTCCACCGAGACCGCGATGATCTTCGGCGAGCTCTACCGGTACGGCGGGGAGTGGAAGTTCCGAGCCGTGGGACAGGGGTATGCGTCGGGGCTGAGGGGCATCGCTCTAGACTTCGGGGTCAATGTTTCCTAAAGCTCGTCTCCGGGTTCGTTCAAAGCCCGGCGCGCACGGCACGGGGGAGACCCGTACCCGTACTTAACACGATTGGGTAGCCAGTGGTTCTGAAAACCTTCGGCTGGTCGTTCGCCATCACGGCGATCGGCCTCGCTTTCGCCGCCTGGCAGTGGGGCTGGGAGGCGTTCGGGGTCGTACTGATCCTGTCGATCCTCGAGATCTCACTGTCGTTCGACAACGCGGTCGTCAACGCCGGGATCCTCAAGAAGATGAACGCCTTCTGGCAGAAGATCTTCCTGACGATCGGCATCCTGATCGCGGTCTTCGGCATGCGGCTGGTGTTCCCCGTCGTGATCGTCGCCGTCAGCGCCAAGGTCGGCCCCATCGAGGCCGTCCAGCTCGCCATGGACAACCCCGGGCGCTACGAGGACCTCGTCACCGACGCGCACGCCGCCATCGCCGCCTTCGGCGGCATGTTCCTGCTCATGATCTTCCTGGACTTCATGTTCGAGTCGCGCGAGCACAAGTGGCTCGCCTGGCTGGAGCGCCCGGCGGCCAAGCTCGGCAAGGTCGACATGCTCTCGGTCTGCATCGCGCTGATCGTGCTGCTGGTCACGGCCATGACCTTCGCCACCCAGGCGCACACCAGCACGGGCCATGCCGACAAGTCGGCCACCGTGCTGCTGTCGGGTGTGGCCGGCCTGATCACGTACCTGGTCGTCGGCGGTCTCTCCGGCTACTTCGAGGACAAGCTGGAGGAAGAGGAGGAGCGCGAGCACGAGGAGGAGGAGAAGGCCAAGAAGGAGGGCAAGCAGGTCTCCGCGGTCGGCCTCGCCGGCAAGGCCGCTTTCTTCCTCTTCCTGTACCTCGAGGTCCTGGACGCCTCCTTCTCCTTCGACGGGGTGATCGGCGCCTTCGCCATCACCAACCACATCTTCTGGATGGCGCTGGGCCTCGGCATCGGCGCGATGTACGTCCGGTCGCTCACCGTCTACCTGGTCCGCCAGGGCACGCTGGACGACTACGTCTACCTCGAGCACGGCGCGCACTACGCGATCGGCGCGCTTGCGGTCATCCTGCTGATCACCATCCAGCACGAGATCAGCGAGCTGATCACCGGCTTCATCGGCGTCTTCCTGATCGCCGCGTCCTTCCTGTCCTCCGTGCGCCGCAACAAGGCGCTGGCGGCCAAGGGCGAGGACGACAAGACGCACATCACCGTGTGACATTCGCCGGGGCCCGCCGGAGTGTGGGGGCCCCGGCATTGAGGAACGCTTCCGTTGCGGGGCGGCCGGGTGCTCCCGGCCGCCCCGCCGCGTATCCGAGCGGATCCCGTGGGGGAACCGGACGACTGGGGGTGGGAGCATGGCTTTCTGGGACAACCTGTGGCGGAACGACGCGGCGCGGTTCGACTCCGGCAGCGCCTCGACGAACGCGATCGACCTGACCAAGCGCCGCCCGTCCGTCTCCCTCAGCAAACAGGGCGCGGCGACCGGCAACCTGCGCGTCAACCTCTCCTGGCGCATGCGCACCTCCGACATCGAGGGCCGGTCCCGCAACAGCGGCCGACTGCTGCGCCACCCCCTCAAGCTCTTCAAGCCCGACGTGGTCCAGGCCCACACCCAGGGCGTGGTCAACGTGGACCTCGACATCGGCTGCCTGTACGAGCTGAAGGACGGCACCAAGGGCGTGGTCCAGCCACTCGGCGGGTTCTTCGGCGACCTGAACGCACCGCCGTACGTGAAGCTCAGCGGCGACGACCGGTTCGGCGCCCCGTCCGGCGAGACGATCTTCGTCAACCTCGACCACCGGGACGAGATCGCGCGCCTGCTGTTCTTCGTCTACATCTACGACCAGACACCCGCGTTCGACCGTACGCACGCCACGATGACGCTCTACCCGAGCAACGGCCCGCGCGTCGAGATCGAGCTCGACGAGCGCGCGCCGCAAGCCCGTTCGTGCGCGGTGTTCATGCTGGAGAACGTCAAGGACGAGCTGGTGGTACGGCGCGAGGTCCGCTTCGTGTACGGCTTCCAGGCCGAGCTGGACCGCCTGTACGGCTGGGGGCTGCAGTGGGGGCGGGGCTACAAGGCCGGCAAGGTCTGAGGCCGTGCGCCGTCAGGGACGGACGAACTGCGGCCCCATCGGCGGCAGCCGGAAGTTCGGGTCCGGCGCGTGAGCGGCGGCCGCGGCGGGCTGAGGGTAGCCGTACGCCGGCTGCGCCGCGCCGTGCTGTCCCTGCCCGGGCTGCTCCCCGCCGGGCCCGGCCGGGCCGCCGTGCGGGTAGCCGTACGCGGGCTGCGGCGAACCGGGCCGGGGGTAGCCGTACGCGGGCGCGGGCCCCGGGGGCGTCGCCGGTGCCGGGGGCGCCGCGGGACCGGGCGGCGCCGGGGGTGCGGGCACCGCCGTGGTGGGCGCGTTCGCCGACGCGTCCGCCATCCGGGCGTCCGTCGTCGGCTGCCCGTCCGCCTGGCGGGCCTCTCCCGCCCTGTCCGCCTCCTCGGCCTCGTCCACCGAGATCCCGAACGCCGTGGCCAGACCGATGAGCCCCGTCGGATACCCCTGGCCCACCGCGCGGAACTTCCAGCCCTCCCCGCGCCGGTACAGCTCACCGCAGATGATGGCCGTCTCCTCGCCCGTCTCCGGCTTCACCTCGAAGACCGCGAGCGGCTCCGCGGCGCCGGAGCCGGCGTCGTACAACAGGATCCGCAGATCCCCGACGCGGTCGAAGGTGTCCCCGTCCGACGACGCCGCCAGCACCACCTGGTCCACCGACGGGTCCAGCGCCGCCA
Source organism: Streptomyces sp. NPDC045701 (assembly GCF_056432045.1). Classification (NCBI taxonomy): domain Bacteria; kingdom Bacillati; phylum Actinomycetota; class Actinomycetes; order Kitasatosporales; family Streptomycetaceae; genus Streptomyces; species Streptomyces sp. NPDC045701. Next base: position 139,786 of record NZ_JBWKJV010000013.1, on the reverse strand, counting down.
GATCCGCCTCGACCGAGTCGGTAAGCCCCTCCGTCACCCGCTTCTTCGACAGCCGCCGCACCAGCCCCGAGGGGTGGCGCGGCTGGTTGTAGAAGACGAAGTCCTCGTCCGAACGCACCCGCCCGTCGGTCCCGAGCAGCAGGGCGGAGGCGTCCACGTCCGGCACCCCGGGGCCCGGGGTCCAGCACAGTACGGCCCGTACGGCCGTGGCGTCGAGCGGGACGTTCGAGCCCTTCAGCATGGCGTGCGTCATGTCCGACATCCTGCCTGGCCGCCCACGCCGCGGACAACGCGGGGGCCGCGCGGCGGGGGCGAGAAGCAGACGAGTTACCTGAAGTTCATGCCCGGGGGGAACCTCCGACACCGGTACGTACGTACTATTACCGGCCACATGTCATCAGGGCCGTCACGGCAGTACGGGGGATACTCATGCGTCATTTCGGGCACATCCCGGCCACTGCCCGGGCCGGGCTCTTCCACCGGGAGCCGTGCGAGTTCGACGCCGACTCCCCGGCACGCGTCCTCGCCGCCGCCCTCGGCGCCACCCTCTACAGCCCCGCCACCCGGCCGCGGCTCGCCGACGACGTGCTGAAGCAGGTGCGGCGCGGCGTCGTGTCGATGGTCCTGTGCCTGGAGGACTCCATCGACGACAGCGACGTCACCGGGGCGGAGGAGAACCTCGTCCGCCAGTTCGCCGACCTCCGGCAGCGGGACGGCGAACCGCCGCTGCTCTTCATCCGCGTACGGACAGCGGAACAGATCACCGACCTGGTGCGGCGCCTCGGCCCGTCCGCCCGGCTGCTGTCCGGATTCGTCCTGCCCAAGTTCACCGAGGAGCGCGGCGGGGCGTTCATGGAGGCCCTGACCGTGGCCGAGAACAGCTGCGGACGGCGACTGTTCGCCATGCCCGTGCTGGAGTCGCCCGAGCTGCTCCACCTGGAGACCCGGCGCGAGACGCTCGCCGGCATCGGGCGGATCGTCGACAAGTACCGCGACCGGGTCCTCGCACTGCGCCTCGGCGTCACCGACTTCTGCTCCGCGTACGGGCTGCGCCGCTCGCCCGACATGACGGCGTACGACGTCCAGATCGTCGCCGGCGTCATCGCGGACGTCGTCAACGTCCTGGGCCGGTCCGACGGAACCGGCTTCACCATCACCGGCCCGGTGTGGGAGTACTTCCGCCTCCAGGAGCGCATCTTCAAGCCGCAGCTGCGCCGCAGCCCCTTCATGGAGCAGCGCGCCGACGAACTGCGCACCGCGCTGATCGAGCACGACCTGGACGGGCTGCTGCGCGAGATCGAGCTGGACCGGGCCAACGGCCTGCTCGGCAAGACCTGCATCCACCCCTCCCACGTACTGCCCGTGCACGCGCTGTCCGTGGTCAGCCACGAGGAGTTCAGCGACGCCCAGGACATCCTCCGGCCGGAGCGGGACGGCGGCGGGGTGCTGCGCAGCGCCTACACGAACAAGATGAACGAAGTGAGACCCCACCGCGCGTGGGCCGAGCGGACCCTCCAGCGGGCGGAGGTCTTCGGCGTCGCGAAGGAGGACGTCGGCTTCGTGGAGCTGCTGGCCGCGGGGCTGGTCAAGTGAAGGAGAACGGGAACGTGACGGTCTGGTCGGGTACGTGGGTGTCGGAGCGGCTCGGGGTCGAGCTGACCGGCGACCGGCGGCTGCGCGAGCTGCTGGGCCTGGCGCTGCGGCGCAACCCGAAGCGGGCGCACCTGCTCGTCTCCCACGTGCTCGGCAAGCACGTCCCGCAGAGCCCGGGTGTGGTGTGGCGGTCGGGACACGACCTGGGCGTCCGGGTCCGGGAGCTGCTCGGCCCCGCCGAAGCGGCGCGGGCGGTGGTGCTCGGGTACGCGGAGACGGCCACCGGCCTCGGCCACTCGGTCGCCGACGGCCTGGGCACCGCCCCGTACCTGCACTCCACCCGCCGCCCGGTGCCCGGGGTCGCCCGGGCGGGCGGCTTCGAGGAGTCCCACTCGCACGCCACCTCGCACCTCCTGCTCCCGGAGGACCCGGCGCTCCTCGCGGGGCCCGGGCCGCTGGTGCTGGTCGACGACGAGTTCTCCACCGGCAACACGGTGCTCAACACGGTGCGTGCCCTCCACGCGCGCTACCCGCGCGAGCGGTACGTGATAGTCGCCCTCGTCGACATGCGTTCGACCGCCGATCGGGACCGCCTGGAGGCGTTCGCCTCGGAGATCGGCGCCCGCGTGGACCTGGTCACCCTGGCGGCGGGCACGGTCCTGCTGCCCGAGGGCGTCCTGGAACGCGGCCAGGCCCTGGTGGCCGAGTACGAGGCGGCGGGTGCGGGTGCTGGTCGCGTGGCTTCCGGTGGTGCGGGTTCCGGTGGTGCCGGTTCGGGTCGGGCGGGGACGGCCGGCCGGGGCGCGGCACCGGCCGTGCGGCGTGTCGAGCTCGGGTGGCCGGACGGCGTACCGGACGGCGGCCGGCACGGTTTCACCCCCGCCCACCGCGCCAGCCTGGCCGCAGCGCTGCCCGCCATGGCCGCCCGGGTCGCCGACGCGCTGGGGCTCGCCCCGGGCGCCGCGGGGCGGGCGGCCCCACCCCGCGTGCTCGTGCTGGGCTGCGAGGAGCTGATGTACGCGCCGCTCGCGCTGGGCGTCGCCCTCGAGGAGCTCGGCGGCGCCGAGGTGCGGTTCTCCACCACCACCCGCTCGCCCGTCCTCGCCGTCGACGACCCCGGCTACGCCATCCGCACCCGGCTCGTCTTCCCCGCGCACGACGACCCCGCCGACGGCCCGGGCGACCGGTACGCCTACAACGTCGCGGGCGCCGGCTTCGAAGCCGTCGTCGCCGTCGTCGACTCGGCCGCCGACACCCCCGCCCTCCACGCCCCGGACGGCCTGCTCGCGCAGCTCGCCGCACACGTACCGCACGTGCTGCTCGCCGTCGTACCGTCCTACGCCCCCGCCGAAAGGGCCACCATGCTGCCCGACCCCCTCCGAGGCCCCGCCTTCTCGTCCTACGCCCCCGAGGACGTCGGCTGGCTCCTCCAGGACCTCTCCGACGTCCAGCTGGAGGCCCCGACCGAGGAGCGCGAGGAGGCCATCCAGAGCGGCGGCGCCCACTACGCCGAGTCCCTCCCCGTCGAGTACCAGCCCAGCGACCGGTACCAGGCCCTCTTCCACACCGCCCTCGACACCTCCGCCGCCCGCATCGCCCGCGCCGTCGGCACCGTCACCGAGACGGTCCTCGTGGAGCGGTCCCCGCGCCCCGTGCTCGTGTCGCTGGCCCGCGCCGGCACCCCCGTCGGCGTACTCATGCGCCGCTGGGCGCTCCACCGCCACGGCCTCGACCTCCCGCACTACGCCGTGTCCATCGTGCGCGGCCGCGGCATCGACACCAACGCGCTGCGCTGGCTCCAGCAGCACCACGAACCCGCCGACGTGGTGTTCGTCGACGGCTGGACCGGCAAGGGCGCCATCACCCGCGAACTCGCCGCCGCGCTGGCGGACTTCCCCGGCTTCGACCCGGAGATCGCCGTCCTGGCCGACCCCGGCTCCTGCGTCCGCACCTACGGCACGCGGGAGGACTTCCTCATCCCCTCCGCCTGCCTCAACTCCACCGTCTCCGGCCTCATATCGCGCACCGTCCTGCGCGCCGACCTCGTCGGACCGCACGACTTCCACGGCGCGAAGTTCTACCGCGAACTCGCCGGCGCCGACGTCTCCACCGCCTTCCTCGACACCGTCGCCGCCCACTTCGACGACGTCACCACCACCGTCGACGCCGAGGCCAAGGAACTCCTCGCCACCGACCGCACCCCGACCTGGGAGGGCTGGGCCGCCGTCGAGCGCATCAGCGAGGAGTACGGCATCCACGACGTCAACCTGGTCAAGCCCGGCGTCGGCGAGACCACCCGCGTCCTGCTCCGCCGCGTCCCCTGGAAGATCCTCGCCCAGCGAGGCGCGGGCGCCGACCTCGACCACGTACGGCTGCTCGCCGAACAGCGCGGCGTACCGGTCGAGGAGGCCGACGGCCTGCACTACACCTGCGTCGGGCTGATCCACCCCAAGTACACCAAGGGCGCGACCGGCGCCGACGGCAGGGCGGTGGCCGGCCGATGACCCTGACCACCCTCATCGCCAGCGACCTCGACCGCACGCTCGTCTACTCCGCCGCCGCCCTCGCCCTGACCATGCCGGACGCCGAGGCGCCGCGCCTGCTGTGCGTCGAGACCTACCAGCACAAGCCGCTGTCGTACGTCACGGAGACCGCCGCCGCGCTGCTGGCCGAACTCCCGCGGCACGCCCTCTTCGTCCCCGCCACCACCCGCACCCGCGAGCAGTACCACCGCATCCGGCTCCCCGGGCCCCCTCCGCGGTACGCGATCTGCGCCAACGGCGGGCACCTGCTGGTCGACGGCGTCTCCGACCCCGACTGGCGGCGTACGGTCGCCACCCGCCTCGCCGACGAGTGCGCCACCCTCGACGAAGTCCGCGGCCACCTTCTGGCGGTCGCCGACCCGGCCTGGCTGCTGAAGGAACGCGTGGCCGAGGACCTCTTCGCCTATCTGGTCGTCGAGCGCGCCCTGCTGCCCGACGGGTGGATGCGGGAACTGGCCGCGTGGGCCGCGCCGCGCGGCTGGGCCGTCTCCCTCCAGGGACGCAAGGTGTACGCCGTACCCCAGCCGCTCACCAAGAGCGCCGCGGTCCGCGAGGTCGCCCGCCGCGCCGGAGCGGACCGCGTGCTGGCCGCCGGCGACTCGCTGCTCGACGCCGACCTGCTGCTCGCCGCCGACCGGGGTTGGCGGCCCGGCCACGGGGAGCTCGCCGAGACCGGGTGGAGCGCCGACCACGTCGACGCACTGGAGGAGCGGGGCGTGGCGGCCGGCGAGGAGATCCTCCGCCGGTTCAGCTCCGCCGTGCGCCCGTCCCCGGCTTGAACAGCCGCACGCCCACGAACGCGGCCACCGCGCCGACGGCCACCACCAGCACCACCTTGGAGTACAGCGACACGTAGTGGGTGACCTGCTCCCAGTTGTCGCCCAGCGCGTAACCGGCGAGGATGAAGGCGGTGTTCCAGATGGCGCTGCCGAGCGTCGTCAGCCCGAGGAAGGTCGGCAGCGGCATGCGCTCGATGCCGGCCGGGACGGATATCAGACTCCGGAAGATGGGGATCATCCGGCCGAAGAACACCGCCTTGGTGCCGTGCCGCCCGAACCACGCCTCCGTGCGCTCGATGTCGGCGACCTTGACCAGCGGCAGCTTGCTCGCGATGGCGATCGTCCGCTCCCGGCCGAGCAGCGCGCCGACCCCGTACAGCGCGAGCGCGCCGATGACCGATCCGGCCGTCGTCCACAGCAGCGCGGCGACGAGGTCGATCCGGCCGGTCGCGGAGGCGAACCCCGCCAGCGGCAGAATCACCTCGCTGGGCAGCGGCGGGAAGAGGTTCTCCAACGCGATCGCGAGTCCCGCGCCGGGCGCGCCGAGGGTGTCCATCAGGCTGTTGATCCAGCGTTCCATGGCTCCACGCTAGGCAAGCGGAGCTGAAGGCACACTGAAGGCCGCCGCACACTTTTCCCGAGGTCGCCACCTCGGCAGCTGGGCCCCCAAGGGCGGATCAGCCGCAGCACCCGCCACCGCAGCAACCGCCGCCGCCCTGGGACGGAGCGGGCGCTCCACCCTTGGCCGTACCGCCCACGGCGACGGCGGACAGCAGCTTGACGGTGTCGTCGTGCCCGGCCGGGCAGGCCGCGGGCGCGGACGACTCGGCCATGGGACGGTTCAGTTCGAAGGTGTCTCCGCAGGTGCGGCAGCGGTACTCATAGCGAGGCATGGCCCCAGATTAACCGCGCCGTCAGTGTGCGCCGCCCAGCTCTTCCCTGATCATCTCCACCACACGCGCCACCGACGCCCGCACCGCCTCCGTCTCGGTAAGGAAGTGCCAGTAGTCCGGGTGCCGGCCCTCCAGACCCGCGATCGCCCGGTCCAACCGGGCCACCGAGTCGTCCAGCGGCCGCGCATGACGCGGATCGGGCTTGAGCCGGCCGGCCATGGCGAGCCGCTGTGCGTCCCGGATGGCGAACCGGGTGCGCTGGATCTCCGCCGCAGGGTCCTTGGACACGGCGTTCAACCGGTTGAGCCGCTCACCGGCGGCCGACACGGCCTCATCGGCCCCGTTCAGCAACGCCCGCACGGTCGACAGGAGCGCCGTGGCGTCGGCCCACCGCTGCTCCGAGCGGGCCTGCGCCGCCTCGCGGAGCTTTCCCTCCGCCTGGTGCACACTCTCCGCGGCCTGCTCGGGAACGTGCTGGAGGTCCTGCCAGCACGCGGCGCTGAACCGGCGGCGCAGCTCGCTGAGCACCGGCTCGACCCCTGCCGCCCGGTTCGCGAGGGCCTGCGCCCGTGTCCGGAGGGACACCAGCCGCTTGTCCGTCTCGGCCGCCCGCTCCGGCAGCCGTTCCGCCTCCGTCCGGACGGCTTCTGCGTCCCGCAGGACCCGGTCGGCCCGCTGCAATGTCTCCGCGACGCCATGCTGCCCCGCGCCCTGGTTGAGCTTGGTCAGCTCCGGCCCGAGGGCGGCCAGCCGCGCCGCCAGATCATCCGCCCGCAGCCCGGAGGCACGCACCGCGTCGAGAGCGCTGCTCGCCGAGCGCAGCGCCTGCCGCGCCCGCTCGACGGCCGGCGCCAGCCGCGCGAGCTGCGTCTCTGCCTTGTCCAGCAGTGGCCCGAGCCCCCGCTCGAATGCGTCCAGCTCCCCCTTCACCCGCACCAGGTCGTCCTTGGCCCGGTTCAGCTCGCCCTGCGCCCGCGAGGCGACCGAGGCATCGAGGTCGTCCCGGTCGAGGTCGTACGCGTCGACCGCGGTGATGTACGTGTGGCTCACCTCGTCGATCCGCCGTCCCAGAGCGGCGAAGTCGTCCACCGCCCGGCGCGCTCCCGGCGACGCGTCCACCGCCGTGATCGTCTCGATCGAGATCCGCAGGTCCCGCTGCGCCGTGTCCAGCTCGTAGAACGCCGCCGCGGCCGCGTCCTTCGCCGCCTGCGCGTCCGCCCGCCGGCTCTCCCCGCGCCCGCCGAACCAGCGCCGCGTAGGGCCTCCGGCGAAGGCACCGGGCAGCACGGCGAGCGCCAATGGCACCGGCAACAACATCAGCGCGAGGACATCCTTCACGTACCGCCGCGCGTGTGTCGCCGTCACATCCGCTCCCGTGCCGTGTGTCCGCCCCTGACCGGTTCATTCTCCCACCAGGTAAGGACGAACACACGGGCCGATCAGTTCGCGCCCCGGACCATCACTTGCCCGTTGTCACTGTGGGCCGTCACCACGTGCCCGCTGCGTGCGTCGGTCGGCACCCCCACCTCCACCTCCCCGTTGTCGCTCCCCGCCCGGACCGCGTACCGCGTGCCCCCGCGCGGCAGTTCGACGGCGATGTCCCCGTTGTCGTTCACAGCCTCCACCCGGTCCGGCACCGCTCCGAGCGCCAGACGTATCTCCCCGTTCCCCGACCGCGCGACCACGCTCTTCGACGTGGCACCCTCCACCCGCACGTCGCCGTTGTCGCTCCGCAGGTCAAGCGGCCCGCGCGCGTCCCGCACCGTCACCGTGCCGTTGTCGGACGTGACTTTGAGCGTCGTCTCGAAGCCCTCGGCGGTCACATCGCCGTTGTCGTCCTCCACCGTCACCGCCACCCCACGAGGCACCCGCACCTCGTGCCGCGCCGCGCAGTTGCTCACCAGCGCGTCGCACTTCACCCGCAAGGTCAGCCGATCGCCCTCCAGCCTCCACACCGGCGCCGGCCCGTCCCCCAGCACCACCCACCCGTCGACCTGACGGGTCACCTCCACGTCCTTCACATCCGCCGGCACCAGCACCAGCTCCGAATCGTCGGCGTCCACGACCAGCGTCTCGCCCCGGAACCCGAACGCCTTCCGCTCCACCGGCGCCCCGTCCACCTCGGCACCCCCGCACCCCGCCAGGCCGATCCCGCCCAGCACCACCCCGCCGACCACCACGACCGCCCGCATCCGACGTGCACCCACGACGACTCCCCCGGTAGACCTCTGCCTCTCCCCGCTCACGCTACGTGTCCACCCGACCCACCCGCGATCCGGCCACCCACCCTTCCCCAGGTGGGGCTACCCCCCCTGCCCCGGCCGCCCGCCGCTGGGTTTGCAGGATCCACGGGTCGGCCATGTACGCTGTTCACTCACTCCACGGGTGCGTAGCTCAGGGGTAGAGCGCTGCTCTTACAAAGCAGATGTCGGCGGTTCGAAACCGTCCGCGCCCACCAGTCAAAAGACCCCCAGCCGATCATGGCTGGGGGTCTTTGACATCCGTACCTGACATCAACGGCCGTGGTCATTGGCGGCCGGGACGCCTCCTGAGCAGCCGGTCCATGTGGCTGACCGCCTCACGCTGTGTGTCCTGGACGACGTGCGTGTACACGTTCATGGTCACCGCGATCTGGCTGTGACCAAGGATCTCCATCACCACGCGGGGAGCCACCCCAGCCGCGGTGAGCAGGGTGGCGCAGCCGTGCCGGGCATCGTGCAGCCGGATCACCCGAAGGCTGGCAGGCCGGGCGACGCGGGTGAACGACCGGTACAGGTTCCTGGGCTCGATCGGCCGACCGGTCCGGGTGGTGAAGACGTAGCCCGTTTCCTCCCAGGCGGTGCCGGCCTTCTCGCGCATGGCCGCCTGGCGGAGACGCTGCCACCGCAGCGGAGCGACGCAGATCGCGGGCAGGGGAAGCGTCTGCTTCCGGCGGCGCCCCTTGGGATCGTCCTCGTACGTCTCTCCGCCGACACGCTGCCGCTGGGTGCGGACGCGTATTTCGCGCCGGTCCAGGTCGACGTTCTCCCAGCGGAGCCCAGCGATCTCACCGCGTCGGAAGCCGAGGGCGATGGCGATGACGAAGGCTGCGTAGAGCGGATCGGCCCGGGCAGCGGCAAGGAAGTCCAGCGTCTCGTCCAGCGACCAGGGCGACAGGTCCCGAGCCTCCACGGAGGGTGGCTCCACCAGCGTCGCGATTGGGTGGCCGCGACTTTCACGTCGGTAGCCCCGACGAAGACGAGAACCGGTTCCACAGGCACGGGAAAGTCGCAGTAGCGCTCCAGCACCCTTCGTACGCGCTCAGCCTCCGCCCGACTCTTGCGGGGGTACGGTTTGGGCTTGCCGCGGTTGATCCTCGCGATGTCGTCGCCCACCCACACTGCCTTGTTCGGGTGGTGCTTGGTGTTGACGCTGAACACCCCGCCAGGGCCGATGAATAAGTGATCAATGTCCACACCTCGGGGGAGGGGGATGGAGTGCAGGACTCTCCACCCCTGACGCTCCAGACGGCCCAACTCGGCTCCTACACGCCGTTCACCGACGAGCCCTGTGCGCCATGAGTCACCGTCAGTCGGCCGCCGCAGCACCCAGGCAACGAACCGCTCCAACGGACCCGGGCCCACCTCGTCAAGCTTTGCGCGCACAGCCGTGCCAGGGGGATTCGAGGCTAGGTCGTCCCGGGGCGTCAAGGGAGGCAGCGACGCGGTTGCCCGGACCGCTGCTGGGGTGGCCGGCGGAGTCGGCGAGATCTGCCGTAAGTGCTGGGTCAGCACCGTCAGCGCGGCATCTCGGTAATCATCGCGCAGGACCGTGATCTTGCCCGTTTTGCAGTCAGCCCAGGCGACGGCTGTGCCATCCGGCAGGTTCGCGTACAGACGATCATGTCCGTAACGGTTCCAGCGCACGACCTTGAGCATTGCCATGACCACCCCTTGACCAGCCTGAATGACGGTTCCGGCATCGCAGCAGGAAGGGCGGCACCACCACAAGACCACAAGCGCGGTAAGACTTTCCCTACTTCATCAAGGCCCGCGCACGGCGCGGGCGCGCGCCGCCTCGGCGGCGCGGCCCGGCCACTGTCTTCGCCCGGCCTGGCCGCGCCAGGCGGCGCGCCGCGTGCAGCGGGCGAAGGGCGGAAACCCGCTGTGGCTGGGGCGGCCGGCTCCACGGCTTTAGGCAGCCACCATGGGGCGAGCCTCTAAGATCATGGCCCCAACGTCGTGCTTTAGCGGGCAGGTCCACAGACTGCCCGACGCGCCGGAAGCTTACGGGGCTATGATCTCTCGCCCCATGGCAGCTCCCGCCCAAAGCCGCTCCACCGACCTGAAGACCAGGAGCTTGCGCTCAAGGGACTGCTGCCCCTGCGCCTTCTGACATTCCAACTTGTTGAGATGGTACGGATGTCTCGGTGATCTCTGCCTGCTGGTGAAGCTTCTTGTAGCTGGTCAATGTGATACTTCTCCAAGCTACGTAGAAGCCCACCGTAAGTAACAAGCCGAGCCCCGTAACGACAGAGATCAGTATCGGACGATCCTGTACCGGAAAGCGAATTATGACAAGATCCGCAGAGACGAGCAGAAAAATGCTATTTAGGAACCACCCTCGGCAAATCCTCATTCGAGAGCGCGCATAGTCTGCGCGCGCGACAAGGTCTGGGAATCGGTTAACTGAGCGCCGTGCGGCCGCATACGTGGAATTTGAGGTAAAGTGCCGCGCACGCAAACTTCTGCGCTTGAATTTCAGAAGGAGATCCGCGCATCGATCAATCAATATTCCGAGTGCGTACGCGAACGCGATCGCCATGCCAGCGACCGGGGCAGATCCAGCAATCGGCCCCACTTTTGATGCAGTGTCGTACCCGGCTGCGGCAGCACCTATACCGATGAGCGCCACGAGCGACCCGATTCCGACGACTAGCACCTCGATGAACATTCCAGTAGCCGCTGCCAGACCGGGCGCTTCAGGTTGACTCGGCATGTTCAAAGGGAAACCCCCCAGGCGTCCGCCATGTCATTGAGCATCGACTCGGGAAGTTCATCGACCCAGCGCCCTTGCAGGAGGAACTTAGCGCTGGATAGACGCTCAAAAATGATCAGACTTTCGGGTTGGCTCGCGAGAATATAGCGACCGTGGCGCAAGAAGTGCTCACTCTCCGGACCGTAGTCTTTGTAGGCTCGCTCGAGGTCTACCCGCCGATCCTCGGCGAACTTCGTCAGCCGTTCCGCATAGGTGCTAGGGTCCGGGATGGTCCGCACCAATACGTCAACCACGTCTTCCGATAGGTCGCGCCGCGGTTCGTGGTCCGTAAAGGTGCGAAAGAGGTGTTCCGCCTCATCCAGAAGTTGGTTACCCTGCGCAGCATCGGGGTACAGTGCCAAGGCTTCAACCCCCCGTCGGACCTCAAGATCGTAGAGTTCGATCAGTGCAATCAAACGGTACAGCGAGCGTCTGACATCGGAGGGTACGGCCCCCGACGCCGGCTTGTACATAAGCTTGTGCGACATGCGTGCCCAGAGGTCCGTGGCCTCGGTGCGAACCTGTATCTCGCACTCGTAGGGCTCACCGTCGTCGCTTCGCTGGTCCCCATACGCCACCACCTGAACGTGTAGGCGGGGGTACTGAAGACGATCTTCGGCTCCGCTCACGTACCGGTCATCTTCAGGCTCGCGTACGAGGGTTAGCGACTCTCTGAGTAGATCAACGACAGGGTCGAGGAGCCCGCTGTGCTGGACGACTATACGAACGCCGGCCTTGTCAGTGATCTTGGCCCATGGGTCGTCGTACTGCTTGTATTGGGCTTTAGTGACGAAGCTGGCTACTTCCTTGGCTCGAAAGGAGACCTCACAGTTAATCCGTGCGCGGGCAGCTCGGCGGCGAATGTGAGCCGCAGTTAGCCTCGCAGCAGTCTCAATGCGAGGCCGTTCACGTCGAAAGCGCTCAAGGGCTTCATCGGATGAGTTCACGCCTCGTCCGATTCGGTTACGGAAAATCCATCGAGACTTTGCGGACCTTGAGGGGCGTCATCTGATTCCGCAGCCTTCGGTCGACGCCTGCCACCAGGAGGCGAATATGTCGTGGTAGTGGTCACCTCCCCCGTGATTATCACACTCGTCCGACCATCCCCCTGATCTTCGAGCAGCACAGTTTCATGATCCCCCATTGCATCAAGGGGGGCCACAATGAAGACGCCATTAGCGAAGCCCAGCCGCATGTTTTTGAGCTTGTTCTCCAGGTGCTCTGTATCCTTGTCGAAGACTCTGGCGGGAACTTCTGCGCCGGTGAGGAATTCTGCGAAGCTGTCACGGTGGACGAGGTCAAGGTTCTTCTGCGCGAACGCGATCGGATCGATCACGGGGAAAGGGCTCTGGAGTTCCGTTAGAGCGGCCATCAAGTAATTGATTTTAATGTCTGGATCCGTGATGTACTCGTTGATCCAGTCTGTGGTTGCGTCGTGGAATCGCCGAGTAATCTCACGCGGCTCGTTCTTCTGCTGGCATCCAAGGAATCGCTCAAGGAAGAAGGTTGCCATTTTCCCGGACAGCTGACGATCGGCAGCCCAGCCCTCAACCCTGTCGCCAGTGGCGCCGCTTTCAGGGAAAAGGGCAACTTTGTGGATCTTTGACTTTTCCGTCATGAGAAGGTCGGCAAGATATTTGACATCGAAAGTGCGCAAACCGTTGACAACGGTCTCCGTGGCCTGCATGCCGGTTTCCTGCTCCAACTTGACTAGGAGCAGAGCCCTTTCTCCTCCTAGCCGAGCTTCTGCCACCAGGAGCAATCCAGCGGAGTTTACTCCCGATTGGCTACTACGTAGTAGATGGACCATATCCACGGACACATCTACGAGATTCACCTCACTCGTCAAGAATGAGTGAACAAAATCCGGAAGAGTGGATTTGGCGTCAGGATTCTCGACTACTTCTCGCCCTGTAGAAGCCAATACGCTGCGAAGTTTGGCCTGCAGCGCGGTGCGGACTGCGTCGTTCAGGTTGCATACTGCCTGACTCAGCGGGATTTCTTCGGCGGGGTCCGTGCGCTTACGTCGCGGCACAACGTGCACAATCGCCTGCTCAATGATCAGATCACCGAAATCTGTGCGCAACTTCCCCTACCTCGCGGCTACTCGCACGTGGATGACCACGTTGTGGCGGCTACCGGCACCACCCAACTGGCAACGGTTGACTGCGGATCCACCCAGCTGGCTGGGGCGGCCCCCTGTATGCGTATGGTGACACATTGCAATAATCATGGGGAGGGTATGCCAGTTTCAGGGTGGTCGCGCTCAGATGCTGGTGCCGCGGTCGGGCCCGCCACCAGGAGCCAGCTGGCCAGCTTGCCGGAGCCCCCGCGGCCATATCCGCTTCTGGGAGGTCGCCAACGGGCCTCCGCACATCCTGGGTGGTTGCGTCGTCAGGTTCTTCGGGGGTGTGGCCGGATCACTCCCTTGTGGCTACCTCGAGCCTCTGTCACACAGTTGATGGCGGACGATCGGGGGGAAGCGGCATGGCTGCGTCAGATGAGAACGGGCTCACGCCTTCGGCGTGGGCGGTGGAGCGGTTCGCACAACAGGCTGGCAGGCTCGCTGCCGCAGTCCCGGTGCAACTGGCTCGGGCTCATGCGCTAGCTCACGACGCACACCGCGCGGCCGGTTTGAAGAAGCGAAGCCCCTATGGCTCCACCCTCGCAGAAGCGGTCAGAGAGAAGCTGGCAGACATGGCGCGGGAGTTGGGCGAGCCAGTACGAGACGTTCGCGGGTACGAGTACGCAGTGATCAATGATCACGCGCTCTTCCCCTTCAGGTACGCAGACAGGCCTAGGCCTCTTGATCGCGCACGACTGCCGTCCAATGCTTCTCCCACGCGCCGTCGGCTGTTTCGGGCGCATGGGCCGGAACAGCCAGAAGGGTTGTTCGATCTCGACGACGGCATGACGACGGAGGCGTACCTCGATCTGCATGAGGTGTTCGAGGAGCTAGGAGCCTCCACGAAGCTCATCTGCGTGTTCTTCACCGCTGATGCAGAGAACGGTATCCACGCCATCTATTGGGGAGAAGCACACCTCGAAGCTGACCGCACCTTCACATGGCCCCATAGCGAACAGCTCCCAGTCGCCTCCCAACCGTTCCAGTGACCACCGACGCGCGGCCTATTCGTGGACGGGGAAGGGCTTGCAGCCAGACTCAGACGCCTTGACCAGCCAGAGCGTCTGATTGGCATGGGGCCTCCGGAGCCGTGTGCCCCGCCGTGCCCCCTTACGCGCCTTCCCGGCCCGCCTGGCTGGCGAGACGCTGTCAGTGTCCGTGCGGGTTCTTGGAAGGGAGGGGAGAGAGCGTGAGTCAACCAAAATGTGGGGCTCCGAAGAAGGGCGGGGGCAGGTGTACGCGGTTGGCTGTCGTGGGCAGCGGCCAGTGCTACCAGCACCAGGGAAAGTGGACAGCCCGCGCACAGGCGGACCGAAAGAAGAAGGAAGCCGAAGCGAAGAAGCAGGAGCTTCGGAAGAAGAAGCGGTCCTGGTGGTGACCGGCGGCTGACATCCGCGGCTGACATCAACCAGGGTGGACGCGGGCGGTCTCACGCGGTCGGCAGTGGCAGGGGAGTACCCAAGTCGTTGGCCGCGCAGGGGCCGTCCGGGCGAACTTACAAAGCAGATGTCGGCGGTTCGAAACCGTCCGCGCCCACTTGATCGGCAGTACGACGAAGGCCCAGGTCATCCGGCAGTTTTCCGGAGCCCTGGGCCTTGTTCGTTCCTACGCCGTCACGGAGGGGAGCGGGCGGCGTGCCACTCACGTGCCAGATGGTCCGCGATGTTGCACCTGGCGAATTCGGTGCTCCACGTGATCAGCGAGCTCATCGTCGCGACAGGCGCTGGCGACCACCATGGGGTGGTGGGGCGAGCTAGAGCAGCAGCGACGTACCGCAACCGCAACAGTGTCCGTCGATGGCCTTGCGTAAGCGTTCTCAAGGGCTGTGGTCGACGGGACGCAGGTGGGGCGCGGTTCGCTGTCGGTGCCCGCTTCCGTCGCCGCCGTACGTGGAGCGGCCGCCGGGGATGCGGCGGTTCCCGGGGGGGGAGGGTCGGCCGGGGAAGTCGGGGTGGGGCACCTGACCCGGGGCGGGGAGTAGGTGTGTCGGCCAAGGCCCCGGCCAGGGACGCGTGTTGGGTGTGATCGGATGGGGGCATGACGAGGACCCTGTATCTGTTCTGCTCAGCCGCTCCGCCCGTGTTCGATGTCGCCAGTGTGATCGAGGACGCTCAGCGCAGGGGCTGGGACGTGTGCCTCGGGCTGACCCCGACCGCCGCTCGGTGGCTGGAGCACGGGCTGGACGGGCTGGCGGCGCTGACGGGGCATCCCGTGCGGGTCGAGTACGAACTGCCCGGGCAAACAAACCCGTGGCCCGCGGCGGACATCGTCCTGTTCGCGCCGGCCACGTTCACCGTGGTCAACGAGTGGGCGCTGGGGCTGACGGGGAAGTTCGTCGTGAGCATGGCGTCCCAGGGCGCCGGGAAGCGGATCCCCACGGTGATGATGCCCTGCGTGAACGAGGCCCACGTGCAGCATCCGGCGTTCGGTACGTCGGTGGCCACGCTGCGCGCGGCCGGAGTGCGGGTGCTGTACGGCGAGGGCGCCTACCTGCCCGATCCGCCGCGTGCGGAGCTGTCCGGCGGGTTCCCGTGGGGTGTCGCGCTGGACGCCGTGGAACGCGCCGCCGGGCGGGAGCCGGCCGGGGCCTGACCGACATCGGTTGCGACCGGCCTTCGGGGCCCCGACTGACTGAGCCCGGAGGGGCGTTGTCAGTGGCGGTTCCTATCGTGGGAGCCGGTAAAGATCACCGCACGGCACCACGGCGGGCGCCACGCACGTCATGTACGCCGAGGTATGGGCGGTGCGTGAGACCGACGTCGGCCGGGCCGGACGGGGCCGGGGAGTTCTTCGCGAGCGAGTACCGCCCGCGATCTGCTGTTGCGCCACGTACGCACGTGCCGCCCCGGGCACACGGCGGTGCCGGCGCGGCGGGTGCTCGTCGCGGCGGAGGACCGGCTCAGGTGTTGGGCCGCTTGCCGTGGTTGGCGCCCTTCTTCTTGCGGGCGCGGCGCTTGTTGCCTCGCTTGGACATGGTGTGTACCTCCGTTCGCCAGTTTAGGCGCGGTGCGTGCGTCGCGCAGTGGGCGCCGGACCCCGCGTGCGACGGAGCGCACCTTCGTGGGACCGCCGTGCGCCCTGCCTGGGCGATGGCCGGGAGCGGGACGCTGCATCCGGGGGAACACCGATGCGTAGCAGGAGGCGACATGGCTCGTGCACAGTCCAAGTGCGGCGCGCGCACCAAGCAGGGCGGGTGCTGTCAGCGCCTCGCCATGGTGGGGGCCTCGCGGTGCCACCTGCACCGCGGGGACTGGGCCACCTACACGATCGAGAAGGAGAGGGAGCGGGAGAGGGAGCGGCGCAAGCGGGCGAAGCGGTGACCAGGGGACGGGCGGGCGCACACTGGGAGCATGTGCCGCAGCATCAAGACCCTTCGCCCGCCCGTGCTCCCGACCGAGGCCACCGAGGAGGACATCCACGCCGCAGCCCTGCAGTACGTCCGGAAGGTGTCCGGCTTCCGCGCCCCCGCCGCGCACAACCGGGAGGTCTTCGAGCGGGCCGTGGAGGAGGTCGCCGGAGCGACCCGGCGGCTGCTCGACGGACTCGAGGTGCGGGGCGCGGCACGCGCGGCCGAGCACTAGCACCGGGTACCGCCTCGGGCCGGGTCCGGGTCGGCGGCGAGGCGTGCCGGGTCCATGCCGGTGATCGGTGGACGGCCGGCCCGAGAGGACCGGCGGCGGGGACCCGCGGCCGCCGACCCGGGCCGGCGAGGTGCCGGTGGCCGTCAGGCGGTCGGCGCGGGTGCCGGGTGCGGAGGCGGTGGCGCGGACGGCCGGGACGGGACGGCCGTCCGGGTCGGCACCGGAACGGCTGTTGCCGCGGCCGCGGTGGGCGGCGCGGCCGGGCCAGGGACGGCGGTACGGGCCGGTACCCGTGACGCGGCACCCGAGGGGGCCGGGGGGCGCCGTACGACGTAGGCCGCCAAAGCGCCCGCGAGGGACAGGGCCAGGACCGAAACGGCCACACCGGTCCAGGTGGCGCCCAGCCACCGGCCGCCGAAGTAGCCCAGCGCCACGCTGTACGAGGCCCACGCCACGCCCGCCAGCGCGGACCATGGGACGAACTGGCCGGCCCTGCGGCGGGCCGCGCCCCAGCCCAGCGAGACGACCGAGCGCCCGGCCGGCGCGAACCGCGCGATGACGACGAGGACACCGCCACCGCGCGCCAGGGCCGCGCCGAGACGTTCCTGCGCGGTGGTCAGCCTGTGCGACCGGGAGATCAGCCGGTGCAGGCGGGACCGCCCGCGCCAGGCGAGGCGGTACGCGACGAGGTCACCCACCACGGAGGCGGTGGCCGCGCAGAGGGTCAGTGCGAGGAGGGAGCCGCCGCCCGTCGCGGCGACCGTCGCCGCGGTGACGACCAGGATGCCGCTCGGCAGCACCGGCAGGAACACGTCCAGCAGGACGGACACGGCGACGGCCGCGTAGATCCACGGGCCGGCGGCCACGCTTTCGAGCACCTTCACTCCCCGGTCCCGGTGAAGCCGGTCCCCTGGAGCGGCGGCGGCTGGACAGGCCGAAAGCGTACGACGAGGGGCGGGCGGTGCGGTGACCCGGGCGGGGACCGGCGGCGACTGTGTGAGGTCGGCGGCCCCGCCCGGGCCCGCGAGCGGGACTCCGCCCGGTTTCGTACGTCGGAGCACGGGCGGGTCTGGCGTCCGGGCGCGCACGGGGACCCGGGGGAGAGGCAGCGGAGGGCAGGGCGGGGCGGAACCGCGCGGCTCGCTACGCGACGACCGGCTCACGTCCGCGGTCGGCCGCCCGCGAGGAGGAGAGCAGGCCGTCCAGCGACAGCGCGCCCGGACCGGTGAAGACCAGCAGCAGCATCGACCAGCAGTACATGGCCGACAGCTCGCCGCCGTTCTGGAGCGGGAACAGGCCCATGGGCTGGTGGACCTTGAAGTACGCGTACGCCATCGCACCCGAGGCGATGAACGCGGCGGCGCGGGTGCCCAGGCCGACCAGCACCAGGGCGCCGCCGACGAGCTCGATGACGGCCGCGTACCACCCGGGCCAGCTTCCGGTGGGGACGGTGCCGCCGGTCCCGCCCGCGCCACCCAGGACGCCGAAGAGCGAGGCGGCGCCGTGGCACAGGAACAGCAGGCCGACGACTATCCGGAACAGGCCGAGCACGTACGGGCGGCCCTGATCGAGGCGCGCGGACATCTGGGACATGGGAATCCTTCGGTTGGGGACGGAACCGACGAGCCCCCAGGTTAGGGAGTCCTAATCAATACTTGCAAGTTCAACATTCGGTCGTTCCGCTTCCGTGGCGGAGCACGCGCGGAGGGCGGCTCGAGCCACCGCGTCCGTGTCCGAGAGGGTCACCGAGTCGACGCCCGGCCGGGCGCCCGCCGCCGTCACCCAGTGCACTCCCTCGGTGGGCACGCCGAGGGCGAAAACCGCCTGGTGAGCGCGTCCTTCACGGTCGATCAGGCGGTACGGGGACGGCGTGACGTCCAGCCCTCCGGTGTCGTACCCGTCCACCACGTGGGTGCGGCACTGACCGGACTCCAGCATTCCGGCGAGCAGCGGGTCGCCAGTGCGCCTCAAGTCCGGCTCCGGCAACCGGGCCTCGATCAGTGTGGTGGCCGTCACGGCGGATCCCGGCACGTCGGGCGATTCCGCGACGAACGCGCCGTTGTCGGGACGGACGCTCATCCGGGGTCCGACGACGTCCAGCACTCCCGCCTCGATCAGGGCCGTCATCTCCTCGATGCGGCGGCGCGGGGGGCCGATCGACAGGAAGGCGTTCAGCGGCGTGTACCAGCGGTCGAGGTGGTCCCTGCGCGAGGTGCCCGGCAGCCCCGCGTGGTCGACGACGAGCCGCAGCTCGTTGCGGATGTCGCGCAGCACGTCCAGCGCGGCCTTGACCGGGCCGGCCACGTTGCCGAGCGCCGCGTCGGCCGCGTCCCGGCGCAGGCGCGCCAGCAGCCAGTTGCGGAAATCCGCCGGCGAGCGGAACGTCTCGCCCGCGTACGGGCGCGAGATCCGCTCCCACGACCACCGGTCGCGGTGCGGCACGGCGTACATGTCGAGGGTGTCCTCCGGAGCGGCCAGGAAACGGCTCCGGAAGCCCGGCGGGCGCCGCAGCAGCGTCTCGTAGTACGTCGTCTCGACCTCCTTGGCCACCAGGGGCCATATCTCGTCCAGGAAGTCCGGCGGGTCGCCCGCGTCCGCCCGCTTGCGGAACCTCTCGATGACGTCCGGCGTCAGCAGCAGCGGCTCGTGCCGCGCGGACGCGCCCTTCTCGTTGTCGCCGCGCGCCTGGTACGGGACCCCGCGCCGCGAACCGGCGTACAGCCGGGGCTCCCGGCCCGACGGGCGGTAGAGGCACCGGCCCTTCCCGTCGTACGTGAACACCCCGCCGCGGCCCTCGGTCAGCAGCGCCATGTGGTCGAAGAAGTTCAGGCCCAGGCCCCGCAGCAGCACCGCCTCGCCGGGGGCGATCGGCGTCAGGTCGAGGTCCGCCGGGTTGGCGGGCGGGAAGTGGCGCAGGCCGTGACGCGCCGCGTAGGCGCTCAGGTGACCCGAGGACGGGTCCCGGACGACCGGGAGGTGGCCCTGGGCGAGAACGACCGCGCCCAGGCCGGTGAGGACGGTGCCGTCGTCCAGCACCAGCGTGTGCGGACCGGTGTCGCCCTCCAGCCGTACGGCCCGTGCCGCGTGCACCCGCACCGTCACCTCGGGCGGCGCCTCGGCCACCGTGCGGGCGAACGCCCACTCCAGGTAGGCGCCGTAGCAGGTGCGGGTGGGGTAGTCGTCGGGGCCGAGCCGGTAGGAGCGGGCGGCTGCCCACTCGTACAGGCTGGGCCCCCGGCGTATCGGGCCCTCGCAGGTCACGCTCTCGTCGGTGAAGACGGTCACCTGGCACGCCACCGTGTTCATGAGGAGTTCGGCCGGCTGGTCGGTGCGCCATACGCGCCCGGCGCCCGGCGGAGCCGGGTCGACGACGTGGACGGTCAGCGGGGTTCCCGGGGCCAGCTCCGGGACGGAGGCGCAGAGCCGTTCGAGGACGGACGTGCCGCGGGGGCCCGCCCCGACCAGGGCCATGGCGTGGGGAACTTCGGACGACAAGACTCGGACTCCCGGAGCAGGGGGCGGTGTCGGCGGTGCCCGCGGGGGCGGGCGGAAGTCATCATGCCGGTGCCTCGGTCCTCACCGAACCCCGGGGCGGAGGATCACCATCCGCTATGGGCGGGATTGCCGGAGGCCTGAACCGGACGTTCACCGGACGTTCACAGCCCCGGCGTGAGGCCCACCCACCGCGCCCGGCGGTGACCCGCCCCGTCGCCAGGACCCCGAGCCGACCGCCGACCTGCGGATACGCCCAACCCGAGCGCCTGCGGACACGCCCGGCAGGAGCGCCGCCGACCAGCGGACACGCCCGCCCCGCGCCCCCTCGCGGTGCCTCGGCCGGTCTCCGCGTCCCGGCCGCCCCTCGTCTGAGCCTCCGCCCCTGCCCGTCGTGAGCCCCCCGCCTCCGCCCCTGCCCCCCGCCTCACTGATCGTTTCAGAATGAGTCGAGTCGTAGGTCTCGCGTCCGGTGATCTGCGTGGGCAGGGCGTCCGGGCGCAAAGACGTCCCACCGACTGAGGTCCTCCCACCCTCTGCGGCCCGGCCCAGCGGTCGCCTACCCCTCCGCCGACGCCCCGCCGCCCCGGCGTGGCGTCAGGCTCCGTGTGTGCACCGTCCGCAGCTCGGCGCCGCTCCCGTCGCGGCCCCGCGCCATCGCGTGCTCCAGGCGCAGCTCCGCCGCCCGTCCGCGCAGCGTCAGCGTCATCAGCTGGTTCCCGAACCACGGCCCACCCGTGCGGCGCCAGTCCACGACCGGCGGTCCCGTCCGGCCGTGCCGCCGCAGGGCGTACCCGATCCACCGCCCCGCCCGGCTCCAGCTCAGCCGGAACCCGGCCCGCAGCGCCGCCGGGATCCGGTTGTGGACCGGCGAACAGGTCAGCTGGACGATCCGGGTGGACGCCGAAGTGGCGCCTTTCGGCCATTCGGGTTCGGCGACGTACGCGTGGTGCACATCGCCCGAGAGGACGCACACCGTCGCCGGGGCGTCCGGCCCGCTGCCGGCCTCGGCGAGCAGTCGCGTCAGCCGCTCGAAGGAGTCCGGGAAGGCGGCCCAGTGCTCCAGGTCGGCCGCCCGGCGCACGCGTTCCCCCAGTCGCGCCCACCGGTCGCCCCGCTCCCCGCGGCACAGTGCCGCGTTCCAGGCCTCCGCGTCGTGCATCATCGGCGCCAGCAGCCACGGCAGCGAGGCGCCCACCAGCAGGTGGTCGCAGTCCTCCCGGTCGGACAGGATCTGCTCGACCAGCCAGCGCGCCTCGTCCTCGTCGTGCATCGCCCGCTTCTGCTCGTCCAGCACGCGCCCCGCCCGGCTGTCGATCATCACCAGCCGCGTACGGCCGAAGTCCCGCCGGTAGCTCCACCGCACCCTGGCCGGGTCGGCGTCCGCATCGGCGACGAACCGGCGCAGCACGTCCGTCCCGTCCGGGGCGGCGCGGACCGCCGCGTACAGCGGGTCGGCGTCCAGTTCGTCGGGGGAGAGGTTGCCCAGGTGCTGGTGGACCCAGTACGACATCAGCCCGCTGAGGATCCGCTCGCGCCACCAGCCCTCCTTGCGCATGTCGGCCACCCAGGAGGCGCTGGTGTTCCAGTCGTCGATCACGTCGTGGTCGTCGAAGATCATGCAGCTGGGGACGGTGGACAGCAGCCAGCGCACGCCGGGGTCGAGCCAGGACTCGTAGTAGAGGTGGGTGTACTCCTCGTAGTCCGCGACCTGCGCTCCCGGTGCCTGGCGGAGGTCCCGGCGCCCGGCCAGCCAGCGGCGGGTGTCCTTGGAGGTCTCGTCCGCGTACACCTGGTCGCCGAGCAGCAGCAGGACGTCGGGGCGTACGGCACCGGGGTCCTCCGCCAGACGGGTGGCCAGGGTGTCGAGGGCGTCGGGGCCGACGGGGTCGTCCCCGCCCGCGGGGGGCGCGGCCCAGCGGCAGGACCCGAACGAGACACGTACCTCGTCGGCGCCCGTCCGGGGCGTGGTGATGGTGCTGGCGGGGTAGCGGTGGTCCGGTTCGGTGGGCGGCCACACCGGCTGGCCGTCGAGCAGGACCTCGTACGGCGTGGTGGAGCCGGGGGTCAGGCCGGTGACCGGCACCAGGGCGTAGTGGTGTCCGGCGACCTGGAAGGTCCGGACGCTGCCTCCGGCGCCGTCCGCGCACCGCACTTCGGCCGTGCACGGGCGGTCGGCCTCGACCCAGACGGTCGCCCGGTCACCGCGCTCCCAGTCGACATGCCGCAGGAGTGGTCCCAACCGCAGTCCGGCTGCCATGTCCGGCCTCCTCCATCGAGTCCGTGGCCTCGTCCATCGGCCCCGTGGGCTTCGTCGACTCCGCGGACACCGTCTCCGCCGACCCGCCCGTACTACTTCTGTACGGTACGGGGCGACGGAAACGTAAGGAACCGGGGAGCGGGTCAGCAGCCGTTGAGCACCGACTGCAGGGCGCTCTTCTCGGCGGAGTCCACGCTCAGGCTCCAGTGGTACTTCACGTGTACCCACATCCGGGCGTACGTGCAGCGGTACGCGGTGCGCGACGGCAGCCACTCGGCGGGGTCGAGGTCGCTCTTGGCCTGGTTGACGTCGTCGGTGACCGCGATGAGCTGCGGGCGGGTGAGGTCGTTGGCGAAGGCCTGGCGCTGCGAGGTGGTCCAGGCGCTCGCGCCGGAACGCCAGGCCTCTGCCAGGGCGACGACGTGGTCGATGTCGAGGTCCGACGCCGCGCGCCAGGTGGCGCCGTCGTACTCGGAGTACCACGTGCCGCTGACCGCCGCGCAGCCGGAGTCCTGGACGACGTTGACGCCGTCGCGCTTGAGGACGACCTCGCGGGTGTTGCAACTGCCCGACTGGGTGATCCAGTGCGGGAACAGGTCGCGGCTGTAGCCGCTGGAGGAACCTTCCGCCTTCACCGTGAGCTGGCCCAGGTACGTGCGGGCGGTGGCGGCGCTGACCGGGGTGGGCGGAGCGGCCTGGGCGGCGGGGGCGGTGGCCAGGACGCCGGTGGCGGTGAGTGCGGCGGAGGCGGCGAGAACGGCTATTCGACGCGCGTAGACACCGGACATGGGTAACTCCCTCGTGATGTGGGGGGGTGGTGACCGGCAGCCCGGCCGGGCTGCTCGGTCATCGTGGTGGCGCCGGGTTGCCCCGGGGAATGCGCCGGGTTACAGAGTGGCGACATGTGCACGTCACATCAAGGGTTGTGCCCGGTTTCTGACGGCCCGGCACCTGCCTTGTCCGGCTTTAGGGTTGACGTGTGCTGCTGCCCGTCAATGCCACGTTCGCGGCTGTTCTCGCCGTCCTGCTCGCCGTCGCCGCCGGCGTCGCCGCGCTCGCCCACCTCCGGGCGCCGCGCGAGATCGTCACCGCGGGGGTGCGGGCGGCTGCGCAGCTGGCCGCCGTGTCGCTGGCCATCGGGTGGGTCGTCCGCTCCGTACCGCTGCTGCTCGCCTTCCTGCTGCTCATGTACGCCGTCGCCGTCCGCACCGCGGGGCGCCGCGTCACGCCGAACGGGACGTGGGGGTGGGCGGCCGTGCCCATCGCCGCCGGGGTCGTCCCGGTCGTCGGCGCGCTGCTGCTGACCGGGCTCGTACCGCCGAAGGGCATCACCCTGGTGCCGGTGGCGGGCATCCTCATCGGCGGGGCGCTCACCGCGACGGTGCTCGGCGGGCGGCGCGCCCTGGACGAGCTCGGGACCCGGCACGGCGAGGTGGAGGCGGGGCTGGCGCTCGGCCTGCTGGAGCGCGACGCGCGTCTTGAGGTGGCCAGGGAGGCGGCGGCGGACGCCCTGCTGCCGGGGCTCGACCAGACCAGGACGGTGGGGCTGGTCACCCTGCCGGGTGCGTTCGTCGGGATGCTGCTGGGCGGGGCGTCGCCGCTGGAGGCCGGGGCGGTGCAGCTGTTCGTGCTGGTCGGGCTGATGGCCGTGCAGGGCGTCGCGGTCGCGGCCGTGCTGGAGCTGGTGGCGCGGGGCCGGCTGCACCGGCGCGGGGGGCGGCCGGGCCGATCGCGTACCCTGGACGGAGCAGAAGGGGAGTAGCTCTTCGCCGGAACGTCGACATACTGCTGGGCCTCGCGCCCGGCCGGCGCCCGGAGGCACGCCGTCGGGCGCGCCAGCGAGACCTTCGGCAACAGCAGTGCCATGCCTGTCCCCATCCATGGTGCCGCCGTGCCGGAGCGACCCCTGACACGTCTCTTCTCGGTACGGCGGAGCCCGACCGATCGAGGAATCAAATCCCGTGCTCAGCCTCACGATCATGGCGATCACCTTCGGCGTCGTCTTCCTCGCCGAACTTCCCGACAAGACCGCGCTGGCCGGCCTCATGCTGGGCACCCGGTACCGCGCGTCCTACGTCTTCGCGGGTGTCGCCGCCGCCTTCGCCGTCCACGTCGTGCTCGCGGTGGCCGCGGGCAGCGTCCTGACCCTCCTCCCGCAGCGGCTGGTGCAGGCCCTGGTCGGCGTGCTGTTCCTGGCCGGCGCGGCGGTGCTGCTCCTGAGGAAGGGCGAAGAGGACGAGGAGAACATCAAGGCCCCGGCCGACCAGTCCTTCTGGAAGGTCTCCGGGGCGGGCTTCATGCTGATCCTGGTGGCCGAGTTCGGCGACCTGACGCAGATCATGACGGCGAACCTCGCCGCCCGCTACGACGACCCGCTCTCCGTCGGCCTCGGCGCCGTCCTCGCCCTGTGGGCGGTCGCCGGAATCGGCATCCTGGGCGGCCGGACGCTGATGAAGTACGTACCGCTGCGGCTCATCACCAGGGTCGCCGCCTGCCTGATGCTGGCGCTGGCGGGCTTCAGCCTCTACGAGGCGCTGGCCGCGTGACGCCTACGCGGTGATGTGCAGGCGGATCGCGTCACCGGCGCGGTCCGCCTCCACGCGCACGTGCGTCAGGTCCGGTACGAGGACGTCGGGGCCGAACGCGCCCGCGCGCGGTCCCACGCCGACCACCCGCATCCCGGCGGCGCGCCCCGCCTCGATGCCCGCCTCGGAGTCCTCGAACACCACGCAGTCGGCGGGGTCGAA
Organism: Streptomyces sp. NPDC045701; assembly: GCF_056432045.1. Classification (NCBI taxonomy): domain Bacteria; kingdom Bacillati; phylum Actinomycetota; class Actinomycetes; order Kitasatosporales; family Streptomycetaceae; genus Streptomyces; species Streptomyces sp. NPDC045701. Next base: position 114,757 of record NZ_JBWKJV010000013.1, on the reverse strand, counting down.
GCCCAGCTCGGCCGCGCCCTTCAGGAACCCCTCCGGGTCCGGCTTGCTGGCGCCCACGAGTTCGGCGGTCACCCGCACCCGCGGCATGCGCAGCCCGGCCGCGCCCATGCGGGCTCGGGCGAGCGCCTCGTCGGCCGAGGTGACCAGGGCGTGGGGGAGCGCGGCGATGGCGGCCAGGAAGGCGGGCGCGCCGCCGATCGGGACGACGCCGTCCAGGTCGGCGGTCTCCTCGGCGAGCATCACGCGGTTGTCGGCGTGGTTCTCCGCCATGGGACGGTCCGGCAGGAGGACGGCCATGGTGGCGTACCCCTGGCGGCCGTGGACCACCTTGAGGGCCTCCTCCGGGTCGAGCCCGTGCCGCAGCGCCCAGCGTCGCCAGCAGCGCTCCACGACGGCGTCCGAGTTCACGAGCGTGCCGTCCATGTCGAGGAGGAGGGCCCGGGCGGTCAGGACGGAAGGGGCGGCCGGCATCGGCGATCTCCACGGGGAGGGTGAGGTGGGGGTACGAAGTGGCCCGCCCGCCGGTCAGGGTATACGGGCGGGACCACTTTGTTCCTTTACGATACAAAACCATGCCCCCCAGCGCCAGTCCGCCCGGGGACGGTGCGCCGCCGTCCCCGGGCGGACCGGCGCGGGACCGGGGGCGTGCGGGGTCAGCGGGGGCCCGTCTCGGACTCCAGCCACTCGCGGGTCTCCGGGCCGTACACGCCCCAACCGTCGCTCCGCAGGTCGCGGGCCTCCTGGTACTGGCCCACGCTCCACTCCACGTCCTTGTTGTAGCGGCCGTTCATCGGTCCGTCGTAGAGGCCGGCCTCCCGCAGCCGGTACTGGAGCTCCGTGACCGCCGCCCCCGAGTCGCCCCGCCGCAGGGTGGCGGGCTCCTCGGGGGCGGGCTCCGCGCTCGGCACGCGGCTACGGGTGGGCGAGGGCGCCGGTCCGCCCGGCGGGTCGTTCGAGGGGCTCGGGGAGGCCGACGCCGACGGCGTGTCCGGCACCGCCAGGGCCAGGGACGCGGAAACCGCCACCGAGGCGGACGGCGAGGCCGACCGTGACGCGGAGGCTGACGCCGTCGCGGACGGGGACTCCGTCCGCGACGGCGACGACGACGGCGACCCGGACGCCCGCGACGGCTCCGCGGGCCCCTCGCTCGGCCACGCGGGCGCGCTCGGCACCAGGTCGGGAAGGGCCCGGTCCGCCTCGCCGTCCCGGCCGAACAGCCCGCCCGCGAACGCGGCCACGGCCACCACCGCGACCACCGCCGCCACGGCGCCCAGCACGGCGTACGGCCGGCGGGCACGGCTGCGGGACCGGGCGTCCGCCCGGGCCTGCGCCCGGGTGCCGGCCCGCGCGCCGCGCGGTGGGCCCACCGTGTCCAGCGACACCAGCTCCGGCTCCAGCGGCACGTACAGCGGCATCGTCGACGCGGGCATCGCGGGCGGCACGAAACCCGGCGAACCCGCGGAACCCGGGACCGCGGAACCCGGGACCGCGGAACCCGGGACCGCGGAACCCGGCGGCTCCGGGCCCCGGCCGGGCTCCCCGCCGAGGTTCACGTACGGACGTATCCCCAGCGTGTCCTCCGTGGAGGCACATCCGCAGTCGCCGTCGCAATCAGGACAGAACTGTCCCGTCAATGTGGGCCCCTCCCCTTTGAACTGCGAGCGATTATGCAGCCCGCCGGGCCACCCGGAGGACCACGGTCCGCCCCCTCCTCCCCGCTCGGCGGGCCGTATCGGGACGAAGCGCCCAGGATGGGATGAGGAAACGAGGGGTAACGCGTCCGACCCGCCCGCCCACGCGACGAGGGATGACGAGGGAGAAACCATGGCGCAGGAAGTGACCACACCGGCCACCGGCCCCGCCCCGGGACAGGGACAGAACCGGCGTACCGTCCTGGTCGCCATCGGCGCCCTCCTGCTCGGCATGCTCCTGGCGGCGCTCGACCAGACCATCGTCTCCACCGCGCTGCCGACGATCGTCAGCGAACTGGGCGGCATGGAGCACCTGTCCTGGGTCGTCACCGCGTACATGCTCGCCTCGACCGCCGGTACCCCCCTCTGGGGCAAGCTCGGCGACCAGTACGGGCGCAAGAAGCTCTTCCAGACGGCCATCGTCATCTTCCTCATCGGCTCCGCGCTGTGCGGCATCGCGCAGAACATGCCGCAGCTCATCGCGTTCCGGGCCGTCCAGGGCCTGGGCGGCGGCGGCCTGATGGTGCTGTCCATGGCCATCGTCGGCGACCTCGTCTCACCGCGTGAGCGCGGCAAGTACCAGGGCCTGTTCGGCGCCGTGTTCGGCGCCACCAGCATCCTCGGACCGCTCCTGGGCGGGCTGTTCACCGAGCACCTCTCCTGGCGCTGGGTGTTCTACATCAACCTGCCCATCGGCGTCGTCGCGCTCTTCGTCATCGCCGCGGTGCTCCACATCCCCGCGCGCTCCACCCGCCACACCATCGACTACCTCGGCACCTTCCTCATCGCCTCCGTCGCCACCTGCCTCGTCCTCGTGGCGTCCCTCGGCGGCACCACCTGGGACTGGGGCTCGGCCCGGATCATCGGCCTCGCCGTCGCCGGAGCCGTCCTGCTCGTCTGGTTCGTGCGCGTCGAACGGCGGGCGGCCGAGCCCGTGCTGCCGCTGAAGCTCTTCCGGATCCGCACCTTCACCCTGGTGTCGGTCATCAGCTTCATCGTCGGCTTCGCGATGTTCGGCGCGATGACCTACCTGCCGACGTTCCTCCAGGTCGTCAGGGGCGTCACCCCGACGATGTCCGGGGTGCACATGCTGCCGATGGTGCTCGGCATGCTCCTCACCTCCACAGCCTCGGGCCAGATCGTCAGCCGCACCGGCCGCTGGAAGGTCTTCCCCGTCCTCGGCACCGCCGTCACGGCCCTCGGCCTGGTCCTCCTGCACCGGATGAAGGTGTCCAGCTCCGACTGGGAGATGAGTCTGTACTTCTTCGTCTTCGGCGCCGGGCTCGGCCTCGTCATGCAGGTCCTGGTCCTGGTGGTGCAGAACGCCGTCGGGTACGAGGACCTCGGCGTCGCCACCTCCGGCGCCACCTTCTTCCGCTCCATCGGCGCGTCCTTCGGCGTGGCCATCTTCGGCACGGTCTTCACCAACCGGCTCACCGGCAAACTGGCCGACGCCCTCGCCGGCCGGGAACTGCCCCCGGGAGCCGGGGCGGACCAACTGGCCGCCGACCCGCGCGCCATCGCCGCACTCCCGCCGGACCTGCGTCCCGCCGTGCTGGACGCGTACGCCACCTCCATCACGGACGTCTTCCTGTACGCCGCGCCCGTCGTCGTCCTCGCCTTCCTCATCGCCCTGCTGCTGAAGGAGGACCGGCTGCGCGGCGCGGTCACCGCCCCCGACCCCAGCCAGACCGTCGCCTCCAACCCCGTCGAACGCTCCTCGCACGACGAGTGCGCCCGCGCGCTGTCGGTGCTCGGCTCCCGCGAGGGCCGCAAGGAGATCTACGAGAAGATCACCGCCCGCGCGGGGCTCGACCTGCTCCCCGCCGCCAGCTGGCTGCTGCTGCGCGTCCGCCGCCACGGCACGGTGGAGCCCGGCCTGCTCGCCGACACCACGCCCGTACCGCTCCGGTTCATCACCCAGGCGGCCCGGCAGCTGGAGGAACGGCGTCTGGTGCGCCGCGAAGGGATCCAACTGCTGCTCACCGACCAGGGCGCGGCCGTGGCCGCGCGGCTGGCGCACGCCCGGGAGGAGTCCCTCGCGGAGCTGCTCGGCGACTGGTGGGGGCCGGAGCGGCCGACCGACCTGGTGCAACTGGTCGAGGAGCTGACGGCCGAGCTGTGCGGCTCCCGGCAGGAGCGGCCCAGGGCCGTGGAGGTGCGCCGGAACCACGCGCGCTAGGCGGTACGGCCATACGGCTAGGGAGTGTCCGGAAAGTCGCGGCCCAGGGGGGACCTTCCGGACACGACCCGGGGCCGGCCGGCGGCTGTCAGCTCCTTGCCGTACCAGACGTCCATGTAGGGGCCCTCGCAGTACGCCGGGATCTCGCGGTAACCGCACCGGACGTACAGGGCGCGCGCCTCCACCAGGTCCAGGCGGGTGTTGAGCACCATGCGCTTGGCGCCCAGCCCGACGGCGGCGGTCTCCAGCGCGTCCATCAGGAGGCCGGCGCCGCCGGTGCCGCGGAAGGCGTGCCGGATGAAGACCCGGGTCAGCTCGGCCCGTTCCCCGTCCAGCATCAGCACCCCGCCGCAGGCCGCGGGCTTCCCTTCCACCCGGCCGACCACGAACGCGCCGGTGGGCGGCGTGAGTTGGTTCAGCTTCTCGTTGAGGATCGCGTCGTCGATCTCGTCCGCCGTGATCGGCCGCCCGTAGTAGCGGCTCGCCACGTCGTCGTAGTAGTCGACCCGGAGAGCGGTGGCCTCGGGCGTGTCGTAACGCTCCGGGCGGATACTCCAGTTGGTACTCGTCATGGTGTGTCTCTATCCGAGGGACCGTCGTTTGGCCAACGCGTTTGCGGCAACACGGCCGACGAACAGACACGAAGAAACCCCGACCCCTGGATCGAGGGAAGACAGTCATGTCCACTGTCCTGATCGTCGTCGCCCTGGTCGTCGTCTTCGCCGCCGTGGTCGCCGCGGTCCTGTACGCCGGACCGGGCAGGGGGGCCGGCCGCCGCGGGCACGGGTTGAAGCGGCGGTTCGGCCCCGAGTACGAGCGGACCGTCGCCCGGCACGACGGTGACACCAAGGCCGCGGAACGAGAACTCGCCGAGCGCGTCCGGCTCCACGGCGACCTGCGGCCGCGGCCGCTGTCCCGTGAGGCCCGTGAGCAGTACGTGGCCCTCTGGGCGGGTCTGCAGGAGCAGTTCGTCGACGCGCCGCGCCAGGCCGTCTCCGAGGCGGACCGGCTGCTGGCCCGGCTGGCCGAGGACCGCGGCTTCCCGGCGGCCTCCGCGTACGAGGAGCAGGTCGCCGCGCTGTCCGTGCACCACGCCGAGCACGTCGACGGCTACCGCCGGGTGCACCGCGCCGCCCACACGGACGGCCGCGACCCGCACACGGGCACCGAGGAGCTGCGTGCCGCGATGGTCGACGCCCGCCGGCTCTTCGAGGAGCTCGTCACCGAGCACGCCGAGGACCACGCCCGCCACGCCCCGCGCCGCCAGGAAGGCCGCGGCCACCGGGCCCACACGCCGTGGCAGCCGAAGGGGAGTGGCGCCTGATGTCCCCGCAGCGACCGACCCCGCAGCACGGCACCGGTGACCCGTCCGGGGCGAACACCCCGACCGGTACCTCGTACCGCGTCGCCCCCCTGAACGAGGCCGTCACCCCTCCGAAGACGCCGCCGGCCGCCCCGGGCGCCGCGCCCGGACCCGGCGCGGTTTACAAGGTCGAAGCGCCCACCGGAGCCCCCACCACCACCGCGACCACGCCCCCGGCCGCCGGCCCGGGCACCGGCCCCACCGGGGCCGGCGTTCGCGGGGACGCGCCTCGGACGGGGGACGTGGCCGGGGTGTCCGCCCCGCTGGTGCCGGACGAGGCCCGCGAGGAGCTCGCCCGGCGGATGCAGCAGGCGCTCAGCGGGTTCGTCGACAGCCCGCACCGGTCCGTGAAGGAGGCCGCCGCCGTGCTGGACGCGGCCGCCGACGAGCTCACCGCCGCCCTGGCCGACCACCGCCGTGCCCTGCGCGCCGACTGGGACGCGGACGGGCGCGGGGACGACCAGGAGCCGGACACGGAACGGCTCCGGGTCACGCTCCAGGCGTACCGTGCCATGGCCGAGCGCCTGTTGCGGGTGTGACGGCGGCGGGTCAGGCCGCGACGCGGGCCAGCAGCATCCCGTCGTACCCCTTGCCGCCGACCGTCTGGAGCGCCGTCGCGTCCAGCCGTGGGTCACGCGCGACCAGGTCGAACAGCTCACGCGTCGCGGTCACCGCCGGGTCCTGCGAGGACTCGTCGGTGATCGCGCCGCCGCGTACCACGTTGTCCACGACGATCAGACTGCCCGGCCGGGTGAGCCGCAGTGCCCACTCCACGTACCGGGGGTTGCTCGGCTTGTCGGCGTCGATGAAGACCAGGTCGAAGGGGCCCGCGCCCTCGTCGGCCAGCCGGGGCAGCGTGTCGAGGGCGGCGCCCGTCCGGACCTCGGCCACCTTGTCCAGTCCGGCCCGTGCGAGGTTCGCGCGGGCGACGTCCGCGTGCTCCGGGGCGTGCTCCAGGGTGATCAGCCGGCCGTCCTCCGGGAGCGCGCGGGCCAGCCACATGGTGCTGTAGCCGCCGAGGGTGCCGATCTCCAGCACCGTACGGGCCCCCTGCACACGGGCCAGCAGGTGCAGGAACTTGCCCTGGGGCGGCGTCACTCCGATCGCCGGCAGGCCGGCCGCGTCGCTGTCGGCGAGCGCGGCGGTCAGGGCCTCGTCGGCGGGCGCCAGCATGTCGGTGAGGTAGTCGTCCACGGCGGACCAGCGTTCTTGGCTCATGCAGCCGAACGTACGTCACTTCGCCACCCGCCGGGCCCCACTTGTCCGCACGTGTCACCCCCGCCCGGTGGGGGGGGGGGGGGGGGGGGCGGGGGAGGGGGGGGGGGGGGGGGGGGGGGGGGGGGGGGGGGGGGGGGGGGGGGGGTTCCGTACCCCCCCCCCCCCCCCCCCCCCCCCACCCCCCCCCCCCCCCCCCCCCCCCCCCCCACCCCCCCCCCCCCCCCCCCCACCCTCCCCCCCCCCCCCCCCCGGGCCGGGACGCGGGAAGGCCCCGGTGAACGTCGTTCACCGGGGCCTCGCGCCGTCAGGCCGGGACGGCTCAGTACCAGCCGTTGGACTGCCAGAAGTTCCACGCGCCGCACGGGCTGCCGTAACGGTCGTTCATGTAGTCCAGGCCCCACTCGATCTGCGTGGCGGGGTTGGTCTTCCAGTCCGAACCGGCCGACGACATTTTCGAGGCCGGCAGGGCCTGCACCAGGCCGTAGGCGCCGGACGAGGCGTTCGTGGCGGACGGGTTCCAGCCGGACTCGTGCTCGACGATCCTGTCGAAGCACTGGTACTGACCCGCCGGGACCATCTTCTTCGCGATGTCCTGCGCGGAGGCGGCCGAGGCCGGAGCGGTGGTGCCCAGCACGGCGCCGGTGGCACTCAGCAGCACCGCGGCGCCGGCGGCGACGGACTTGGGACGGGCGGAGAAACGGCTGACGAGCGAGCGGAACACGTAGCGACCTAACGTCGGGGACTTGGGGAGTCGCGGGCATGCCGGACCACGCCGGGAGGCGGGGTTCGGGGTCCCCTGCTCGGGCGGGGCCGAGAGCTCGGGGAGGGCTGCCAGGGGCGCTGCGATGCGAGCTGCGCCCGGCGACATCACCAGAGAAGCAGGGCGGTCCGGCCGCCGCAAGGACCCCCGGTACTACCCGGGACCGGAGAGGGGGCGAAGGGACTCTTGGCCCCCGGCGGCGATCAGCGCACGTCACCACGGGAGGACCCGGGACCGCCAGCCGTCCATTTCAGGGCACTATGTCCCTTCGTATGTGACCTGTGTCCTGTGGGGCGCCTCACCCCCGAAGGCCGCCTTCAGGCCTTGTCGGCGCCTTCGAATGTGACCTGGACCTCGAAGGCGGCCCGCCGAGTGGCCCGTCGCAGAGCCCGCAGGACCGTCGATCCGATGGTCATCACCAGGACGACGGTGAGCACCGCCCGCCCCAGGTCCCAGCCGAGCGACGTCGCCGCGCAGTAGGCCACGAACCGCACCAGGTTCTCCCGCACCGGGTCACCGGCGTGGAACGAGATCCCGCTGCCCATGCCCTGCAGGGTCACCCAGCCCTGGAGGTTCATCACCGTCCCGTACGCGAACGACGCCACCGCCCCGTACAGCGACAGCATCAGCAGCTCGCCCCGGCCCCGCAGCGCCACCGGCCCCGGCAGCAACCCCGCGCCCATGGTGAACCAGCCCATCGACAGCATCTGGAACGGCATCCACGGCCCCACCCCGCCGGTCAGCAACGCCGACGCGAACATCGTCACCGCGCCCAGCACGAATCCGAACCCCGGGCCCAGGACCCGGCCGCTCAGCACCATGAGGAAGAACATCGGCTCCAGGCCCGCCGTCCCCGCGCCCAGCGGACGCAGCGCCGCCCCGACCGCCGCCAGCACGCCCAGCATCGCCACCGCCTTGGCGTCCATGCCGCAGTCGGCGATCGTCGCCACCACCACGGCGACCAGCAGCGGCAGCACCACGGCCAGCAGCCACGGCGCGTCCTGCGACCGGCCCGCCAGCACGGACGAGCCGTCCGCCAGCAGCGGCCAGCCGAAGGCGACCACCCCCACGGCGCCGATCAGCACGAGCGCCGCCACCGAACGGGGCCCCAGGCGCACCGGGCGGGCGGCGCTCACAGGGCCGCCTCCACCTGTGCGACGGTCAGCCACGGCTGCGGGGCCAGGATCTTCGCCACCTGCGGGGCGAACGCCGGGGAGGAGACGACCACCTCGTGGGTCGGGCCGTCCGCGACGACCTCCCCCTCGGCCAGGACGACCACCCGGTGCGCCAGCTCGGCCGCCAGCTCCACGTCGTGCGTCGCCATCACGATGGCGTGCCCGTCGGCGGCCAGCCCCCTGAGGACGCCGGCCAACCGGGCCTTCGCCGCGTAGTCCAGGCCCCGCGTCGGCTCGTCGAGCAGCAGCAGCGGGGGCCGGGCGGCCAGCACCACCGCCAGGGCCAGCGCCAGCCGCTGCCCCTCCGACAGGTCCCGGGGATGGGTGCCGTCGGCCACGCCGGGCAGCAGCTCCGACACCAGCGCCCGGCACGTCCCCGGCGCGGCGCCCGCGTCGGCGTCGGCCGCCGCGCACTCGGCCGCCACCGTGTCCGCGTACAGCAGGTCGCGCGGCTCCTGCGGGACCAGCCCGACGTGCCGGACCAGTTCGCGCGGCGCCGTACGGTGCGGCGCCCGGCCGCCCACCAGGACGCTGCCCGACGCCGGCTCGACCAGCCCGACCAGCGCCCCGAGCAGGGTGGACTTGCCGGCCCCGTTGCGCCCCATGAGGGCCACGGTCTCCCCGGCGCGCACGCCGACGGCCACGTCCCGCAGCGCCTCGGCCCTGCCGCGCCGCACCGACAGGCCGCGCGTCTCGGCCACCGTCGGCCCGGCGCTCCCGCTGCCCCCGGCGGCGTCGCCGCGCACCAGGCGGCTCAGCACCGCCCGCACCCCGGACGGGGCCACCGGGGCGCCCGCCGCGACAGCCGGCCCACCGGTGGAGGCGACGGCGGGGGCGGGCGCGAGCCCCGCCAGCCGGTCCCGCAGCCCGCCCGCCCGGCGCCGGGCGTCACGTACCGACAGCGGCAGCGGGTCCCAGCCCGCCAGCCGGCCCAGGGCGACCACCGGCGGGCGCACCGGCGACACCGCCATCACCTCGGCGGGCGGGCCGACGACCACCGGCGCGCCGGGCGCCGGCAGGAGGGCCACCCGGTCGGCGTACTGCACCACGCGCTCCAGGCGGTGCTCGGCCATCAGGACCGTGGTGCCCAGGTCGTGGACCAGCCGCTGCAGGACCGCGAGGACCTCCTCCGCCGCCGCCGGATCGAGCGCCGACGTCGGCTCGTCGAGCACCAGCACCTTCGGGTGCGGGGTCAGGACGGACCCGATCGCCACCCGCTGCCGCTGGCCGCCCGACAGCGTGGCGATCGGCCGGTCGCGCAGCGGGGCGAGGCCCAGCAGGTCCAGGGTCTCCTCCACCCGGCGCCGCATCACCGCGGGCGCCAGCCCCAGCGACTCCATCCCGTACGCCAGCTCGTCCTCCACCGTGTCCGTGACGAAGTGCGCGAGCGGGTCCTGGCCCACCGTGCCCACCACGTCCGCCAGCTCACGCGGCCGGTGGGTGCGGGTGTCGCGGCCGTCGACGGTGACCCGGCCGCGCAGGGTGCCGCCCGTGAAGTGCGGGACCAGGCCCGACACCGCGCCCAGCAGCGTCGACTTGCCCACCCCCGACGGGCCCACCAGCAGCACCAGCTCGCCCTCGGGGACGGTGAGGTCGACACCGTCCAGCGCGGGCGCGGCGGCGTCGGCGTACGTGACCGTCACGTTCTCGAACCGGATCACACGGACTCCTTCGGCAGCGGGGCCACGAAAGCGGGCAGCAGGCCCACGAGGACGACGAGCGCCGGCCACAGCGGCAGCCCGGGCGCGGAGAGCGGAACGACAACCAGGTGCAGCGCCACCGGGTCGGCACCGGCCATCAGGGTGCCGACCGCCGCGCCCGACCCCGCCACCAGCCAGGACCGCGCGCCCCACCGGTCGGGCCGGTAGCGGGTGCGCACCGAACGGCGGCCGCCCAGCCGCAACCCCGCCGCCGCCATGACCACCCCCGCCGCGACGAACGGCACCGCGTACGAGGCCCCCGACGCCGTCAGCAGACCGTACGCGCCGACGCACACCGCGAGCAGGCCGCCCAGCGTCAGGACCGTCGTGGCGTGCCGTACCGCACGCGGCACCGGTGCGGTGCGGCCGTAGCCCCGCGCGTCCATCGACGCGGCGACCGCCACCGACCGCTCCAGCGCGCCCTCCAGCACCGGCAGCCCCACCTGGAGCACCGCCTTCACCCCGCCCGCCGGCCGTCCGCGCAGCCGCCGGGCGGCCCGCAGCCGTCCCACGTCGGCGACCATGTTCGGCGCGAACGTCATCGCGACGACCACGGCGACCCCCACCTCGTACAGCGCGCCGGGCAGCGACTTCAGCAGCCGCGCCGGGTTGGCGAGCGCGTTGGCGGCGCCCACGCAGATCAGCAGCGCGGCCAGCCTCGCCCCGTCGTACAGCGCGAACACCAGCTGCTCGGCCGTCACCCGGCCGCCGATCCGCACGCCCCGGGCCCAGTCGGGCAGCGGCACCTCGGGCAGGGTGACCAGCACGTGCGTACCGGGGACGGGGGAGCCGAGCAGCGCCGAGAACACCAGCCGGACCACCAGGACCGCCAGGCCCAGCTTCACGAACGCCCCGTACGAGCGGGCCCACGGCGCGTCGGTGCGTCGGGCCGCCACCACGTACCCGGCGACACCGACCAGCAGGCCCAGCAGCAGGGGGTTGGTCGTGCGGGACGCGGCGGCGGCCAGGCCCAGGGCCCACAGCCACCAGGCGCCCGCGTGCACGGCGTTGGAGCGGTTCGCCCCGGGCGCGCGGAGGTTCATCGGCGACGGCGGCGGGCCTGCCACACCCCGGCGGCCCCCAGGACGGCGACGGCGGCCACCCCGGCGACCGTCCCGGCGGACGGCCCGGGTTCGAGGTCCGTCACCGGGTGGGCCGCGGGCGTCGGCGACGCCGAACCGGCGGGGCCAGGCCCGCCGGGGGTCGTCGAAACCTGCTCCCCGCACCCCGTCCTCGGGTAACCCGCGATCGCGCACAGCAGCGCCCGGTCGTCGTACCGCAGCGGCCTCGCCACCGCCGCGAGCGCCTCCGCGCCGGTCGCGTCGGCCCGCACCCGCGCGCACGCCGCGCGCGGCGCGGGCGGCTGCCCGTCGTGCGCGGGCGCGTCCGCCGCCGTACCGAAGTCGATGACGACGGCGACCCGCTTGGTGCCGTCCTCGGCGGGCACCGTCCCGCAGATCGCGGCGAAGCCGGGTGCGCGGCGGGGCCGTGCGGCGTCCCGCGAGTCGGCGCTCACGGCGAACCGGTAGCCGTTGACGTCACCGTCGGCGGGCCGGGCGGTGCCCGGGCCCTGCGTGGCGTACGTCCACCCGCCTCCCGGTCCGCCCTCCCAGAACGACCAGTAGCGGTAGCCGGCCGCCTCGGCCGTCCCGGGGAGGCCGAGCAGCACGGCGCAGACCGCGACCGCGACCGCGAGGAGCGGGGCCGGGAACCGGGCACGCATCACGGCCGCCCGGTCCGCTTGCGGCCGCTGAGCAGGAAGCCGATGCCGATGCCGGCCACCAGGAAGACGGCGACGACCAGCCGGACGTCGACGCCCGGCTCGCCGCTCTCCTCGTCGTCCGCCCCCTGCTCCGCGGGCTTCTTCGACTCCAGGGGCACCGACGCGGGGACCGGGCCGGTCGCGTTCAGCCGCTGTACGAGATCGACACCGCCGAAGTCGCGGGCGTCCTCGCCCACCGTGTGGGCGGCGAGGACCAACTGCGCCCAGGCGGCCGGGCCGTTCTCCCGGGCCCAGGCCGCGGAGTTCTTCTTCAGCCACGCCACGGCGCCCGCCGCCTTGCCGCCGTGCCCGGCCGCGCCCAGGGCGATGACGGCGTCGGCGGTGTTGCCGACGTCGGGCAGGGGGGCCGCGGTTCCGGCGCCCGGCATGGGCGGCAGATCGAGGTGGCCGCTGCCGGCGAGGGCGCCGGCCAGCCAGGCGGCGCCGTTGCGGGCGGCGCGCTCGGCGGTCGGCCTGGCCGGGGTCCGGCAGGTCGGCCGCTGCTCCGGCTCGACGCCGCGCGTCCGGAGGTCCTTGCCGAGCCCGGCGAGGACGGCGGCCGCGGTGGCGTCGGCGTTCGCGACGAGCGCGCCGGTCTTCGCGTCGGCCTGGTAGGCGAAGGCGCCCGCGCCCGTCCCCGCGCCGCAGGGGATCGCGAAGCCGAGCAGCGCGTCGTAGGGGGTCCGGCCGCCGCTGGAGGTGATGTCGCCGGGCCGGTGGCCGACGGCGGCGAGGGCGCTGACGACGATCGACGTGGAGTTGGCGTCGCTGGGCGCGCCGGGGTGGTAGCCCCAGCCGCCGTCCTTGTTCTGCACGCCCTTCAGCCAGGCGGCGCCCGCGCCGATGGCCTTGCTGACCGGGTCGGTCCCGGGCTCGGCCGCCTCCGGCCTGTCGACGCCGGACAGGGCCTGGACGGCGACGCCGGTGGCGTTGGTGTCCAGCGGGGTCTTCGGGTCGCAGGTCTTCGCCGGGTCGGGGCGGTAGGAGGCGAAGCCGCCGCTGTCGCACTGCTGGTCCAGCAGCCAGCCCACGGCCTCGCGGTTCGGCTCGACACCGGCCACCTGCTGGGCCATGAAGGCGAGCGACTGCCGCCACACACCGTCGTAGGTGGGGTCCTTGGTGCCGTACAGGCCGGCCGGCATCACGGGGGAGGGGGCCGGCGAGGGCGCCGCATGGGCGGCCGGGGCACCGCCGGACAGCAGGACGGCGGCCGCGGCGAGCGCGGCGGCGCCGCGGCGGACGCGAACGGTGGTCATGGCTTCGGTGGCCTCTCCTGCGGGAACCGGGCACCGGCACGCGAAAGGCACCAGGCTCCGGCTCCGCATTCCTCGACGGTGCCGGTCACCGGGCGGGAGCTCGGTGACACGAGCCGAACACGTGCGCGTGCGGGGCATTCCGGCTCACCGCCGAAGGGCGGTCTCACGGCTGCGTGGTCAGCGCCGGATTCGCACCGGCTTCCCCCCGTACGGGCATGATGACGACGCGCTCACTCTACCGGCGGGTCAGGACGGCCCCGACGCGACGTACGTCACCGGGTCACCGCCCGGCGCGCCCCGCCCACCGGGGGAGGGCCCGAGGCGGGGCGGCGCGCGGAGCCCGTCGTTGCACGGGTCGGCCCGCCCCCTCGTGCGAAGCTGCCCTCCTGGTCACACGGGCACGGGCCCGTGCGCACACAGGATGGGGATCCTCGTGCACAAGGCGATTGGCGTGTCCCCTGCTCGAGCGAGGGCGAGAGCGTGGGGAAGGGCGGCCGCGGCCGCCGGTGCGGTGCTGCTGGCCGCGGGCTGCGGCGGCGGTTCCGGCAAGGAGACGGGGACCCCCGCGCCCCCCGGCGTCACGGCCCCGGGGCGCGCGGGCGCCGGGGCGCCGGGGGAGGCCGGCGGCGGCCTGGACGCCGCCGCGGTGGCCCGGGAGATCGCGGCCGCGGCCACGGCGGCGGGCTTCCGCCAGAAGCCGTCCGACGGGGACGTCCCCCCGGCCCTCGAACCGTGCATGGTCTCCTGGCAGGTCGACGACGAGAAGGCCGCCGACTCCGAGAAGTCCTACGGCGACACGCTCGCGGCGCTCGCCGAGGGCGGCTGGAAGGAGAATCAGAGGTCCGACCACACGGGCTCGGTCATCACGTCGCTGGACAAGGGCGGCTGGACGGTGAAGGCGAGCCACCACCGCCAGGGCGGCTTCCTGATGGTCTCGTTCATCGCCACCGACGGCGGACCGGAGTGCGAGAAGCTCTTCGAGGAAGACCTGGAGAAGAACAAGAACGCGCGGTGACGGCCCTCCGGGCCCGGTCAGACCGGCCCGGCTGCCCCGCCCGCGGCGCGGGTGGCGTCCCCGGCACGGGTGTCCCGGGGGCGGGTGCCGGTCCCGGACGCGTCCGGCGCCGGCAGGTCGATCAGACGGCACACCGTCTCGATGTCGATCCCCACCTGCGCGATCGACGCCCGGCCCGACAGCCAGGTGATCAGCGCCGAGTGCCAGGTGTGCTCGATCACCCGCACCGCTGACAGCTGCCGGGGCGTCGGGTGCTCCAGACCCGTCGCGTCCAGGATGATCGCCGTCGTCTGCCGCGAGACGGTGTCCACCTCCCGGCTCACGCCGCGGTCCGCGAACGTCAGCGCCCGCACCATCGCGTCCGCGAGGTGCGGCTCGCGCTGGAGGGCCCGGAACGCGCGCATCAGCGTCTCCGCGACCCGCTCCGACGCGGTCTCACCGGCCGGGGGCCGCTTCCGCAGCGTCGTGTGCAGGTGGTCCAGCTGGTCCTGCATGGTCGCGACCAGCAGGTGGATCTTGGACGGGAAGTACCGGTACAGCGTGCCCAGCGCGACCCCCGCCGCCTCGGCCACCTCGCGCATCTGGACCGCGTCGAAGCCGCCCCGGCAGGCCAGGTGCGCGGTGGCGTGAAGGATGCGGCGGCGGCGCGCCTCCTGGCGCTCGGTGAGCGGCGGAGAGGCCGGTCTGGGTTCCGCGGTCATGTGTCCCGTTCCGTCGTTCCGTTCCCTGGTGTGCAGGCGTGCTACGGGCCGGTACCGGCGGTGGGCCGTCGTGGCGTGAATCACCTGGACCGGCCCTCACAGCGGCACTACCTGCCGGTAGATTCGGAGCTCCTTGAACCATCAAGTCTGAAACTTGTTCTAGATTAGCGCGACCGGTTACGCTCCGGCGAAACGCAAGGCAGAAGGGGGCCGCGAGTGACCGCTGAGGCCATTGAGGCAGGCCCCCGCGGCGGTGGCACCGAGGGCGACGAAGCCCCGCTGCGCATCGCGCTCCTCACGTACAAGGGCAACCCGTTCTGCGGCGGGCAGGGCGTCTACGTCCGCCACCTCTCGCGCGAACTGGCGCGCCTCGGGCACAGCGTCGAGGTGATCGGCTCCCAGCCCTACCCCGTACTCGACGAGGGCGTGCCGCTCACCGAGCTGGCCAGCCTCGACCTGTACCGGCAGCCCGACCCCTTCCGCACACCGAAGCGCGACGAGTACCGCGACTGGATCGACGCCCTCGAAGTGGCCACCATGTGGACCGGCGGCTTCCCCGAACCGCTCACCTTCTCGCTGCGCGCCCGGCGCCACCTGGCCGCCCGCCGCGGCGACTTCGACGTCGTCCACGACAACCAGACCCTCGGCTACGGCCTCCTCGGCGACATCGGCGCCCCGCTCGTCACCACCGTCCACCACCCCATCACGGTGGACCGGCGGCTGGAGCTGGACGCCGCCGGCGACTGGAAGCGCCGCGCCTCCGTCCGCCGCTGGTACGCCTTCACGCGCATGCAGAAGCGGGTCGCCCGCCGCCTGCCGTCCGTGCTCACCGTCTCCGGCACCTCCCGCGACGAGATCGTCGAGCACCTCGGCGTACGGCAGGACCGCATCCGCGTCGTCCACATCGGCGCCGACACCGACCTGTGGTCGCCCGACCCGGCCGTCCCCGAGGTCCCCGGCCGGATCGTCACCACCTCCAGCGCCGACGTCCCGCTCAAGGGCCTCGTCCACCTCGTCGAGGCCCTCGCCAAGCTGCGCACCGAGAACCCCGACGCCCACCTCGTCGTGGTCGGCAAGCGCGCCGAGGACGGGCCGGTCGCCCAGGCCATCGAGCGGTACGGGCTCGACGGCGCCGTCCGGTTCGTCAAGGGCGTCACCGACGCCGAGCTCGTCGACCTCTACCGGAGCGCCCAAGTGGCGTGCGTGCCCTCGCTGTACGAGGGGTTCTCGCTGCCCGCCGCCGAGGCGATGGCCACCGGGACGCCCCTCGTCGCCACCACCGGCGGCGCCATCCCCGAGGTCGCCGGCCCCGACGGCGAGACCTGCCTGGCCGTCCCGCCCGGCGACGCGGGCGCCCTCGCGGCCGGTCTCGGCCGGCTGCTCGGCGACGCCGAACTGCGCGCCCGGCTCGGCGCGGCGGGCCGCGCACGGGTACTGGACAGGTTCACCTGGGCCCGCGCCGCCCAGGGCACGGCCCAGCTGTACCGCGAGGCGATCGCGGCACGCGGAGCCCGCCGATGACCTCGCAGTCCCCCCGCACCCCCTCCCCCCTCTTCCGTGAAAGCAGGCCGTCCCCGTGCTGACCGTCGACTTCACCCGCTTCCCGCTCGCCCCCGGCGACCGCGTCCTCGACCTGGGCTGCGGCGCGGGGCGGCACGCCTTCGAGTGCTACCGGCGCGGAGCCCGGGTCGTCGCCCTCGACCGGAACGCCGAGGAGATCCGCGAGGTCGCCAAGTGGTTCGCCGCCATGGAGGAGGCCGGCGAGGCGCCCGCCGGGGCGACGGCCACCGCCATGGAGGGCGACGCGCTCAACCTGCCCTTCCCCGACGAGTCGTTCGACGTCGTGATCATCTCCGAGGTGATGGAGCACATCCCGGACGACAAGGGCGTCCTCGCCGAGATGGTCCGCGTCCTCAAGCCCGGCGGCCGCATCGCCGTCACCGTTCCCCGCTACGGCCCCGAGAAGGTCTGCTGGGCGCTCTCCGACGCGTACCACGAGGTCGAGGGCGGCCACATCCGCATCTACAAGGCCGACGAGCTGCTCGCCAGGATCCGCGAGGCCGGGCTCCGGCCGTACGGCACCCACCACGCCCACGCGCTGCACTCGCCGTACTGGTGGCTGAAGTGCGCCTTCGGCGTCGACAACGACAAGGCGCTGCCGGTGCGGGCGTACCACAAGCTGCTGGTCTGGGACATCATGAAGAAGCCCCTCGCCACCCGTCTCGCCGAGCAGGCCCTCAACCCGGTCATGGGCAAGAGCTTCGTGGCGTACGCGACCAAGCCGCACCTCCCCGCGGCGGACGCCAAGTGACCTCTCCCGAACGCACCGAACACCTGGTCCTGCCGGGCGTCCTCACCGCCGAGCAGGCCGCCGAGACCGTCGCCGGCATCCTCGCCGCGCAGCGCGAGGACGGCGCCATCCCCTGGTTCCGGGGCCACCACCTCGACCCGTGGGACCACACCGAGGCCGCCATGGCCCTCGACACGGCCGGCGAACACGACGCCGCCGCCCGCGCCTACGAGTGGCTCGCCCGCCACCAGAACCAGGACGGCTCCTGGTACGCCGCCTACCACGACGGCGACCACACCCAGGTCACCGACCACGGCCGGGAGACCAACTTCTGCGCCTACGTGGCGGTCGGCGTCTGGCACCACTACCTCGCCACCGGCGACGACACCTTCCTCGACCGGATGTGGCCCGTCGTCTACGCGGCCGTCGAGTTCGTGCTGGGCCTCCAGCAGCCCGGCGGTCAGGTCGGCTGGAAGCGCGAGCCCGACGGCACCCCCGTCACCGACGCGCTGCTCACCGGCTCCTCCTCCATCCACCAGGCGCTGCGCTGCGCCCTGGCGATCGCCGAGGAACGCGAGGAGCCCCAGCCCGACTGGGAACTCGCCGTCGGCGCGCTCGCCCACGCCATCCGCCACCACCCGGAGCGGTTCCTCGACAAGAACCGCTACTCGATGGACTGGTACTACCCCGTCCTCGGCGGCGCCGTCACCGGCGCGGCGGCCAAGGAGCGGATCGAGAGCGGCTGGGACGACTTCGTGGTCCCGGGCCTCGGAGTCCGCTGCGTCCTGCCCAACCCCTGGGTCACCGGCGGCGAGAGCTGCGAACTGGCGCTCGCCCTCTGGGCGATCGGCGAGTCCGACCGCGCCCTGCGGATCCTCCAGTCCATCGGCCACCTCCGCGCCCCCGGCGGCCTGTACTGGACGGGTTACGTCTTCGAGGGCAACCGCGCCGTCTGGCCCGAGGAGCTCACCACCTGGACGGCCGGCTCCCTGCTGCTGGCGGTGGCCGCGCTGGGCGGGGACGAGGCGACGACGGCCGTCTTCGGCGGGGAACGCCTCCCGCACGGCCTGGCCCCCGACTGCTGCCGGTGACCTGAACCGGCCACCTCCGGCCGTCGCCGGTTCGTCACCCCGGCACAGGGGTACCCGAGTTCACCGACCGACGCGGCGTTCCCGGAAGGATCGACCACAACCTTCCGGCCGCTCCGGTCGTCCCACTTCGACAACGGACCCAGCGCCAGGGGGAAACATGAAACGACGCACCACGACCATGGCGACGCTCCTGCTCACCAGTGCGGGACTCGCCGCGCTGACGGTGCCCGCCCAGGCCGCGCCGGCCGGGACGGCGCCCGTCGCGGCCTCGCGCACCGCCGCCTGCCCCACCGGATGGGGCAGCGCGCGGAAGACCGTCGCCGGCGCGGCGACCGCGTCGCTGACCGACATCAGGACCGGCCGCCACGACTGCTACGACCGCATGGTGTTCCACGTCCCCGGCCTCGGCAACGGCAAGGCCGGTTACGACATCAGGTACGTCGACCGGCTCTACCAGGACGGCTCGGGGAGCCACGTCCCGGTCGCCGGCGGAGCCGTCCTGGAGATCCGCCTCGCCGCACCCGGCTACGACCCCGAGACCGGCCGCGCCACCTACCCGGGGAAGGTGGCCCAGCCGCTGCCCGGGGTGAACATCACCGGCTACCGCACGTTCCGGGACACGCGGTTCGTCGGCAGCTTCGAGGGCGACACCCAGGTCGGCCTCGGCGTCCGCGCCAGGCTGCCCTTCCGCGTCCTGCACCTGCCCGACCGCCTCGTGGTCGACGTCGCCCACACCTGGAGCGCCGGCCGCTGAACCATGGCCCACCGGCCGGCTCCCGATACGCGGTGCCGGGTACTCGCGTCCTAGTACCGGCGCAGGCGGCCGGCCAGGGCGTGGCCGAGGAACAGGTACACCAGGGCGGCGAGCCCGTACCCGGCCACCACGCGCAGCCAGGCCGCGTCGAAGGTGAACAGGTCGTGGGACCACCCGGCGAGCCAGCGGGCCGTGTCCTGGACGAACTGCACCAGGTCGTTGGCCCGGTTGGCGTCGAACAGGTACATCAGGATCCATAGGCCGATGATGGCGGCCATGACATCGGCGATGACCGCTATCGCGGTCGCCGCCTGCGCGCTTCCGTTCCGATGACGGGGAGACATGCGCTACGGGTTGCCGCTCGCCCGTGCCCGAAACCCACCCCGGGCAGCGGGTGTTGGGGGAGTGGGCACCCCGCCGGGTCCGCCCGGCGGCGCGTCGTCGTCCGGTGGGCGACCCCACGGCAACGGCCCCCCGCCCGGAAGGGCGAGGGGCCGTGTACGGGCCGGACCGGCTCGGCGGCACTAACCGCGCTGGATGCCCGTCGTGTCCTGAAGTACGCCGCGGCGGCCGTCCTGCGTCTGCGCCACCAGGCCCTGGCCGCGCTGCTCGACCGCCAGGTACCAGGTACCGGGCGCCAGCTCCGCGATCGGGGTCGGGGAGCCGTCCTCCGCGTACAGCGGGCGGGCCACCGGCACGGCGAACCAGAACGGCGAGAAGTCCCCGGCGGGCGCGGGCTGCTGCGCCTGGCCGCCCTGCGACGGCTGCCCCTGCGGCTCGGCCTGCTGGCCCGGCTGACCGGCCTGCGAAGGCTGCGGCTGGCCCGGCTGACCGGCCTGGACGCCCGGGTAGCCGTAACCGCCCTCGGGCTGCCCGCCGTACGGCGGCTGCTGGGCGCCGGGGTAGCCGTAACCGCCCTGCGGGTGCCCGCCGTACGGCTGCGGCTGCTGCGGACGCGGCGCGCCCATCAGCGGGGCCTTCAGCGCCGGGACGAGCGGTGCGGCGATCGCGGCGCCGGCCAGCACGATCGTGGCCAGCAGGCCCAGGATCAGGCCGGCGCCCGCGTCCGCCTCCCAGTCGATGATGGTCCAGAACGCCGTCCACAGCGCGAAGATGCAGAAGGCCACACCGAACTGACCCAGGTCGATCCCGGCGACCCTGCGGCCGGGCATCCCGCGCCCGACCACGATCAGCGCCGCCCCGATGACACCGGAGAGGAACATGCTCATCAGGAGGCCCAGGCTGTCCCAGGCGTTGGCTGAATCGAAGTTCGAGCAGTCGATGCCGCTGGGACAGTCGACGTCGGGAGTAAGGCCGAGGAACGAGGCGATGAACAGCACCACCGCTGCTCCGATCACCACGCCATCGCCTCGAGTGAGGGAGCGGATGTTCACGTGTAAGAGTCCTTCGTCGGTTCGTCTCGTCGGGGTGGCGCGGTGCACGGGGGTGGCCGGCCCCATCGTACGGATGCGGTCCGGGTACGGGTACGGGTCCGGGGCGACCCCGGACCCCCGGCAGGCTACCGCCCGCCGGACCTAGCCCCGCAGGTAGGTACGGACGCCGACCGCGATCCCCTGCGCCGCTTTCTGCCGCCATGCCGCGTCTGTCAGCAATGCGACGTCCTTCGGATCACGCATATTGCCGCATTCGATGAAGACTTTGGGCACGGTCGACAGATTCAGTCCGCCCAGATCCTTTCGTACGTCCAACCCGGTGCCACCGCCTACGTAGTTGGCCGGCGGGGTACCGGTCGCCCGGGCGAACGCGCGCGCGATGTTCTCCCCGAGGGACCGGGACGGGGCGGTGATCCGCGCGGTGTCGGCCGCGCCGCCCTTGACCAGGGCGGGCAGGATCACGTGGAAGCCGCGGTTGCCGACGGCCGAGCCGTCCGCGTGGACGGAGACCACCGCGTCGGCCCCGGCGGTGTTCCCGACGCGGGCCCGCTCGTCGATGCACGGGCCGTACGGGCGGTCGGCGTCCTGGGTGAGGACCACGGTCGCGCCCTGCTCCTGGAGCAGGGCGCGGAGACGGTGTGAAACGTCCAGGGTGAATGCGGCCTCCGTGTAACCGGAGTCGGTGGACGTCCCCGTGGTGTCGCATTCCTTGCGGTTCGTTCCGATGTCCACGAGCCGGTTGATCTCCCGGGGGTGCGCGAAGTTCCCCGGATTGTGACCCGGATCGATCACCACGGTCCGCCCGGCGAGCGGCGCCCCGCCAGGGGATCCCGAGGCGCCGGAGGATCCCGAGGCGGTGGGGGCCGGCGCGGAGGGGCCCGGAGCGGGCCGGCCCTTCGGCGGGGCGCTCGCGGCCGGACCGCTCACCGCCCCCCAGGCCAGCCAGCCGGCCAGCGCGGCCGACGCCGACACGGCGAGGGTGACGGCGAGGGCGGGGGCGAGCTTCGAGCGGCGGGCCGGGCGCGCGGCCGGCGGACTGTCGTCGTGGTGCACAGCGTGATGCTAGGTCAGGTCAGCAGCCGGGGCCCGTACGCCGCAGCACCCGCAGCGAGTCCGTCACCGACACCTCGGTGAAGGCGCCCGACTCCAGGGCGCGCAGGTAGACCCGGTACGGGGCCTGGCCGCCGTCCGCCGGGTCGGGGAACACGTCGTGGACGACCAGCAGTCCGCCCTCGGCCACCCGGGGCGCCCAGCCCTCGTAGTCGGCCGTCGCGTGCTCGTCGGTGTGGCCGCCGTCGATGAACACCATGCCCACCTCGCCCGCCCACACCCGCGCGACCTGCGGGGAACGGCCGACGACCGCGATGACGTACTCCTCCAGCCCCGCCTCGTGCAGCGTGCGGCGGAACGCCGGCAGCGTGTCCATCAGGCCGATCTCCGGGTCCACCACCGTCGGGTCGTGGTACTCCCAGCCCGGCTGCTGCTCCTCGCTGCCCCGGTGGTGGTCGACGGTGACGGCCACGGTGCCCGCGGCACGGGCCGCGTCGGCGAGCAGGATCGTGGAACGCCCGCAGTACGTGCCGATCTCCAGCAGCGGCAGCCCCAGCCGCCCGGCCTCGGTGGCCGCGGCGTGGAGCGCCAGGCCCTCGCGCACCGGCATGAACCCCTTGGCGGCCTCGAAGGCGGCGAGCGTCTCCGGCTTGGGCGCGGCGGGCACCGCCATGGGTTCCTCCTGGTCGGACGTCCTTACTGGGCGGTCACATCGTAGGCGGCCGGTCCGCGGGCGCCATGGCCGGGACTTCCGGCGAAGGCCCGTATCCCCGTGTACGGAGCGCACCGTACCTGCGACCATGACGCGTATGCCGCAGCCCCGTCCCGACGCCGACGCCGACCGCGACCCCCACCGCACCGCCACCGACCCGTCCACCGGTCCGTCCACCGGTCCGTCCACCGGTCCGTCCGCCCCTTCGGCTTCGGGTCCTTCCACCGATCCGTCCCGCCCCGCGGCCCGCACGTGGGTAGTGCTTCTCGCCGCCTGCGCCGGACAGTTCCTGGTGGTCCTCGACGTCTCCGTGGTCAACGTGGCCCTGCCGTCGATGCGCGCCGACCTCGGGCTGTCGGCGCTCGGGCTCCAGTGGGTGCTCAACACGTACACGATCGCCTTCGCCGGGTTCATGCTGCTCGGCGGCCGGGCGGCGGACCTGTTCGGGCGCAAGCGCATGTTCCTTGTCGGACTGGGGCTGTTCACCGCCGCCTCCATGGCCGGCGGACTCGCCGAGGAGGGCTGGCAACTCCTCGGCGCCCGCGCCGTGCAGGGGCTCGGCGCGGCGGTCCTCGCGCCCGCGACGCTCACCATCGTGACCGGCGCCGTGCCGGCGGGGCCCGCGCGCACCCGGGCGATAGCGACCTGGTCGGCGGTCGGCGCGGGCGGCGGGGCGGCCGGCGGGCTGGTCGGCGGCGTCCTGACGGACCTGCTCTCCTGGCGCTGGGTGCTGCTGATCAACGTGCCGGTCGGCGTCCTGGTGCTCGTCGGCGCCGCGGCGTGGGTCCGCGAGAGCCGCACGGAGGGCGGGCGGCGGCTCGACCTGCCCGGCGCGGTACTCGTCACGGGCGGTCTCGCGGCCGTGGCGTACGGCATCGTGCAGACTGAGGCGGCCGGCTGGGGCGCGCCGGTGACCCTGCTGCCGCTGCTCGGCGGGGTGGCGCTGCTGGCGGCGTTCGTGGCCGTGGAGGCCCGTACCAAGGCGCCCCTCATGCCGCTCAAGGTGTTCCGCTCGGGGGCCGTGACGTCGGCCAACGTGTCGATGGTCGTCAACGGCTCGGCGTCGTTCGCCATGTGGTTCTTCATGACGGTGTACGCCCAGAACGTGCTCGGGTACACCCCGCTGGAGGCCGGTCTGGCCCTCGTGCCGAGTTCGATCAGCGTCGTCGTCGGCTCGAAACTGGCGCCCCGGCTGATGGCCGTCACCGGGGCCCGCGACCTCGCGGTGATCGGCACGCTGATCGCCGCCTGCGGATTCGGCTGGCAGTCCCTGATGGACGCCCAGGGCGCCTACGTCACCACCATCCTCGGTCCCGGTGTCCTGATGATGGCCGGCACGGGCCTGTCCATCACCCCGCTCGCCACCCTCGCCACGTCGGGTGCCGCGCCGGGCGACGCCGGCCTGGTGTCGGGCCTGGTCAACACGTCGCGGACGATGGGCGGCGCCCTGGGCCTGGCGGTTCTGTCGACGGTCGCCGCGTCGCGGTCGGCGGGCGGAGCGGGGCCGGAGGCGCTGACGGCCGGGTACGCGCTGGCCTTCCGTACCGGCGCGGGCATCCTGCTGGGAGGCGCCGTGCTGATGTCGCTGTGGCTGCCGCGCCGGACCGAGCCGTAAGGTCACGGTCGCGGCAGCCCTCTGCCCCAACCGGCCTCCGTGCCGCATACTGGCGGGAAATGACGAACCGATCCGCGCCCCGGCGCCACCTCGCCACCAGTCCCTTCAAAGCCCCCGTCGCCGCACCCATCAAGCACTTCGCGGTAGGGGACCGGGTCTCCCACGACCGGCATGGCCTCGGCACGGTCATCGCCGTCGAGGACCAGATCGCCACCCTGGTCGACTTCGGGTCCCAGAAGGCCCGCATCGTCAGCCCGTACAAGGGCATGGACAAGCTCTGACCGACCGTCCCGTTCACTCCGACTGATCCGTCGCAGCGGCGGCGGACGCCCGCCGCGGAGCCGGTCCCGCCCCCGGGACCGCCCGCCGCGGCCGGCCGTGCGTCCGCCGCTTCCCGCGCCGCCACGCGGCCGGCGGCCCCGGGCCGGCCGGGCCCAGGCGGGGGCGTCCGCTCCGGCCCGTCCGCACCGGACGCGGGGCGCGTGTGCCCTCCGGCACGTCGTAGGACCCTTCCGCACCTTCACCACGTTCACCACCCGCGCCGCACGGGGCCACCGCCGGCCGCGTGACCCGTCCGGACGCCGGGCCGGGCGCCCCGCACCGGCCCTTCACGGCCCCGCACCGGCCCTTCACGGCCCCGCACCGGCCCTTCACGGCCCGGAGCGGCCCGGAGCGGCCCTTCGCGGCCCCGGAGCGGCCGGCGGTGCCGGACAGCCGCGCCGAGGCCCCGGCGACGAGCAGGAGCCCCAGCCCCATGCCCCTCGACCCGCACCGGGCGATCGCGGCCGCTCCCCGGTCCGCCGAGATCACCTGGGACCACAAGGACGTCCAGCTCTACCACCTCGGCATCGGCGCCGGCCGCCCCGCGACCGACCTCGCCGAGCTCCGCTGCACCATGGAGACCCGGCTGCACGTGCTGCCCGGCTTCGCCACCGTCGCCGGGGCGGGCACGGGCGTGATGGGCGGCCTCTCGGTACCCGGCATCGACGTCGACCCCGCGCTCGCCGGGGACGTCACGCGCGTCCGCTCGTACCGCACCCGTTTCGCCGGCGTGGTGTACCCGGGCGAGACCCTCCGGATCCGGATGTGGGAGTCCGCCGGCCGCGTGCAGGCCGAGGTGACCGCTGCCGACCGGGACGACGCGCCGGTCCTCGCCGACACCCTCGTCGAAACGGTGTGAACGAGCCGCGATGACGGTTCCGGGCGGGGGTCGAACCCCCGTACGACGAAGGGGCCGCCCCGGGGGTTCTCCCCGGGGCGGCCCCTTCCGGCTGCCGTTCCGTCAGGCCGCGCTGTGGTGCGGGTCCTTGCGGTGGCGGCCGTGCGGCTGCGTCGACAGGTCCTCCGTCGACGCCGCACCCCCTCGGTGCTTTCCGGAGCCGCCGGCGTCCCCCTGCGGTCGCCCGTGGGTCGTGTCGGTGCTGGCTTCAGACATGTGGGAAGTCACCCCGTAGTGATCGCTGACGATGTTGCGGCCCGAGAGTCTAACCAGGGCCCGTGCGGCCGGTGAGCGGCGCCTGTTGCAGCGGCACCGGCTTGCACACACCAGGAGTCACCGAGGGCCCGGACGGTTCCCCGTCGGCGCATTCGGCCGGGGCGGACGGTGCGGCCGGACGCGGTACGGACCCCTCCGGCGCCGTCCCCACCGGCCCGGCGCCGGCATCCTCGGCCCGTCCGGTCTCCCCGGGCCCTCCCGGCTCCCCGGGCCCGCCCGCCCCCCCGGCCCGTCCGGTCATCCCGGGCCGCTCCGTGCCGGCCCTGGCCGCCTCGACCCGGGCCACGTCCACCCGCGCGAGGCCGCACGGCACCGCCCGGGTCGCGTACGGCAGCCGCAGCACCCCCTCCCGGCTCCACACCCCCGCCCCCGCCAGCCACCCCCGGGGCGCCGGCAACTGGTGCAGCCGCCGCCCCGCCGGCCGCCACAGCCCCACCCAGCTGCCCGCCGCCGCGTCGATCCGCACCGCCACGGCACAGGTCTCGGGGGTCAGCGTCTGCCCAGGCTGTATCGCGAACGGCGTGACCGCGGCGTCGGGGAGCCGCAGGCACTCCGGGAAGCGGACGGGCATCATGCTGCCCAGCACCCCCCAGCCCAGCCGGTGGTGGCCCGGTGACGGCGCGTCGGACCGGATCAGCAGCAGCCCGCTGTCCGGATCCGCCAGCAGCACCCGGTCCTCGCTGCCCTCCGTGATCTGCAGCAACGGCGTCACCTCGCCGCCCCGCTCCAGGTCGACGGCGACCGCCTTCACCGGCCCGCCCTCGTCCTGCCGCCGGTCCAGCGCCAGCAGCCTGCCCGTACGGTCCAGCCACGCCCCGCCCCCACAGCGGCCCTCCACCTCGGCGACGTGCTCGGGGCCGCCCTGCCCGCCGCCGGCCACCAGCCAGACGCCCGTCGAGTGCTCCCCGCGTGCCAGCGCGTAGGCGCACGCCCCGTCCGGT
Source organism: Streptomyces sp. NPDC045701 (assembly GCF_056432045.1). NCBI lineage: Bacteria > Bacillati > Actinomycetota > Actinomycetes > Kitasatosporales > Streptomycetaceae > Streptomyces > Streptomyces sp. NPDC045701. The sequence continues at coordinate 88,592 of NZ_JBWKJV010000013.1, read as the reverse complement.
GACGGCGGCAGCAGCCGCAGCGAAGCCGACTCGATCGCGCCCAGCGGCAGTTCACCGGTCCGGGGCCCCGTCGGGTACAGCAACGAGAAGACGTACCGCCCAGCCGTCCGGCGGGCGATCAGGACCCGCCCGTCCACCAGCGGAAGCACCTGCGCGTGCGGATCCTCGGGCTGGGCGGCGGGGAGGGGCACCGCGTACGGCTCCGGCCCGTCCAGCGTCCAGCGCTCGGGGAACAGGGCCTCGCCGGCACCCGTCAGCCGCGCCGCGTAGGCGCCGTTGGCCGCGATGGTGAAGCCCGGACGCGACACCGCGCCGTCGTCCTCCGCGGCGGTCTCGATGGCACAGACTGTCATCGACTCGTCACCTCCGGCGACAGAAGCTAGTTTTCGCACTCCCAGCCGAACAATGAGAGCTTCCGCACTTCACCTATAAGGGTGGCGATGTCCCGATTCGCCTGAGAAAAGGGGGGCGGTTGTGCTGGTGGAGCCGTCGTGGGAGTCCGCTCCCCACCGGGCCGGCGGGCGGCGGGGGAGGCCGGGCGGTCACGGGTACGGGGCCGGAGGGCAGGCCAGGTAGCCTTTCCTCCGTGCCCCGTCTGTCTGAAGTCATCGCCGAGCTCGACGCCCTCTGGCCGCCCGAGCGGGCCGAACAGTGGGACGCCGTCGGCACGGTCTGCGGCGACCCCGACGCCGAGGTCACACGCGTGCTGTTCGCCGTCGACCCCGTACAGGAGATCGCCGACGAGGCGATCGCGCTCGGCGCCGACCTGATCGTCACCCACCACCCGCTCTACCTGCGCGGTACGACGACCGTCGCGGCCGGCCACTTCAAGGGCCGGGTCGTGCACACGCTGATCAGGAACGACATCGCGCTGCACGTCGCGCACACCAACGCGGACACCGCCGACCCCGGCGTCTCCGACGCCCTCGCCGGCGCCCTCGGACTGCGCGTCACCGGGCCCCTCGTCCCGTCGAGCGGCCTCGGGCGGATCTGCGAGGTGGATCCGCCCCGGACGCTGCGCGAGTTCGCCGCCCGCGCCGCCGAGCGGCTGCCCGCCACCGCGCAGGGCATCCGCGTCGCGGGCGACCTCGACGCCACCGTCCGTACCGTCGCCGTCAGCGGCGGCTCCGGCGACAGCCTCTTCGACGCCGTGCGCGCGGCGGGCGTGGACGCGTTCCTCACCGCCGACCTGCGCCACCACCCGGCCTCCGAGGCCACCCAGCACTCACCGCTGGGGCTGGTCGACGCCGCCCACTGGGCCACCGAGTGGCCCTGGTGCGAGCTGGCCGCCGCCCAGCTCGACGAGATTTCCGACCGCCACGGCTGGGACCTGCGGGTCCATGTCTCGAAGACGGTCACCGACCCGTGGTCCCACCACTCTTCTTCTGGAGCCCCCAACTGAACGCCGCGCCCGCCGACCAGATCCGACTCCTCGACGTCCAGTCCCTCGACGTACGCCTGTCGCAGCTCGACCACAAGCGCAACTCCCTGCCCGAGCACGCCGAGATCGAGTCGCTGAACAAGGACCTCGTCCAGCTGCGGGACCTGCTCGTCGCCGCGCAGACCGAGGAGAGCGACTGCGCCCGCGAGCAGGTCAAGGCGGAGCAGGACGTCGACCAGGTGCGCCAGCGCGCCGTCCGCGACCAGCAGCGGCTGGACTCCGGGGCCGTCTCGTCCCCCAAGGACCTGGAGAACCTCCAGAAGGAGATCGTCTCGCTGGCCAAGCGCCAGGGTGACCTGGAGGACGTCGTCCTGGAGGTCATGGAGCGCCGCGAGTCCGCCCAGGAGCGGGTCGCCGAACTGACCGAGCGGGTCTCCTCCGTCCAGGCCAAGGTCGACGACGCGGTCGCCCGGCGGGACGCCATGACGCGGGACCTGGACGGCGAGGCCGCCACCGTCGCCAAGGAGCGCGAGCTGGTGGCGGGTTCCGTGCCCGCCGACCTGATGAAGCTGTACGAGAAGATCCGCGGGCAGCAGGGCGGGGTCGGCGCGGCGCGGCTGTTCCAGCGCCGCTGCGAGGGCTGCCACATCGAGCTGAACATCACCGAGGTGAACGACGTGCGCGCGGCGGCGCCCGACACCGTCCTGCGGTGCGAGAACTGCCGCCGCATCCTGGTGCGTACGGCGGAATCGGGCCTCTAATGCCGGACGTGCGGGAACTGGTCGTCGAGGCCGACGGCGGCTCCCGGGGGAACCCGGGACCGGCGGGTTACGGTGCGGTGGTCCTGGACCCGGTGTCGGGGGAGCCGCTGGCGGAGGCGGCCGAGTACATCGGCGTCGCCACCAACAACGTCGCCGAGTACAAGGGCCTGGTGGCCGGCCTGAAGGCGGCGCGCGAGCTGGCGCCCGACGCCACGATCCGGGTCCGGATGGACTCCAAGCTGGTGGTCGAGCAGATGTCGGGGCGCTGGAAGATCAAGCACCCGGCGATGAAGCCGCTGGCGGCGGAGGCGGCCCGGATCTTCCCGCCGTCGCAGGTGACGTACGAGTGGATCCCGCGCGAGCGGAACAAGCACGCCGACCGGCTCGCCAACGAGGCGATGGACGCCGGCAAGCGCGGCGAGCAGTGGCGGCCGTCCACCTCGACGGCCGCCCTGGACGCGGGCGCCCGTCCCCGGCCGGGCGTCCCCGACGCGGGCGCGGCCCGGGTCGTGGGTGACGCGGCGGCGGGCGCGGCGAAGGCCCGCGCGGCGCTCACCGGCACGGTGCCGGCGGCTGCGGGGACGGGTGCGGCGGTGCCGGGCGCCTCGGTGTCGGGTGCGGCGCCGGGTGCGGCGGCCGACGGTTCGGTGACCGGTGCGGTGCCGGGCGTCTCGGTGTCCGGCGGTCCGGTGTCCGGTGCGGACGCCACCGGTGCGACGGCCGGTGCGGATGTGACCGGCACGGCGCCGGCCGGAAGCGTGCCGACCGCCGCGACCGACGCGGCTTCCGCCGGAACCGCCCGGACCGCTGCGGCCCGTACCGCTCCCGCCGGGGGCGACCCGCTCGGCGACGCGGGCGCCGCCGTGGTCGCCGGCAGCACCGCGCCCGCCGCCCCGCCGGTCGGCTGGGCCGCCGCGGCGGACCTCGGCGCGCCGGCCACGTTCGTGCTGCTGCGGCACGGCGAGACCGCGCTCACGCCGGAGAAGCGATTCTCCGGCAGCGGCGGCGGCGACCCCGACCTGTCCCCGGTGGGCCGGCGGCAGGCCGACGCGGTCGCGGTCGCCCTCGCGGCGCGCGGCACGATCCAGGAGATCGTCTCCTCCCCGCTGGCCCGGTGCCGGCAGACCGCCGCGACGGTGGCGGCCCGGCTCGGCCTGGACGTCCGCGTCGAGGACGGGCTCCGCGAGACGGACTTCGGCGCCTGGGAGGGCCTGACGTTCGCCGAGGTGCGGGAGCGCCACCCCGAGGACCTGGCGGCCTGGCTGGCGTCGCCGGACGCCGCCCCCACAGGCGGGGAGTCCTTCGCGGCGGTCGCGCGCCGGGTCGCGGCGGCCCGTGACCGGCTGACCGCCCGCCACGCGGGCCGTACCGTCCTGCTGGTCACGCACGTCACGCCCATCAAGACGCTGGTCCGCCTGGCGCTGGGCGCCCCGCCGGAGTCGCTGTTCCGCATGGAGCTGTCCGCGGCCTCGATCTCGGCGGTGGCGTACTACCGGGACGGCAACGCCTCGGTCCGTCTGCTGAACGACACCTCCCACCTCCGCTGAGCGCCGTGGGCTGGGAACTCACCCACGACGCCGAGGAGTTCCGCCGCGAGGCGGGCCCGTTCCTCGCGGCCGACCCGGCCCGCAACACCGTGCCGCTCACCGTCGCGGAGACGGTGCTGCGCCACGGTCCCCGGGCGCTGGGGTCCGGGGACGCCCGGTTCGGATTCTGGCGCCGCGACCCCGGCGGGCCCGTCGAGGCGGTGGCCGTTCGGACCCCGCCCGGGGACCCGCTGCTGGGCCCCATGCCGGACGAGGCCGCCCGGCAGCTCGCCGAGGCCCTGCGGGGGACCCCCGTCGAGGGCGTGAAGGGCGCCGAGCGGACCGCGCGGGCGTTCGCCGTGGCCTGGACGGGGCCGGGAGGGTCCTGGACGGTCACCCGCCGCAGCCGGCTCTACCGGCTCGGCGAGCTGACCCCGCCGAGGCCCGCCCCACCCGGCACCGCGCGGCGGGCCACCGCCGCCGACGTACCGCTCGCCGCCGCCTGGATGAGCGCCTTCGCCGCGGACATCGGCGTGGCCCCGGCCACCGACCACACCGCCGGCGCCGAGCGCCGCGTCGCCCAAGGCGGGCTGTACGTCTGGGAGGCCGGCGGCCGGCCCGTCTCGATGGCCGCGCACTCTCCGCCCGTCGCCGGGCAGTCCCGTGTCGCGCCCGTCTACACGCCCCCCGAGCTGCGGGGCCGCGGCTACGCGGGGGCCCTCACCGCCGCCGTCAGCCGCGCCGCCCGGGACACGGGCGCCGCGCAGGTGCTGCTCTTCGCCGATCTCGCCGACCCCACCAGTACCGCGCTCTACCGGCGCCTCGGCTACCGCCCTGTCGCCGACCACGTCGACATCGCGTTCACCTGACGCAGGCCGCGGCGGCGCGCGCGTCAGCCCCGCAGCGCCGACGCCTCCCGGGCCAGCGCCTCCACCCGCGCCCAGTCTCGTCGCGCCAGCGCGTCGCCCGGCAGCATCCACGTACCGCCGACGCAACCCACGTTGGGCAGACCCAGGTAGGACGGCGCCGACGTGGCGGAGATGCCGCCCGTGGGGCAGAAGCGGGCCTGCGGCAGCGGACCGGCCAGCGACCTGAGGTACGCGGTGCCGCCCGCCGGCTCCGCCGGGAAGAACTTCATGTCGCGCACGCCCCGCTCCAGCAGCGCCACGACCTCCGAGGCGGTCGAGACGCCCGGCAGGAACGGCACGCCCGAGTCCCGCATCGCGTCCAGCAGCCCGCCCGTCCAGCCGGGACTGACCAGGAACCGGGCCCCCGCGCCCACCGCGTCCGCGACGCCCCGCGCCGAGACGACCGTGCCCGCGCCGACCACCGCGCCCGGCACCTCCGCCGCGATCGCCCGGACGGCGTCGAGCGCCGCCGGTGTCCGCAGCGTCACCTCGACAGCCGGGAGCCCGCCCGCCACCAGCGCCCGGGCCAGCGGTACGGCGTCGGCGGCGTCGTCGATGACGACGACGGGCAGCACGGGGGCGTGGTCCAGCACGGACGGGGCGGGAATCATGCGCCCATCCTGCCGGGGCGCCGCGCCACCCGCAACGAGCGTTGCGGATGGTGCAACGTCACTCAGTGGACCTCGTCCACCAGCACGTCCAGCTTCCCCTCCGCCGGCGTCTCCACCACGTACCCCAGGTCCCGCAGCGCCTCCACCAGCTCACCCGGCGCGGCGGGCACCGCACCCGCCTCCAGCAGGCTCCGCACGATCCGCCCCTTGGTCGCCTTGTTGAAGTGGCTGACCACCTTCCGCGTCGGGGCGTGCAGCACCCGTACCGTCGCCGTCCGCGCCGCGACCTCGCCCTTCGGCCGCCACGCCGTCGCGTACGCCGCCGACCGAAGGTCCAGCACCAGCCCGTCCCCGGCCGCCTCCGGCATGACCTCCGCCATCGGCGCTCGCCAGTACGCCCCGAGCGCCCCCAGCCCCGGCAGTTTCACGCCCATCGAGCAGCGGTACGACGGGATCCGGTCGTCCACCCGCACCGCACCCCACAGCCCCGAGAACACCAGCAGCGAGGCGTGCGCCCGTTCCCGCGCGGCACCGTCCAGCGTCGCCAGCCCCAGCGCGTCGTACAGCACGCCCGTGTAGATCTCACCGGCCGGCCGCGCACCCGCCGTCCGCAGCCCCGCGTTCTTCGCCACCTCGCCGCGCAGCCCCTCGCTCAGCCCGAGGACCTCCCGCGCCTTCCCCTCGTCGCCGGCGCACAGCTCCACCAGCTCCTCCAGCACGGCGGCGCGCGCGCCCGCGAGACCCGGCAGCGACAGCGAACCCGGCTCCAGCGGCGCGCCGCTCCCCGATGCGGCCTTTCCTTCCGAGGGCGGCAACAGCACGAGCACGGTGGTTCTCCTTCAGTACGCACGAAACGGGGATGCGGCCCCGCGCCAGCGTACAAAGCGCCGCGGCACGCGCGGCACGGTGGCGTGCGCGGCCCCGGGCATCCACGGCGCCCCTTGCCCGCTCGGCGCCGCGGCGTACGAGGTGCCGCCGAGTGCCCCGCGCCCTTACCCTCGACCCATGCCCCGCCGCCAAATGCGTGTGACCGGCGCGGCCGAGGCGCCCCTGAGGGCCGCCCTGCGCGCGCTGCGTACCGAGCTCGCCGTCCCCGGCGCCTTCCCGCCCGCCGTCCTCGCCGAGGCCGAGGCCGCCGTACGCGCGCCCCGCCTGCCCGGCCGCGACGCCACCGACCTGCCCTTCCTCACCATCGACCCGCCCGGCTCGACCGACCTCGACCAGGCCATGCACCTCACGCGCCGCGCCGGCGGCGGTTACCGCGTCCACTACGCCATCGCCGACGTAGCCGCCTTCGTCACCCCCGGCGGCGCGATCGACACCGAGGCCCACCGCCGCGTACAGACCCTCTACTTCCCCGACGGCCGGATCCCCCTGCACCCCGCCGTCCTCTCCGAGGGCGCCGCCAGCCTCCTCCCCGACCGGACCGTCCCCGCCCTCCTGTGGCGCATCGACCTGGACGCCGACGGCCGCCGCGTCGCCACCGACGTCCACCGCGCCCTCGTCCGCAGCCGCGCCCGGCTGGACTACGAGGGCGTCCAGAAGCAGCTCGACGCGGGCACCGCCGAGGAGCCGCTGGCCCTGCTGCGCGAGATCGGCACCCTCCGGGAACGGCTGGAGACCGAGCGAGGCGGGATCTCCCTCAACGTCCCCGAGCAGGAGATCGTCGAACACGGCGCCACCTACCGCCTGGAGTACCGCGCGCCCCGCCCCGCCGACGCCTGGAACGCGCAGATCTCCCTGCTCACCGGCATGGCCGCCGCCGACCTGATGACCGCCGCGGGCACCGGCGTCCTCCGCACCCTGCCGACCGCCCCGGACGGCGCCGTCAGCCGGCTGCGGCGCTCCGCGAAGGCGCTCGGCATCGTGTGGCCGCACCACGTCTCGTACGCGGCCCTCGTCCGCACCCTCGATCCGGGCGACACCCGCAGCGCCGCCTTCCTCCAGGACTGCACCACCCTCCTGCGCGGGGCCGGCTACACCGTCTTCACCGACGGCGACACCCCCGTCCCGGCCGTCCACGCCGCCGTCGCCGACGAGTACACCCACTGCACCGCCCCGTTGCGGCGCCTCGTCGACCGGTACGCCGGCGAACTGTGCGTGGCCGCGGTGGCGGGGGAGGAGCCGCCGGAGTGGGTGCGGGCCGCGCTGCCGGAGCTCCCGCGACGGATGGCGGAGGGCTCCCGCCGGGCGGGCGCGGTCGAGCGCGAAAGCGTCGACATCGTGGAGGCCGCCCTGCTCATGGACCGGGTGGGTGAGGTCTTCGACGCGTACGTCGTCGACGTACGCGACAAGGACCCGACGATCGGCACCGTCCACCTGGACGACCCCGCCGTGGTGGCCCGCGTCGAGGGCGGCACCGGGCCGCTGCCGCTGGGCGAGCGGCTGCGCGTACGGCTCACCCAGGCCGATCCGGGGCGGGCGAAGGCGCTGTTCGCGCCCGCGTGAGCGCCCGCCCGAGCGCCTGCACCAGCGCCCGCGGGTCATCGGCGTGGCACCGCACGAGGCGCACCGGGTACGGCCTGCCCAGCAGCCGTACGGCGGTGACGGGCTCGCTCAGCTCGACGGTGACGGACGTCTGCGAGGCGACGGCCAGGTTCAGGACCGCCTCCTCCTCCTCGTGGGAGAACCGCGGCTCGTGCCGTACCGCGGCGATCCGCGCCAGCGGAATCACCACATCCACGTGCGCACCCCGCCGCACCCGCAACACGTCCCCGTCCAGCAGGTGCGGCCGGGTCACGGACGCGGCGTGCAGCCCCAGCACGAACAGCACCGTGTACACGTCCAGGACCAGGAACACCGCGTGCACCACGGGCCGCGACGCCAGCAGGTACGACATGCCGACCGTCTCCACCACGCACACGAAGGCGAACCCGTAGGCGTACGCGGCCTGATCCCGCGCGTGCCCGAACGCCCGGGTGCCCGGCCGCCCGGCGCCGTCCGGCCGCCGCGCCGCCCATCGCACCAGGCTCGCCATCAGCCGCAGCTCGTGCCCCACCAGCCGGGCGGCCGGTTCCGGCACCAGCGCGCGCACCGCCTCCCGGCGGCCGAGCCCCCGGCGCCGCAGCCGCACGTACAGCAGGGCCTCCGCGCCCAGCAGGGCGGCCACCGCGACCTCCGCCGCCAGCAGCACGGCCGCCGGTATCCGCACCCCCGCCACCAGGCACCCGGCGAGGACCACCTCGGCCGGCAGCAGTGCGTACGCCGCACCCCGGACCACCCGCCTCACCGCGCACGCTCCGCCGCGATCCGCAGCGCCCGCCGGACGGCCTCCGCCTGAGCGGCCGAGAAGTCCGCGAAGAACATGTCCGTGAACGCATTGCCGTCCAGGTCGCCCAGGTCGTCCGGCACCATCTCGTCCGGCAGCAGCCCGGCCAGCGCCCGCGCGGTCTCCTCCACCCGTACGTCCCCGGCGGGCGCGTCCGCCAGCGCGTCGAGCCGCGCGTACACCTCGTACGCCCGCTCCATCGCACCCGGCGCCCGGGCCATCTCGCGCAGGGAGCCCAGCAACCGCGCCCCCTCCGCCTCCGGCACCACCGTCTCCACTAGGGCGAGCATCTCGCGGTCCCGCGCCGCCATCACCGGCTCCGGCCCCGGCAGCGCGGCCGACGCCGTGGCCATCTCCCCGAACAGCTCCGCCAGGCCGGGCGACACCGGCCCCTCCGCCGGCAGCCGTCCCGCCCTGGCCTGCTCCAGCAGCACCCCCAGCCGCTCCCGGCGGGCCCCGATCTCCGCCTGCTGCCGCGCCAGGTCGGCGTCCAGCTCGTCCAGCACGTCGACCAGCTCCCGGCCCGCGTCGTCCGCCAGCACGTCCCGCACCTCGTCCAGCCCGAGCCCCAGCTCGGTCAGCCGCCTGATGCGCGCCAACAGCACGGCGTCGCGCAGCGCGTAGTCCCGGTAGCCGTTGGTCCGCCGCCGGGGCTCGGGGAGCAGCCCGAGGTGGTGGTAGTGGCGCACCGCCCGCGTGGTGATGCCGACGAGGCCGGCGATCTCTCCGATCCGCATGAACCCAGTAGAAACGTTGACGTCGCGGCAGGGTCAACCACAATGCCGCGGCCTTCCCCGGTCATGTGCCACGATCGAGGGAACGACTCCCATCCCACGGACAGGCGGCCCGGTGATGTCCCAGTCTGACGAGCGACCGAGGAAGGGGCGTGACATGACTGCCATGCCGCATGCACCGCTCACGCAGGCGGACGTCCTGCTGGAGGGCTTCCTGGCGCTGGAGACGCCGGAGGGCTTCCGGGCCGAGCTGATCGAGGGGGAGATTGTCGTGACGCCGCCGCCGGACGGGGACCACGAGGACTACAACAGCCTGATCGTGGAGCAGGTCTTCATGCGGTCTCGCACCCGCATGCAGTTCTCCGGCAACAAGGGCCTGAAGCTGCCCAGCGGCGGCAACTGCCCCAGGAGCCACGTCATCCCCGACGGCACCTTCGCCCCCGCCGAGCTGCGGCTCTTCCGGGGCGCCGAGTCCTGGATGCCGTGCGACGGCGTGGCGCTCGTCGTCGAGGTCACCTCCACCCGGCCGCAGCGCGACCGGGACACCAAGCGGCGCTGCTACGCCCGCGGGGAGATCCCGCTGTACCTGCTGGTCGACCGGGAAACCGCCTCCGTGACGCTCTTCAGCGACCCGGAGCGCGAGGACTACCGCCAGGTGGTCACCGTCCCGTTCGGCAAGCCGCTCACGCTCCCCGAGCCGTTCGGCTTCGACCTGGAGACCGCCGACTTCCTGTAGGGCCGGCGGCGTCCCACGCGCCGGGTACCATGGTCGGCACGGCAGACGAGCCGGGCGGACGGCCGCGTGGAGACCCTTCGGGATCTTCCCGAGGAACGTCCGGGCTCCACAGGGCAGGGTGGTGGCTAACGGCCACCCGGGGTGACCCGCGGGACAGTGCCACAGAAAACAGACCGCCGGGGACCTCGGTCCTCGGTAAGGGTGAAACGGTGGTGTAAGAGACCACCAGTGCCCAGGGTGACCTGGGCAGCTAGGTAAACCCCACCCGGAGCAAGGTCAAAAGGGGACACCCCGGTGTCCCTGCGCGGACGCATGAGGGCTGCCCGCCCGAGTCCGCGGGTAGACCGCACGAGACCGGTGGCAACGCCGGTCCTAGATGGATGGCCGTCGCCCCGACGACCGCGAGGTCCCGGGGCACAGAACCCGGCGTACAGCCCGACTCGTCTGCCCCACCGGTCACGCACCCGCCCGTACACGGCGGTGGCCGCCCCATGCTCCCACTCCGGCCTCCCCAAGCGCCGCCTGCCCCCCGCACCTCCGGGTGGCGAGGTGCTCCCGGGAGTCGCGCCGGGGCCGGGGCGGGTTCGGGTGTGGCGCGTTCACCCGTACGGGCGGGGTGCCCGGGTGGGGTTCCGTGGGAACGGGGTACGGAGGGTACGGCCGGGGCGCCGCCGCCTCCCGTGCCCGTACCGAAGGAGACACCGTGACCATCCCCGTGGACCAGCTCGCCGACCCCGCCGTGCGCGCCTTCGTCGCCGCCGTCAACGCGGGCGACCGCGCCGCGTTCGCCGCCGTGCTCGCGCCCGGCGCCACCATGTCCGACGACGGCTCCGACCGGGACCTGGACCAGTGGGCCGACAGGGAGATCTTCTCCTCCGGCGGCCACATGGACGTCGAGTCGGAGCAGGCGGACGGCCACGCGCTCGTCGTCCGGTACCGCAACGACACCTGGGGCGAGATGCGGACCGCGTGGCGGTTCGTGGTGGGCGACGACGGGAAGGTGACCCGCTTCGAGACCGGCCAGGCGTGACGCGACCCCCGGCAGACTCCGGGGGCAAGGACGCCGGTGGCCGACGCCCCGGACGCGCGGGCGGCCGTACGCGGACGAGGCGGCCCGCCGGGGCGGGCGGCGCCCGGGCGGGTCAGCCCCGGCCGATGTAGGGCATCGTCGTGGCCATGACGGTCGCGAACTGGACGTTCGCCTCCAGCGGCAGTGCCGCCATGTGCGCGACCGTGCGGGCCACGTCCGCCGCGTCCATCACCGGCTCGACCGCGCGTTCGCCGTTCGCCTGGAGGATGCCGGTCTCCATGCGCCGGGTCATGTCCGTCGCCGCGTTGCCGATGTCGATCTGGCCGCAGGCGATGCGGTGGGGGCGGCCGTCCAGGGACAGTGACTTCGTCAGGCCCGTCATGGCGTGCTTGGTGGCCGTGTACGCGACCGAGTGCGGCCGCGGCACGTGCGCCGAGATGGAGCCGTTGTTGATGATCCGGCCGCCCTGCGGCGACTGGTCCTTCATCTGCCGGTACGCCGCCTGGGCGCACAGGAACGCGCCGGTCAGATTGACGTCCACGACCGCACGCCACGTCTCGTGGTCCAGGTCCTCGACCGGCGTCCCGCCGCCCGCGAAGGTCCCCGCGTTGTTGAACAGCAGGTCCACCCGCCCGAAGCGGTCCCGGGCGGCCTCGAACAGGGCCGCCACCGCCTCGGACGACGTCACGTCGGTGGGCACGCAGAGGACGTCCGCGCCGGCCAGGGCCGCCGTCTCCTGAAGGGGCTCGGCCCGGCGTCCCGCCAGGGCCAGGGACCAGCCGTCCTCCGCCAGCGCGAGCGCCACGCTCCGGCCGATGCCCGAGCCGGCCCCCGTCACCACCGCGATCTTCCGTACACCGCTCATGGGGCCGCAGCGTACGGGAGAGTCCGGCACGTGGAACTCACACGGCCGACATGTGGATGTTGTGTACCCGACAGCCCGTGCGGCTGGGATGTTCCCGACACACACCACCAGGGGAGGGCCCATGACGTCCGCACACCGTGCCGGCGCCCGGCGGGAAGCCGAGCACGCACCCGAACTCCGCGCCGCCGCACGCCACTTCGGCCGCCGCGGCTTCCTCACCGCCACCGGGGCCGCCGCCGCCCTCGCCTTCTCGGTGAACCTCCCGGGCACCGCCCACGCCGCCGAGGCCGACGCCCGCCGCATCACCGAGGACCCGTTCACCCTCGGCGTGGCCTCGGGCGACCCTCTGCCCGGCTCCGTCCTCCTCTGGACCCGCCTCGCGCCCCGCCCGTACGAGCCCGGCGGCGGCCTGCCCAGAGCCCGCGTCCAGGTCCGCTGGGAGCTCGCCCACGACGCCCGGTTCACCCGGATCGTCAGACGCGGGCAGGCCACCGCCCACCCGGAACTCGACCACAGCGTCCACGTCGAGGTGCCCGGCCTCGACCCCGACCGCGTGTACCACTACCGCTTCCGCGCCGGCACCTGGATCAGCCCGGCCGGCCGCACCCGCACCGCCCCGCGCCCCGGCGCCCGGATCGGCGAGCTGAGACTGGCCGCCGTCTCCTGCCAGGCGTACCACGACGGGTACTTCACGGCCTACCGGCACCTCGCCGAGGAGGACCTCGACGCCGTCTTCCACCTCGGCGACTACCTGTACGAGTACGCCGTCAACGCCACCGGCGGCGCCCGCGCCTACACCGACCGCCGGCTGCCGGCCCACTTCAACCGCGAGACCGTCACGCTGGAGGACTACCGGCTGCGCTACGGCCTGTACAAGTCCGACCCGGACCTGAAGGCCGCGCACGCCGCCCACCCCTTCGTGGTGACCTGGGACGACCACGAGACGGAGAACAACTACGCGGGCGGCACCCCGGAGAACGACGTACCGCCCGAGGAGTTCCTGCTGCGCCGCGCCGCCGCGTACCGCGCCTACTGGGAGAACCAGCCGCTGCGCGCCCCGCAACGGCCGACCGGCCCCGACATGCGGCTGTACCGGCGGCTGCGGTTCGGCCGGCTCGTGCAGTTCGACATCCTCGACACCCGCCAGTACCGCTCCGACCAGGCGTACGGGGACGGCTGGCAGACGCCGGGCCCCGAGTCCGAGGACCCCTCGCGCACCATGATCGGCGCCGCTCAGGAGCGCTGGCTGCTGGACGGGTGGAAGCACGCGGACACCACCTGGAACGTCGTCCCCCAGCAGGTCACCTTCGCCCGGCGGCGCAACGTCCCCACCCCGGACTTCAAGCTCTCCATGGACGCCTGGGACGGCTACCCCGCCTCCCGCGCGCGGCTCCTGGACGGCGCCGCGGCCGCCGGGATCGAGAACCTCGTCGTCCTGACCGGCGACGTCCACGTCGGATACGCCTTCGACCTGAAGGCCGACTTCGACGACCCGGCCTCGCGGACCCTCGGCACCGAGATCGTCGCCACGTCCGTCACCAGCGGCAAGGACGGCGCCGACCGGCCCGCCAACTGGGACAACCTCACCCGCGCCAACCCGCACCTGAAGTTCTACAACGGGCGGCGCGGCTACGTGACGGTCACCCTGACCGGCGAGCGGGCGCGCGCCGACTACCGGACGGTGGCCGCCGTGACGACGCCCGGCGCGCCGGTCACCACGGCGGCCTCGTTCGTGACCGAGGCCGGCGACCCGGGCCTCAAGCCCGTGTGAGCGGCTCGTCGGCCGGATAGCGGACGCCGACGCGGTCCCTGACCGCGTCGAGCGTCCGCATCACGGCCAGGGTGCCGTCCAGCGGCACCAGGGGCGACTCCGTCTCACCCGCCCGCAGGCAGCGCATCACCTCCGCCGCCTCGTGCTGGAGGCTGTCCCGCCGCCCGGCCACCGTGAACTCCTCCGGCTCGCTCCCCTCCCGGTGCAGCACGAACCCCTCCGGGTGGAAGAAGCCGCGCGGGAACTCGATCCGCCCCTTCGTCCCCGACACCGTCGCGGTCAGCGGGGTGTCCGCCACGATGGAGCACGACAGCGACGCCGTCGCCCCCGAGTCCCAGCCCAGCAGCATCCCCGTGTTCAGGTCCACGCCCTCCGGCGACAGCAGCGCGTCCGCCTGTACGCGGTCCGGCTCGCCGAGCAGCAACTGCGCGAACGACACCGGGTAGACGCCCAGGTCGAGCAGCGCGCCGCCGCCCACCGCCGGATCGCGCAGCCGGTGCCCGGGGTCGTCGGGCCCCACCAGCCCGAAGTCGGCGTGGACAGACCGGATCTCACCGACCGCCCCGTCCCGCACCAGCTCCACCATCCGCCGGATGACCGGCCCGCAGTACATCCACATGGCCTCCATCAGGAACAGCCCGCGCTCCCGGGCGAGCGCCACCAACTCCGCCGCCTCGCGCGCGTTCAGCGTGAACGGCTTCTCGCACAGCACCGCCCGCCCCGCCTCCAGGCACAGCCCGGTGGCCTCCCGGTGCGCCGAGTGCGGTGTCGCCACGTACACGACGTCCACGCCGTCGTCCGCGGCGAGGTCCGCCCAGCCGCCGTACGCCCTGGGTATCCCGAACCGTTCGGCGAACGCCTCCGCCGACGCGGCGGTACGGGACGCGACGGCCACCACCTCCGCGTCCGGCAGCTCCAGCAGATCGGTCGTGAACGCCGCCGCCATGCCTCCCGTCGCCAGCACGCCCCACCGCACGGTCCCGCCCATACCCAGCCCCCAAATTGAGGTTTCAACCATCGCTGACGAGCTGAGAGCATAGGCGCGGCCCCCACCACCAGGAGACGAGATGCCGGAAAGCGGCCCGAGCACGCCAGGACACATACCGACCGATCGCCCGAAGACCACACCCCCGGCCCCCGCCGCGCCCGCCGACCCGGCCACCCCCGCCGCGGCCCCCGGCGCCTCCGGCACTCCCGCCCCGGCCCCCGGCACCGCGCCGGTCGCCGCGCGGCGGGCGGGGCTGCTGGTCACGCTGGTCCTCGGCGGGCTCACCGCACTCCCGCCGCTGTCCATGGACATGTACCTCCCGGCCCTGCCGGAGGTCACCCGGGCACTGCGCGCGCCCGCCGCCACCGTCCAGCTGACCCTGACCGCCTGCCTCGCCGGCATGGCGCTCGGCCAGCTGGTGGTCGGCCCCATGAGCGACAGGTGGGGACGCCGCCGCCCCCTGCTCACCGGCATGCTCGTGTACGTCGCCGCCACCGCCGCCTGCGCCCTGGCACCGAGCCCCGAACTGCTCATCGCCTTCCGCCTGCTCCAGGGCCTCGCGGGCGCCGCCGGGATCGTGATCGCCCGGGCGGTGGTGCGCGATCTGTACGACGGCGTGGAGATGGCCCGGTTCTTCTCCACCCTCATGCTGATCTCCGGGGTGGCCCCGATCGTCGCCCCGCTCATCGGGGGCCAGATCCTCCGGGTCACCGACTGGCGCGGGGTCTTCCACGCCCTCACCGTGGTCGGTGTCCTGCTCACCCTCGTCGCCCGGAAGTGGCTCGGCGAGACCCTGCCGCCCGCGCGGCGCCACGTCGGCGGGGTCGGCGAGGCGCTGCGGACGATGCGCGGGCTGCTCGCCGACCGGGTGTTCTCCGGCTACATGCTCGCGGGCGGGCTCGCCTTCGCCGCCCTCTTCGCGTACATCTCGGCCAGTCCGTTCGTGGTGCAGGAAATCTACGGCGCCTCGCCGCAGACCTTCAGCCTGCTGTTCGGCGTCAACTCGGTCGGGCTGGTCGCGGTCGGCCAGATCAACGGCAAGCTGCTGGTGGGCCGCGTCAGCATGGACAAGGTGCTCGGCTTCGGCCTCGCGGTGATCACCCTGGCGTCCGCCGCGCTGCTGCTGATGACGAGCGGCGTCCTCGGCGAGGTGGGGCTGGTGCCGGTGGCGGCCGGCCTGTTCGTCCTGATGTCGGCGATGGGCCTGGCGATGCCCAACACCAACGCCCAGGCGCTGATGCGCACCCCGCACGCGGCCGGTTCCGCCTCCGCGCTGCTGGGCGCGTCCTCTTTCCTGGTCGGCGCGGTGGCCTCGCCGCTCGTCGGCATCGCGGGCGAGGCGACGGCGGTCCCGATGGCCGTGGTGCAGCTGGTGTGCGCGCTGGGCGCCGTCGCCTGCTTCCTGGGCCTGTGCCGCCCGTGGCAGCAGCGCCGGCCGGACCGCCGACCGCCGGACCCGGCGTGACCGGCCGCCGACCGGACCGCCGGACGCGCCGGGCGTGACCGGCCGCCGACCCGACCGTCAGCCGCGCCGGGCGTAACCGACCAGGTGGACGCGGTCCCGGGCGTCCGTCCAGCGGAACACGCCGACCCCGGCCACCTCGGCGACCGGCAGCCGCACGTTCGGCGGGAGGGCCTCGGGCACCCCGGTCGCCAGGTCCACCGCGACCGGGTCGCCCCCGCCGTTCAGCGCGTCCAGCGCCCCGCGGGCCCCGCTCGCGCCGTACGCCACGCCCGCGTCCGTGGCGGTGGTCAGGGTGAGCGGCTTGGAACCGTCCTCCTCCTCGAAGCAGCGGCCGGTCCGCGCGTCCAGGTCGAACGCGAGGCTCCCCGCGATCAGGTACCGGCCGCCCGGGGACGCCACCGCCTGCGGGTACTCGCCCGGTTCGATCGCCGGCCTGCGGCACTCCGCCTTCACCAGCGGCCGGCCCGTCCGCGCGTCGTGGACCGCCCAGATGTCGTGGGTGGCGGCCCGCGCCGAGCCCTTCGCGCCCCGCCACCGGGCGAGGACGTGGCCGGACGTCAGCGATGCGGGCACCCCGCTCGCCGGGTCCGCGCCGGCGGGCGCCCGGTCGCGGCCGGCCCAGCCGCCCGGCACCCAGAACCCCCGCACGCCGCTCACCAGCAGTCCCTTCGGCGTGACCCCGCGTACGGCGGTCAGCCGCCGGCAGTCGGCGCAGCCCTTCGGGTAGCCGAGGCGCTGCGGCGCCACGCTGCCGACCTCGCCGGTGTCGGGGGCGACGACCGCGCTCCGCGCCCGCCCGTCGCTGATCAGCACGCCGGGGCCGGTGCCGGTCACTATCGGCACGTCGGCCCAGGGCACCTCCACCCGCCGCCGGGTGCCGTCGGCCGCGTCGTACACGTCGAGGGACACGAAGCTGTCGGCCGTCGTCAGCGGGTCGTCGCCGGTCCTGCCGTACGACCAGGTGACGAAGAACCCCCGGCCCTCCTTGGCCGGGGCCAGCAGACCGGGTACGGCCGCCGGGTCGCCGAGCGGCCGCCAGGCCGGGCCCGTCCAGCCGGGGCGGCCGGTGCGCGCGTCGAGGGTGCGCAGGCGGTACCGGGTGCCGTCGACGCGCTCCAGGTACGCGATCAGCCCGCTGCCGCGGACGCTGACGAAGTCGGGGGACGGGCCGGTCACCTCCCAGCCCCGCGAGGTGTCGTACGCGTCGGGGACGGTGAGCCGGCCGGCGGGGGCGGTGCCCCCGGCCGTGGACCGGGCGGTGCCCCGCGAGGGGGCGGGGCGCTCCTCGGCGGAGCCGCAGCCGGCGAGCAGGGCCAGCGACGCGAGGACGGCCGCGCCGGCCGCCAGCGCCCTGGCCGTGATCCTGTGTCCCATGGTCCCTGGTCCCCCCACCCCGGCCGACGGGCGGCCAGCGTAGCAACTGCCGCACCCGCCGGGGTCGTTCACGCGGCGAGGGGCCGAAGCCGGTCCCGGCCGTTCCGGAGCGGGTTGCCCGCCCGCCTACGATGTGTCGGTGAACGCCTCCCCCTCCACCGCGGAAGCCCTGCGCGGCGCCCTCGCCGGGCTGCTCGACGGGCTTCCGCCGACGCAGGCGGCGCAAGCCGTCGACCGGCTGATCTCCCACTACCGCGGGACGGTCCCCACCGGCGCGCCCGTGCTGCGGGACCGGTCGGACGTCGCGGCCTACGCCGCGTACCGGATGCCCGCGACGTTCGAGGCGGTACGGGCCGCGCTGGACGCGCTCAGGGAGGCCGCCCCGGACTGGGCGCCGGACACGCACACCGACATCGGGGGCGGTACGGGCGCCGCGAGCTGGGCCGTCGCCGAGGCGTGGGACTCCTCGGCGCGCACCACCGTGCTGGACTGGGCCGAGCCGGCTCTCGCGCTGGGCCGCGAGCTGGCGGCCGTGTCGGGAATCCCGGGGCTGGAGGCCGCGGCGTGGCAGCGCTCTCGTATCAGCGGGGCGCTCCGTGTCGAGAGCACCGATCTGGTCACCGTGTCGTACGTCCTCAACGAGCTCACCGAGCAGGACCGCACCGCGCTCGTCACCGAAGCCGCCCACGCCGCGCAGGCCGTCGTGATCGTCGAACCCGGCACCCCCGACGGCTACGCCCGGATCATCGCCGCCCGCGACCTGCTGATCGCCGCCGGGCTGACGGTCGCCGCGCCCTGCCCGCACAGCGGCGCCTGCCCCATCGAGCCGGGCACCGACTGGTGCCACTTCGCCACCCGGGTCAGCCGCTCGTCGCTGCACCGCCAGGTGAAGGGCGGCTCGCTCGCGTACGAGGACGAGAAGTTCGCCTACGTCGCGGCGACCCGCTTCCCCGTCGTCCCCGCCCCGGCCCGGGTCACCCGCAGGCCGCAGATCCGCAAGGGCCAGGTGCTGCTGGACCTGTGCACCGAGGACGACGGGCTGCGCCGCGAGACGGTGACCAAGCGGCACGGCACGCTCTACAGGGGCGCCCGCGACGCGGCCTGGGGGGACGAGTGGCCGCCCCGCTGACGGGGTGACAGTGCGCGACCACGCGGGTGACCTCGCACCCGTGGCAATGGCCCGGGGTGCCCCGGCGGGGTTGAGGTGGGCTCGTTCCCGCTCCTCACACCCTGGAGGTTCCATGCCGCGCACCCGTTCCCGCGCCCGGCTCCTCACCCGCGGCGTCCTGGCCGCCGCCACCGCGGTGCTCGCCATCGGCGGGTCGGCCGTGACCGCCGAGGCGGCTTCGAAGCCCACCCCGAAGGCCGCGCCCAAGGACTCGGTCACGGTGCTCGACTGGCTCGCGGTCAAGCGGTCCGACAGCAAGCCGGAGCGCGTGCGTGTCGGCGCCGACTGGACGGTCCACTCCCACCTCTACACCAACAGGAAGGGCAAGCCCGGCAAGAAGATCGGTGACGCCTCGGCGCACTGCAGCGCCGTCGACGTGACGCGCCACGGCTATGTGGCCCTGTGCCACCGGGTGCTGCGCACCGACGACGGCAGCCTCAGCCTGAGCGACTCCATCGACCGCTTCGGCAACCACCCGCACGGGGGCCGTTCCGCGGTCACCGGCGGCACCGGCAAGTACGTGGAGGCCGAGGGCCAGGCCGAGCTCACCTTCCACGGGGACATCGCCCGCTACCGCATCCTGCTCGACGACTGACCGCGCGCACCCCCGCGCACGGGGGCCGGCCCGCCCGGGCCGGCCCCCGCCGGCCGTCAGGCGCGCAGCTCCTGCGTACAGCACTTCACGCTGCCACCGCCCTTGAGCAGCTCGCCCAGGTCGATGCCGACCGGCTCGAACCCGCGCTCGCGCAACGGCCGGAACAGGCCGACCGCGGTCTGCGGCAGCAGCACGTGCCTGCCGTCGCTCACCGCGTTCAGCCCGAGCGCCGCCGCGTCCTCCTCCTCGGCGATCAGCGCGTCGGGGAAGAGCCGGCGCAGGACCGAGCGGCTGCCGGGGGAGAACGCGCCGGGGTAGTACATGATCTCGTCGGCCGCGTCGTCCAGGACGCACAGGGCCGTGTCCAGGTGGTAGTAGCGGGGGTCCACCAGGTCCAGTCCGATCACCGGCCGCCCGAAGAACTCCTGCGCCTCGTCGTGCGACAGCGGACTGGAGCGGAAGCCGCGCCCCGCCAGGACGTACGTCGAGGTGACCGCGAAGTCGCCCTCGCCCTCGTTGACGTGGTCGGGCTCCCGCACGTCGGTGAAGCCGTGGGCGCGGAACCACGCCCGGTGCACCGCGGCCTCGGCGGCGCGCTCGGCGAAGGCGAACCGGGCCCCGAGCACCCGGCCCTCGATGACGGTGGCGCCGTTGGCGGCGAAGACCATGTCGGGCAGGTCGGCGTGCGGCTCCAGCAGCTCGACGGTGTGGCCGAGCGACACGTACCGGTCGCGCAGGTCCTCCCACTGGGTGAGGGCGAGCGGCAGGTCGACCGGTTTCGCGGGGTCCATCCAGGGGTTGATGGAGTACGTCACCCTGAAGTGCGCGGGTGGGCACATCAGGTAGCGGCGGGGTGTTGCGTCACGAGGCAAGGAAGGCTCCTCACGGACGGCAGACGCACGATCTGTGCGTGCATGCCATGGTGCGCCGTGCGGAGCCTTCGCGCAGTGGACCGTACGGGTGAGTTCACGCCGACGCTCAGGAAGCGCCGTGCGCCGTACGTCCCTCCTTCAGTTTCCGCAGCAACTCCCGCTTCTGCGCGGCCGGGTCGGTGCCCCGGCCGGCGCGTCCGCCGCCGCTGCCGCGCAGGGCGTCGCGGGAGAGGTTCCTGCGGGTGCCGCCGACGCCCAGCATGCTTCCTGCTCCACCACGGGTCATGGGTGGGCTCCCTTCGGGTCGTGTCCGTGTCTCTCCGACGCATTCCAGATTGAACGAGACGTATCGTCTTGTCAAGACGATACGTCTCGCCTCGCGCCGCTGCTAGATTGAGGACATGGCTGAGACCAAGGCACCCGACTCCACGCGCCGCAGCGAACGCTCCCGCCGCGCCATCTACGACGCCGCCCTCGCCCTCGTCGGGGAGGTCGGCTACGCCAGAACCACCATCGAGGGCATCGCCGCCCGCGCCGGGGTCGGCAAGCAGACCATCTACCGCTGGTGGCCCTCCAAGGCGGCGGTACTGCTGGAGGCGTTCGTCGACCTCGGCGTCCAGGCCAACGAGGCGCTCGGCGGCGACGCGGACAGCGGGATCCCGGACACCGGCGACCTGGAGGCCGACCTCAAGCTGGTCCTCCGGGCCACGGTCGACGAGATGAACGACCCGAAGTACGACGTCCCCTCCCGGGCCCTGGCCGCCGAGGGCGTGGTGAATCCCGAGCTCGGCGCCCGCTTCGTCGAGCAGCTGCTGGAACCGCAGCTCCAGCTGTACGTCGAGCGGCTCTCCGCCGCCCGGGAGGCCGGCCAGGTCCGCCCGGAGATCGACCCCCGGGTCGCCCTGGAGCTCTTCGTCGGCCCGGTCGCCCACCGCTGGCTGCTGCGCACCGCGCCGCTGACCCACGCGTACGCCGACAGTCTCGTGGAGTACGCCCTGCACGGCCTCGCCCCGAGGCGGTGAGCCCGGCCCGGGCGGCCGTCCGGCGGGCCCCGGCCCGTGCGCGGCCGTCCCCGCGCGCCGTCCCCGCGCCGCCTCTGCGCGGCGTGGAGCTCCTCACGCCCCACCGCCCGCGACGGGGGGCGAATCGCCGCATAAGCCCGCAACCCGACCGGTGCGACGGGGGCCGGGGCCCGGTCACCGCCGTCGGGTTGGGGACTTGGGGTCACCGAAGGCGCAGGATGGTGGGACGATGGCAGGGACCGCAGGGCTGGGCAGAGGTGTGAGGGGATAGATGGGCGACGGTATCGGCCGCTACCGCGGCACGGAGAACAAACTCGCGCAATGGCTGCGCCGGCGCCCGAAGAAGGCCGCCGTCGAGACCCCGGACCGCGAGGATCTGCTCCGGGCCGTCGCCGCCGCCGGCCTGCCCCTCGCCCCCGCCGCGTACCCCGTCGGCTACCGATGTTCCTGCGAGCGCGTCGGCTGCCCGACCCCGGCCCGCCATCCCGTCTCCTTCGCCTGGCAGACGCAGTCCACCACCGACCCGGCCCAGATCGAGCGGTGGGCCCAGGGGCAGCCGCAGGCCAACTTCATCACCGCGACCGGCATGGTCCACGACGTCCTCGACGTTCCGTTGGAGGCCGGTCGCGCCGCGTTGGAGCGGCTGCTCGGCGAGGGCGTCGACGTCGGGCCGGTCGCCGAGTCCGGGGACGGCCGGATGCTGTTCTTCACCGCCACCCGCGGCACCCCCGAGGACGAGGACGAGTGGTGGCCGTGCGAGCTGGACTGCCACCCGGAGACGATGGACGAGCACCCGGGGCTGCGCTGGCACTGCCGAGGCTCCTACGTCCTCGTCCCGCCGGCCCGCCTCCCCGGCGAGCTCGGCGTGGACTGGGTGCGCGGCCCGGAGCACCCGCTGCCGGACCCGCTGACCCTGCTGGAGGCGCTCACCGACGCGTGCGCCCGCCACGCCGTCCAGTACGAGGGGCAGGACGACCACCACTCGGTGGCCTGGCCGCTCAGCCGCTGACCGGCGCGGGCGTCACGAACCCGTCGCCGAGGTCACACCCTGGAGCCGGCCCAGGACCGTCACCTGGTCCGCAGCCGCGCCGGCCGGTTCGACCAGCACCGCCTGGCTGGACACCCACTCCTTGGTGAGGGTGCTCCGGACCTCGCCGGTCATCAGCGCCCGCACCTCGGGGCTGACCTTCGGCCGGTAGCCCTTGGCCGCCACCTGCCGGTCGTAGAACCGGGTCGCGAAGAACACCAGGGCGCCGCCGCCCCGCGTCGCCAGGCCCAGCGGCGCGTAGTCGCCGGTGTCCAGCGGCTGGTCCACGTACTGCGTGGCCAGCCCCGGCCGCTTGGCGATCCTCGCCCGCTCGTCCCGCCACACCGTGGTGTGCGGCCCGGCCGCGAAGTGCTCCGGCTTGCCGGTGTGGAGGTACGAGGTGTACTCCTCGCTCAGGTTCTTCGGCGCCACCGCCAGCGCGGCGGAGTCCGGTTCGACCGGCCGCGCCCACCCGTCCTCGTCCGTCGCGAACTCCGGTACCCCGTCGGCGGCCAGGATCTGCAGGTAGGCGACCTCCCACAGCTGCTCGGGCCCGTTGCGTACGAACACCAGCACCCAGCGCTCGTCGTCCGCGCCCCGGTCGGTGTCCCGGTTGGAGTCGGTGTCCGCGACGAACCAGCGCGGCCAGCCGGCCTTCTTCGGTATGACGAAGCGCGCGTCGGTGAGCCGCAGGGGCCGGTGGGCGGGGTTGCCGCCCGGGCTGGTCACGCTGCGCGACTTCAGCCCCGCCTGGTTGATCGCCCCCAGCGCGCCGGTGACCCGGCCCGCGTCGAGGGCCGGGTCGAAGGCCTTGTCGGCCGCGTTGTACGCGTCGGTGAACGCGGCGAGGGCTTCCGCCGCCTCAGCCTTCGTCGCCGTCGGCACGACCTCCAGCTCGCCGTGCACCGTCACGCACCCGCTCGCCGTCAGCGCCAGTACCGTCGCCATCGTCGTCGCCGCGAGCCCCGCCGCCCGGCCCCGGCCCGGAACCCGCCTCAGCCTTCTCATCGGTTGCCTTCTGCTCCTCGACCCCCACTGACCGTCCGAACCCTACCGGGGCGAGGAACAGCGCAAGCGCCGGGACCAGATACAGCGCCCACACCACGACCTGGAGGACGGTCGGGTCGGGCTGGAAGTTGAAGACGCCCTTCAGCAGGGTCCCGTACCAGCTGTCCGGGGGGACGGTGGCGCTGATGTCGAACGCCTTGTCCGCCAGGCCACCGAGGAACCGCGCCTCCTGCAAGTCGTGCACGCCGTACGCCAGCACGCCAGCGGCGACCACCACCAGCATCCCGCCGGTCCAGGTGAAGAACCGTGCCAGGTCGATCCGCAGCGCGCCCCGGTAGAACAGCCAGCCCAGCACCACCGCCGTGGCGATGCCCAGCAGCACGCCCGTGAGCGGCTCCACCGACCCCGCCTCGTCGGTCGCCGCGCGGACCGACGCCCAGACGAACAGCGCGGTCTCCAGGCCCTCCCGGCCCACCGCGAGGAACGCGGTGGCCACCAGGGCGCCGGTGCCCAGCCGCAGCGCCGCGTCGAGCCGCCCGTGGAGCTCCGCCCTCAGGTGCCGCGCGGTGCGCCGCATCCAGAAGACCATCCACGTCACCAGGCCCACCGCCAGGATCGACAGCGAGCCGCCCAGCAGCTCCTGCGCCTCGAACGTCAGCTCCTGGGAGCCGAATTCGAGGACGCAGCCGAAGGCCAGCGACAGCCCCGCCGCGATGCCGATACCGGTCCACACCGGCTTCAGCGCGTCCCGCCGCCCGGTCTTCACCAGGTAGGCGACCAGGATGCAGACGACCAGGCTGGCCTCCAGCCCCTCGCGCAACCCGATCAGGTAGTTGCCGAACATTCCCGTCCCGTCCCCTCAGGCGAACAGCGCACGGCCCCACCAGTCGTCCGCGTCCCGGACGCCCGGCGGGACGGCGAAGAGCGCCGAACCCACGTGCTGGATGTACTCGTTGAGCCCGTCGTGGCGGGCCAGCCGGGACTGCACCGGCAGGAAACCGGTGCGTACGTCCCGCTGGTACGCCAGGAAGAACAGGCCCGCGTCCAGCCGGCCCAGCCCGTCGGTGCCGTCGGTGAACGAGTAGCCGCGGCGCAGCATCCGCGCCCCGGCGTTGGAGTCGGGGTGTGCGAGGCGCACGTGCGACTCGGGCTTCATCGCCGGCAGGAACGGCTCGTCGTGCTCCTTCGCCCTGCCGACCGGGGCGCCCTCGCCCTTGTCGCGGCCGAAGATGTCCTCCTGCTCCTGGAGCGGGGTGCGGTCCCAGGTCTCGATGTTCATCCGGATACGGCGGGCCACCAGGTAGGAGCCACCGGTCAGCCACGCGGGGCCGTCCTTCGGGGAGACCCACACGTGCTCGTCGAGCGCGGCGGCGTCGGTGCCCGCGATGTTGCGGGTGCCGTCCTTGAAGCCGAAGAGGTTGCGCGGGGTCTGCGCGTCGGGCGTGGTCGAGGACGTCTTGCCGAACCCGAGCTGCGACCAGCGCACCGCGACCCGGCCGAAGCCGATGCGGGCCAGGTTGCGGATGGCGTGCACCGCCACCTGCGGGTCGTCCGCGCACGCCTGTACGCACAGGTCGCCGCCGCTGCGCGCCCTGTCCAGGTTGTCGCCCGGGAACGGCGGGAGTTCCGTCAGCGCCGCCGGCCGCCGGTCCGCCAGCCCGAACCGGCCGTCGAACAGCGACGGGCCGAAGCCGATGGTGAGCGTCAGCCGCGACGGCTTGAGGCCCAGTGCCTCGCCGGTGTCGTCCGGCGGGGCCTCGGGCAGCCCGCCGTACGCCCCCTCGCCGACCTCGCGGCCCGTGGTCAGCCGCTCGGCCGCCCGGGTCCACTCCTTCAGCAGCCGCACCAGTTCGGCGCGGTCCCTCGTCCTCACGTCGAACGCGGCGAAGTGCAGCCGGTCCTGGACGGGGGTGGCGATGCCCGCCTGGTGGGCGCCGTGGAAGGGCACCGCGGCGCCGCTGTCCGCGACGGGCGCCGAGCGGTCCTGGGCGCGGGTCACGGCCGCCGCGCCGCCGGCCGCCGCGGCGCCGAGGGCCAGCCCCGCGCCTCCCCAGCCGAGGAGGGCGCGCCGCGAAGGCGTCGTCTTCTCGTCGTCAGCCATGGGGGCCTACTTCACCACCGCGGCGGCGAGCCTGGACAGCGGCTCCGCCAGGGCGTTGACGCCGTCGGACAGCTCCTTGCGCTGTTCCTCGGAGACCTTGTCGTACGGGGTGAAGTCGTACGAGGTCCTGTCCGCCCGGTACTTGTCCAGCAGGCCGTTCAGCGCCGTGAACTGCTCGTCGAGCCGGGCGACGAGCGCCGGGTCGTTCTTCGCCGCGACCGGCTTCAGCAGCTCGAAGGACTTCTGGGCGCCCTCGACGTTGGCCTTGAAGTCCACCAGGTCGGTGTGGGAGTACCGCTCCTCCTCGCCCGTGACCTTGCCGGTGGCGACCTCGTCGAGCAGCTCCTTGGCGCCGTTGGCCATCGAGGTCGGCGTGATCTCGGCCGTGCCGACCCGCTCGACCCAGTCGGCCAGGTCCTTGTCGAGGGTGTCGGCGAGCAGCTTCGACTCGGGCCCGAGCTTCTTCTCCCGCCACAGCGCCTTCTCCAGGCGGTGCCAGCCGGTCCACTTCTGGCCCGGCTCCAGGCCGTCCTCGCGGACGTCGACCTTGGGGTCGATGTCGCCGAAGGACTCGGCGACCGGCTCGGTGCGCTCCCAGCCGATGCGGGACGCGGCGTACGCCTTCCTGGCCCCCTCGACGTCGCCCGCGCGCACGGCGTCCGTGAAGGTCTTCACCCTGGGCAGGGTCTCGTCTGCCTGCTGCTGGACGTACTGGCGGTACGCGGCGACGGCGGCGTCCATCTCGGGGGAGCGGGCGGCGGCCCTGCCGCCGGTGGCGGTGACCTTCTGGCGGATGCCGTCGCCCTTCATACCGGGCTTGCAGGCGATCTCGTAGTCACCGGCCTTCACCTCGGCGGTGATGGTCGCCTTGGTGCCGGGGCCTATGTTCTCGCGCTCGGTGACGATCCGGTCGTCGGGGAAGAGGACGTAGACCTCGGTGACCTTGGAGCCCTTGTTCTCCACGGCCAGCTCGACGTGACCGGCGGGGAACTCCTTCTTCGACACCTCGCAGGCGTCGTCCTTGGCGATGACCTGGACGGCACCGTCACCGGCCTTGGCGTCGCCCTTCTCGGCGCACCCCGTGACGGAGGCCAGTGCGGCCAGGGACGTGGCGGTGACGACGAGGGGCAGACGGACGGGTCGCATACGGGCTCCGGAAAGGATGGGTGCTTCGGAAACGCGGAGGACGGCGAAGGTCCGAAGTGAGGCGAACCTTACTTATGGGAGCCTCACAAGACTGCGACTCAGGGCGATAACGGACAGGTCATGGATCCTCCACGGAGCGGTCAAGTGCTGGTCAAGCTGAGAGCTTTGTTGCACTTTGTCGGACTGTGTCCGCCGCGGTCCGCCGCGCCCCTCCCCGTGCTTCAATGCCCGGGTGAACACCGCATATGACGTGGTCGCCGTCTTCTGCGGGGGTGACGGCCGCCACGGCAACCCCCTCGGCGTCGTGCGCGACGGACGGTCCCACCCCGACGAGGCGTCCCGGCAGGCGTTCGCCAAGCAGCTGGGTTTCAGCGAGACCGTGTTCGTCGACGACCCCGAGCGCGGGGTCGTCGACATCTACACGCCCGGCGTGCGGCTGCCCTTCGCCGGGCATCCCCTCGTGGGCACCGCCTGGCTGCTCGACCTGGAGGTGCTCAACCCGCCGGCGGGCGAGGTGTGGGCCCGGCACGACGGCGAGTTCACCTGGATCACCGCCCGCGCCGAGTGGGCGCCGCCCCGGACGCTGCGCCGGTACGCCTCGGCGGGCGAGGTGGACGCGCTGGACGTGCCGCCCCCCGGCGAGTGGGTGTACGCGTGGGCCTGGGAGGACGAGGCGGCCGGCCGGGTCCGGGCCCGGGCCTTCCCCGGGCGGGGCGACGGCATCGACGAGGACGAGGCGACCGGCGCCGCCGCGCTGCTGCTCACCGCACGGCTGGGGCGGGCGCTGAACATCGTCCAGGGCCGGGGCTCGCAGCTGCTGACCGCCCCCGGCCCCGACGGCACCATCGAACTCGGCGGGCGCGTACGGGAGGTCAGGCGCTGAGCGGGAACTCCTCCGCGAGCTGACGGAACACCGCGCCGTTGAAGTCGAAGGCACGCCGGCACTCGTCGACGATCCGCTGCTTCTCCAGGTCGTCCGCGTCCACCCGGTCCAGCAGCTCGCGGTAGGCCCGCTTGAACGCGGCCGGGTTGGTGATCCGCTCGAAGACGTAGAACCGGACGCCGTCGCCCTTGCGGGCGAAGCCCCACGTCCGCTCGGCCCTGTCGCGGATGATCTGGCCGCCGGACAGGTCGCCCAGGTACCGCGTGTAGTGGTGCGCCACGTAGCCGGCGGGCCAGGTGCGGGCGCACTCCTCGACCCGGGCGGCGTAGGCGGCGGTGGCGGGCAGCGGGGCGAGGGCGGTACGCCACCCGGTGCCGCGCAGGTGCGCGAGGTCCCGCTCCAGCTCGGCGGTGCGGAACAGCTCCGGCTGGACGAACGGCCCCGCGACCGGGTCGTCCCGCAGCGCGTCGGCGGCGCCCTCCAGGGCCCGGTACACGAACCACAACTGCTCCGTGTAGCGGGCGTAGGCGTCCACGCCGAGCCGCCCGCCGAGCAGGTCGCTCATGAAGGTCGAATTCTCCGCCTCGGTGTGCTGCTGGTGGGAAGCGGTGCGGATGAGCGTCGAGAACGGGGTGGCGGTGCCGCGTACGTCCAAGGCGGGCCTCCGGGGCCGTGGGGACGGGAGGTGGCGGCCGGAACCGCCACTACCGCCGATCTTCCGGCTCGGGTGCGCCCGAGTCAACCGGTTCCCGACGGTCTGTCGGTAAGACCGTACCCACTCGGAGCGTCAGGGCAACGTCAGGATCTCGGCACCCGTCTCCGTGACCACGAGGGTGTGCTCGAACTGCGCGGTGCGCCTGCGGTCCTTCGTCACGACGGTCCAGCCGTCGTCCCACATGTCGTACTCGTGGGTCCCGAGCGTCAGCATCGGCTCGATCGTGAACGTCATGCCGGGCTGGATGACCGTCGTCGCGTGCGGGGAGTCGTAGTGCGGGATGATCAGCCCGGAGTGGAACGACGAGTTGATCCCGTGGCCGGTGAAGTCCCGCACCACCCCGTAGCCGAAACGCTTGGCGTACGACTCGATGACCCGCCCGATGACGTTGATCTGGCGTCCCGGCCTGACCGCCTTGATCGCCCGGTTGAGCGACTCGCGGGTCCGCTCCACGAGCAGCCGGGACTCCTCGTCCACGTCGCCGCAGAGGTAGGTGGCGTTGTTGTCGCCGTGG
Organism: Streptomyces sp. NPDC045701; assembly: GCF_056432045.1. Lineage (NCBI taxonomy): Bacteria > Bacillati > Actinomycetota > Actinomycetes > Kitasatosporales > Streptomycetaceae > Streptomyces > Streptomyces sp. NPDC045701. The sequence goes on along the minus strand of NZ_JBWKJV010000013.1, from coordinate 60,123 downwards.
ACGCCGTTGATGTACGCCGTCACGTCCAGGTTCACGATGTCGCCGTCGCGCAGCACGGTCGAGTCGGGGATGCCGTGGCAGATCACCTCGTTGACCGAGGAGCACAGGGACTTCGGGAACCCGCGGTAGCCGAGCGTCGACGGGTAGGCGCCGTGGTCGCACATGTACTCGTGCGCTACCCGGTCCAGCTCGTCCGTGGTCACGCCCGGCGCGATGTGCTTGGCGGCCTCCTCCATCGCCCGGGCGGCGATGCGGCCCGCGATCCGCATCCGCTCGATGGTGTCGGCGTCCTGGACCTCCGGGCCGGTGTACGGCGTCGGGGCGGGCTTGCCCACGTACTCGGGGCGGCGGATGGATCCGGGAACGGAACGGGTGGGGGAGAGTTCCCCTGGTACGAGCAGCGACTGGCCAGACATGCCAGCGAGTCTAACCAGGCGTCGCGGGGGCACCCTTGCGACAGAGGAAGGAGCCGAGATGGCCCTGTTCAAGAAGCACACCGCCGGGAAGCCGGGCGAGTGGTACTACTGCCTGAAGCACGGGAAGGTCGAGGAGGGCCCCGAGTGCCGCGCCGCGGACCGCTTCGGTCCGTACGCGACGCGTGAGGAGGCGGCCCACGCCATGGAGACCGCCCGGGACCGGAACCTCCAGTGGGAGACCGACCCCAAATGGCACGACGCCCCCAAGGACGACACACCCTGACGCTCCTCCCCGCCCCCTCGGACGGCCGGGCCCGGTGGGGCACCCGGCGCTCGCCGGGCGGGGCGGGGCGCCGGGGCCGGGGCCGGGCTACCAGCGCGGCGGCGGCGGGGCCGTCAGGTGGTCGGTCAGGCGAGCCAGCCGGTCCCTGAAGCGGCGGCGGCCCGGCCGGGCGGCCGGCAGGGTGTTCTCGCCGGCCGCCGCGCTCACCAGGTGCTGCACCATGTCGAGGTCCACGTCGTCCGCCTCCGTCACCGTCAGCGCCTCGTGTGCCAGCCCGTGCACCTCCCGGTCCCCGCCGTCCAGCGACAGCACCGTCGCGCCCGCCCGCCGCGCGTCGTGCACCCGTTCCAGCAGGCCGCCGTCCGGCCGCTCCGGCGCCACCACCAGCAGCGTCTCGCCCCGCCCGGCCGCCTCCAGCCGTCCGAGGCCCACCGCCAGGTGCGCCGGGTCGGCCGGCCGCGCCCGGTGCCGCACCAGCGTGGGCGCCAGCTCCGGCCGCCCCGACCAGGCGGCCTCGTCCACCAGGTGCGCAGCCAGGTGCCACGGCTCGTACCGCTCCGTGCCCACCAGCAGCAGCCCGCCGCCCTGCGGCACCACCGAGGAGCGCAGCACCCCGGCGAACCGGCGGGCCGCGGCGGGCCACTCCGTACCGTCCAGCACCTCGCGCAGCAACGCGACACGTACGGCATCCATGGCGCCGTATGGTGCCCCCTTCCCGGGGTGCCGCGCGGGCGTTCGGCGTCGCGTCACCCGGACGGGGGCCCGCCACGTAATGTCGGGACCATGACTACTGATCCGTACGACCTCCCCGACGTCTCCGGGCTCGTCGTCGGTGTCCTCGGCGGCACCGGCGACCAGGGCCGCGGCCTCGCCCTCCGCTTCGCCCGCGCAGGCCAGAAGGTGATCATCGGCTCGCGGGCCGCCGAGCGCGCCGAGGCCGCCGCCGCCGAGCTGGGAGCGGGCGTCGAGGGCGCCGACAACGCCGAGTGCGCGCGGCGCAGCGACATCGTGATCGTCGCCGTGCCGTGGGACGGGCACGCCGCGACCTTGGAGGCGCTGCGCGAGGAACTGCGCGGCAAGCTCGTCGTCGACTGCGTGAACCCCCTCGGGTTCGACAAGCGGGGCGCCTACGCGCTGAAGCCGGAGGAGGGCAGCGCCGCCGAGCAGGCCGCCGCCCTGCTGCCCGACTCGCGGGTCACGGCCGCCTTCCACCACCTGTCGGCCGTCCTGCTCCAGGACGAGTCGGTGGAGCGGATCGACACGGACGTGATGGTGCTGGGCGAGCAGCGCGCCGACACCGACATCGTCCAGGCCCTCGCCGGCCGGATCCCCGGCATGCGGGGCGTCTTCGCCGGCCGGCTGCGCAACGCCCACCAGGTGGAGTCGCTGGTCGCCAACCTGATCTCGGTCAACCGCCGCTACAAGGTCCACGCCGGTCTGCGCGTGACCGACGTCTGACGGCCCGGGCGCATGGGGGACACTGGACCCGCACGTTTCACGCCGTACCCGGACAGGAGCCGTCCCCCATGCACCGCCTCGCGCTGTACGCCCTCGCCGTCTGCGTCCTCGCCGTCGCCGCCGCGGTGGTCTCCTTCGTCCAGGGCACGTGGCTGGGCGTCGTCTGGGTGCTGCTGGCCGGTGTCTCCTCCAACATGGCGTGGTACTACCACCGCCGCGGGAAGCGCGTCACCGGCTGACGATCTCCTCGCAGACGGGGTCGCGCTCCTGCCAGAAGCGGTACAGGTCCTGCCCGCAGTACGTCTCGGCGTCCTGCACCCCCAGCGCGTGGAGCACCGAGTCGACCAGCCCGAAGAAGGCGTGGTTGACCTCCGGGACGAACAGCAGCGCGAACACCGCGAGCAGCCCGAACGGGGCGAACGGCTCCACCTGGCGGCGCACCTTGTACGACAGCCACGGCTCGACCACGCCGTAACCGTCCAGGCCCGGCACCGGGAGGAAGTTCAGGATCGCGGCCGTCACCTGGAGCAGCGCCAGGAACGCCAGGGCGAACCGGAAGCCGAACGGCACGCCGTCCAGCGCGTCCAGCCAGAACGGGGCGGTGCACACGACGGCGAACAGGACGTTCGTCAGCGGCCCGGCCGCCGAGACCAGGCTGTGCTTCCACCGGCCCCGGATGCGGTCGCGCTCGATGAACACGGCACCGCCGGGCAGGCCGATGCCGCCCATGATCACGAACACCACCGGGAGCACGATGCTCAGCAGCGCGTGCGTGTACTTCAGCGGGTTGAGGGTCAGGTAGCCCTTCGCGCCGATGCTGATGTCGCCGCCGTGCAGGGCGGTACGGGCGTGCGCGTACTCGTGGAGGCAGAGCGACACGATCCACCCGGACGTCACGAACAGGAAGACGGCGAGGCCCAGGTCGGCCGAGAAGCCCGTCCACACCGCCCATCCGGTGACCGCCATGACGGCGGCGATCCCGAGGAAGACGGGACTGATCCTCCGGTCGGCGGTGCGGGAGGTGGCGGTGGCCATGGGCTGGGCTCCTGGTGGGTCGGGCGGGCGGGTGCGGACCGGTCGACCGTACCGGACGCGGCGTGAGCGGCGGGGGGAAGGAGAATGGGGCGGTGCGCATCTCCGTACTCGGTCCCACGCAGGTCCACCGCGCGGACGGCTCCGCCGTACCGGTGGGCGGGGCGCGGCTGCGCGCGCTGCTCACCGTGCTGGCGCTGCGCGCCGGGCGGACCGTGCCGACCGGGCTCCTGATCGACGAGGTGTGGCGGGGTACCCCGCCCGCCGACGCCCACGCCGCCCTGCAGGCCCTGGTGGGCCGGCTGCGCCGGGCGCTCGGGCCGGACGCGGTGGTGTCGGCGCCCGGCGGCTACCGGCTCGGCGCCGGCGCCGACGACGTGGACCTGCACCGCTTCGCACGGCTCGCCACCGAGGGCGCGCGGGCCCGGGAGAAGGGCGACCCGGCCGCGGCGGTGACCGCCCTGGACGGCGCCCTGGCGCTGTGGCGGGGCGCGCCGCTCGCTGACCTGCCCGACCGGGCGGCCGAGGCGGCCCGCTGGGAGGCCCGGCGCCTGGAGGCCCGCCGGGACCGGCTCACCGCCCTGTTGGACCTGGGCCGCCCGCAGGAGACGCTGCCGGAACTGGCGGCCCTGTGCGGAGAGTCACCGCTGGACGAGCAGCTCCAGGCGCTGCGCGTGCGCGCCCTGCGGGCGGCCGGCCGCGCGGCCGAGGCGCTCGCGGCGTACGAGGCGGTACGCCGGCACCTCGCCACCCGGCTCGGTACCGACCCGGGCCCCGAGCTGCGGTCCCTCCACGCCGAACTGCTCGCCGGAGCGTCCCTCCCGGTTTCCGCGCCCGCCGCGCGCCCGGCCCCCGCGCCCGCCGCCCCCGCCCCCGCGCCCGCCGCCCCCGGGCACGGGAACGCCTGGACCGGGACCGGGGCCGGGAACGCCGGGGCCGGGACCCGGGCGAGGCCGGCGCGGCCCGGCAACCTGCGCGCGCGACTGACCAGCTTCGTGGGGCGGGAGGAGGACATCGGGACCGTTCTCGACGACCTCGCACGGGCCCGGCTGGTGACGCTCCTCGGACCCGGCGGCGCGGGCAAGACCCGGCTGTCGCAGGAGGCCGCCGAACGCGGCTGCGAGGCGTGGCCCGACGGCGTCTGGCTGGCCGAGCTCGCCCCGGTCGACGACCCCGACGCCGTACCGGACGCCGTGCTCACCGCCCTCGGGGCGCGCCAGACCGTCATGCGCGGCGCGGGCGCCGAGGAGCTGCGGGCGGCCGAACGGCACGGGGAGGACGCCGACGCCCTGGTACGGCTCGCCGAGCACTGCTCCGGGCGCCGCATGCTGCTGCTGCTCGACAACTGCGAGCACGTCGTGGCCGCCGCCGCCGCGCTCGCCGAGCGGCTCCTGGGGGAGTGCCCCGGGCTCACGGTCCTGGCCACCAGCCGCGAACCCCTCGGCGTCCCCGGCGAGACGGTACGCCCCGTCGACCCGCTGCCCGACCCGATGGCGCTGCGGCTGCTCGCCGAGCGCGGCGCGGCGGCCCGGCCGGACTTCGACGTGGCCGCCGACCCCGGGGCGTGCGCCGAGATCTGCCGCCGCCTCGACGGCCTGCCCCTGGCCATCGAGCTGGCCGCCGCCCGCCTCCGTACCCTCACCCCGCGGCAGATCGCCGACCGGCTCGACGACCGCTTCCGGCTCCTCACCAGCGGCAGCCGCACCGTGCTGCCGCGCCAGCAGACGCTGCGGGCGGTCGTCGACTGGTCGTGGGACCTGCTCGACGGGCCCGAGCGGGCGGTGCTGCGACGGCTGTCGGTGTTCTCCGGCGGCTGCGACCTGGACGCCGCCGAGGCCGTCTGCGGCGGACCGGAGACCCCCGACGTCCTGGACGCCCTCGCCTCCCTGGTCGACAAGTCGCTCGTCGTCGCCGCCCCCACCCCCGACGGCGACATGCGCTACCGGCTCCTCGAGACGGTCGGCGAGTACGCCGCCGAGCGCCTCGACGAGGCCGGGGACCGGCCGGGCGCCGAACGCCGCCACCTCGTCCACTACCGCGAGCTCGCCCGTACCGGCGACCCCGAGCTGCGCGGCCCCGGCCAGCGCGCCGCGCTCGCCCGCTTCCAGCTGGAGTACGAGAACCTCCGCACCGCGCTGCGCCGCGCCGTCGCCGCCCGCGACGAGCAGGAGGCGCTGTGCCTCGTGCTGTCGCTCGTCTGGTACTGGAGCATGCGCGACCTGCGCACCGACGCCCTGCACTGGGCCGACGCCGCTGCCGCGCTCGGCCCCGACCCGTTCGCCCCGCCCGTCGTCCCCGCCCCTCCGCTCACCGAGCGCTGCACCGACGCCCCGCCACCGATGAGCGACGACCAGCTCATGGAGGCCCGCCGCGGGGTGCGCCTGGTGCAACTGGCCAGCATGGACCACCGGACGGCCAGCTGGACGAGCCCGGAGGGCCTGGAGCTGGCGCGCCGGATCAGGAGCGCCTACCGCCCGGGACTGCCGCAGACGTGCCGCATGCCCGGCACCCTGTGGTGGTACGCCGTGCTGCTCACCGGCGACGCCGACGACCTGCGCGGCCTGCTGGACGACACCGTCGAGGCGTGCCGGGAATACGGCTACGAGTGGGAGCTGGCCAATGTCCTGCAGATGAGGGCCAACGTGCTGGCCAACCGGAGCGAGTGGGCGGGGGACGCGAGCCGCGACGCCGACGAGAGCCTGAAGGTCTTCCGCCGCCTCGGCGACACCTGGGGCGCGGCCGAGGCGCTGTCCGCGCGCGGTGAGGCCCGCGAACGCCAGGGGGACTGCACGGGTGCCGCCGAGGACTACGCGGCGGCCGTCGAGCACGCCGAACGCCTCGGCGCCCAGGCCCAGATGGCGCTGCTGCGCGTCCGGTACGCCGAGGCCCTGAACCAGACCGGCCGGGGCGTGGAGGGCGAGCGGATCCTTCGCGAGGTACTCGCGCGGGGCCGCGCCGCCGGCCACGAGGCGGTGCCCGCGGCCCGGCTGTTCCTCGCCCTCTGGCTGGGCCGCACCGGCCGAACCGGCGAGGCCCGAGAGCAACTCGACGAGCTGTCCGAGGAGTTCCGCCCCGGCGCCCTGTCCCTCTTCCAGGGCTTCACGCACGGTGTCCACGCCTGGCTCGACACCCTGGACGGCCACTACGGCGCGGCCCTCGCCCGGGTGAGACGGGCCCTGGCGCACTCCCAGGAGCCGCTGTCGAGGATGATCGCCCCGCACATGCCCGCGATCCACCTGGTCACCGCCGCCCGCGCGCTGGTCGGCCCCGGCTGCCCGGACGGGGCGCGCACGGCGGCGCTCCTGCTGGGGGCGCACGCCGCCGCGTTGCCGACCGGGTACGTACGGACCCCGATGGAGCGGGAGAGTTTGAGGGACGCCGAGGCGGCTGCCCGCGCGGCCCTGGGGGACACCGCCTTCGACGCCGGGTGGGCCGAGGGCGGCGCCCTCACCGTCGAGGAGGCCGCGGCCCTGCTGGACGGGCGGTGACGGTCAGGTCTTCCTGCGGAACCGGGCCACCGCGAGCGGCGCGGTGACGAGCGTGATGCCCGCCGCCCAGGCCAGCGTCATCCACACCGAGTGGGCGACCGGCCCGCCGTTGATCAGGTTGCGGGCGGCGTCGGCCAGGTTGGACAGCGGGTTGTAGTCGGTGAACGTCTTCAGCCAGCCGGGCATCGACGTCGGCGGGGCGAAGATCGAGGAACCGAACTGCAGCGGCATCAGCACGAGCATGGCGACCCCCTGGACGGCCTGCGCGGTCTTCATGGTGAGTCCCAGCAGGATGAAGATCCACATCAGGGAGGCGCCGAAGACCACCGACAGACCGACCGCCGCCAGCAGGTCCAGCACCGAGGTCTTGATCTCCATGCCGAGCAGGAAGCCCATGCCGAGCAGGATCGTGGTGGCGATCAGCATCCGGCCGACCTCGACGACGATCTTCGCGAGGAGGACGGACGACCGGGCGATCGGCATCGTCCGGAACCGGTCCATCACGCCCTTCTTGAAGTCGTCGTTGACGCCGGTCCCGACGGCCATGGCGATGTTGATGCCCATCATCGCCATCAGGCCCGGGGTGACGTAGTTGACGTAGTCCTCCTGGTTGCCCCTGCCGGCGATGGCGCCGCCGAAGACGTACACGAACAGCAGGATGAAGATGACCGGCATCAGGACCGCGTCGAACATCGACTCCGGATCCTGCTTGATCTGGAGGGCGTTGCGGCGCACCAGGGCGCCGATGTGGCGGGCGTTGGCCCGCGGGCCGATGCGCCCCTCGGAGGGCGCCGTCGTCGTCACCGTGCTCATGCGGCGACCTCCTCGGGGATCGTGTCGGAACCGGCGGAGGACGTCCTCTCGCCGGTGATGGCCAGGAACACCTCGTCCAGGCTGGGCAGGTGGGTGTCGATGTGCGCGATGCCGAAGCCCCGCGCGGCCAGCACCCCGACGACGGCGGTGAGTTGCTCGTCGCTGAGGATCGGTACGTTCAGCAGACCCTCGTCCGGGACGACCGTCGCCCCCGCGGGGCCGGTCAGTCCGCTGTCGTCCAGCGCCCGGGCCATCGCGGGCAGGTGGCCGGGATCGACCGGCCGGACCCTGAGGGTGCGGCCGCCGACCTTCGCCTTGAGCTCGTCGACGCGGCCGCCGGCGATGACGCGCCCCCGGTCGATCACGGTGAGCTCGTGCGCCAGCCGCTCGGCCTCCTCCATGTACTGGGTGGTGAGCAGGACGGTCACGCCCTCGGTGACCATCCGCTGGACCTCGTCCCAGACCTCGTTGCGGGTCCGCGGGTCCAGACCGGTGGTCGGCTCGTCCAGGTAGAGGACGGCGGGGCGGCCGATCATGGAGGCGGCCAGGTCGAGGCGGCGGCGCATACCGCCGGAGTACGTCATGGCTGCGCGCTTGGCCGCCTCGGTCAGCGAGAACCGCTCCAGCATCTCGTCGGCGCGGCGCCGCGCGTCCTCGCGGGACAGGTCGAGCAGCCGCCCGATCATGTACAGGTTCTCCCAGCCGGACAGCTTCTCGTCGACGGAGGCGTACTGTCCGGTGAGCCCTATGGTGCGGCGCAGTTGGCGGGGCTGGCGTACGACGTCGTAGCCGGCCACCGTGGCGGTCCCGGCGTCCGGGACGATCAGGGTGGACAGGCAGCGGACCAGGGTGGTCTTGCCGGCGCCGTTCGGGCCGAGCACGCCGAGGACGGTGCCCTGGCGTACGTCGAGGTCCACCCCGTCCACTGCCTTGGTGGCGCCGTAGTGCTTGACGAGGCCTCGTACCTCGACGGCGTTGGTGTCGGATCGTGTCATGCCCTCATGGCACCAGCCGCCACCGACATCTCACCGACACCGGGCGGGGGACCGCCGACGGATCGCCTACGGGTCAGGAGGAGGACCCGGCGGGTACGGCGTAGTTGCCGAAGCCGACCCAGTCGACGACGACGCACGGCTCGTCGCCGATGACCCAGGCGTCGTGGCCGGGCTCGACGGCGAAGAAGTCACCGGGGCCTGCCTCGTCCTCCGTGCCGTCGTTCATGACGATCTTCAGTCGGCCGCTGATGACGTAGCAGGCGTGTGACGCCTCGCAGCTGTCGGTGCCGGCGATGGGCTTGACGTGCTTGGTCCACTGCCAGCCCGGCTCGAAGACGGCCCGGCCGACCGGGCCCTTGTCCGTGTTGACCAGGTCGAGCCGGCCCGTGCCGTCCTCGAACGGCCGGGTCTCGTCCGCGGAGTCGAAGTTCTTGCGCACGATTCCGGGCATGTCTACCGCCTCCCGGCGGGGTGCGAGCGGGATCCCCGAGTCCACTTCCAGCGTACGCCCGGCTCCCCGCGCCGACAGCCCGCACACGGGCGGGTCGCCCTTGCCTGCGGCCGGAACGCCGACGGCCCGCCGATGGGGGATGTCGGCGGGCCGTCGTCCGTACCGGGAGTGGCTAGTGGAAGGTGTGCTCCTCCTGCGGGAACGTTCCGCCGACCACCTCGCCGGCGAACGCGCGCGCCGCGTCACCGAGCGTCTGCCGCAGGTCGGCGTACTGCTTGGTGAACCGCGGCACCTTGCCGCCGGTCAGGCCGGCCATGTCGGTCCACACGAGGACCTGCGCGTCGGTGTCGGGCCCCGCGCCGATGCCGATGGTCGGGATGTGCAGGGACCGGGTGACCTCGGCGGCCAGTTCGGCCGGGACGAGCTCCAGCACCACCGCGAAGGCACCCGCGTCCTGCGCGGCCTTGGCGTCGCGCAGCAGCCGGTGCGCGGCCTCGTCGCCGCGGCCCTGCACCCGGTAGCCCATGGTGTTGACGGACTGCGGGGTGAGGCCCAGGTGCGACATCACCGGGATGCCGGCCTGGACCAGCGTCTCGGTCTGCGGCAGCGAGCGCTCGCCGCCCTCCAGCTTGATCGCGCCGACGCCCGCCTCCTTGACCAGACGGGTGGCCGAGCGCAGGGCCTGCACGGGGCCCTCCTGGTACGAGCCGAACGGCAGGTCGCCGACGACCAGGGCACGCCTGGTGCCCCGTACGACGGCGGCGGACAGCAGGGTCATCTCGTCCATCGTGACGGGCACGGTGGTGTCGTAGCCGAGGTGGCAGTTGCCCATCGAGTCGCCGACCAGGATCACCGGGATACCGGCCTCGTCGAAGACGGAGGCGGTCATCGCGTCGTAGGCGGTGAGCATCGGCCACTTCTCGCCGCGCTCCTTGGCGGCGGCGAGGTCGAGCACGGTGATGCGGCGGGTTCCCTTGCCGCCGTACAGCGCCTTGGCGCTGTCGGCGGGCTGCTTCGGGGCAGCCTGAAGCGTCATTGAAACGGCTCCTTCGTCATCTCGAGGCGCCCTCACGGCGTCCCCGGACCACGTCCATGGTGGCACTTCGTGCCGTGTGGGGGGAAGTGGGGCGGCGGCCATCTCCGGCGGCGCGGCGGCCGGGCCCGTTTGTGCGCGTTCTGTCACAGCTCGCGCTCCGGCCGCAACCCCCGGAACCCGCGGCGGCGCCTCTTCGTCCTCGTGGCAGTACGGCCGTCCCGTGATCCCCTAGGGTCGGACGGGGCGGGACGTACGACGGAGCACGACGAGCAAGGCAGTGAGGACGGCGGCATGGCGCGGGTGGACGTGACGGAGACGGGGAACGGCGGCGCGCGGGAGCAACGGCGCACCGGATCCCGGGTCCGGTCGGTGCTCGACCGCTGGCGCCACGATCCCGGTGTCTGGCGCCGGGGCACGTTCCTCGCGGTCTGCGCCGTGCTCCTCGCGCTGCTGATGGTCTTCCACGCCCAGATCCCGAACAAGATCGGCAACCTGGGCAGCCTGACGGAGACGTTCCTGCCGTGGCTCGGGGTCTTCGTCCCGGTGATCGCCGTGGCCGCGGTGGTGCGGCGTTCGGCCACCGCGCTGATCGCCGCCCTGCTGCCGGGGGTGCTGTGGCTCCACTTCTTCGGCGGGCTGGCCACCGACAAGTCGGGCGCCGGCGGCGACCTCATGGTCGTCTCGCACAACGTCAACGCCGACAACCCCGACCCCGAGGGCACCGCCCGCCGGATCGCCGGGTCCGGGGCGGACGTCGTGGCCCTGGAGGAGCTCAAGCCCGGCATGGTCCCGGTGTACGAGCAGGCGCTCGCCGACACGTACCCGTACCACTCCGTCCAGGGCACGGTGGGCCTGTGGAGCAAGCACCCGATGGCCGACAGCCGCCCCGTGGACATCCGGCTGGGCTGGACGCGGGCGATGCGCGCCACCGTCACCGCGCCGCAGGGCGAGGTCGCCGTCTACGTCGCCCACCTGCCGTCCGTGCGGGTCAAGCTGAACGCGGGGTTCACCGCCAACCAGCGCGACGACAGCGCCGACGCGCTGGGCGAGGCGATCGTCCGCGAGAAGCTGGGCAGGGTGATCCTGCTCGGGGACCTCAACGGCACGATGAACGACCGGTCGCTGAACGCCGTCACCTCCCAGATGCGTTCCACGCAGGGCGCAGCCGGGGACGGCATGGGCTTCAGCTGGCCGGCCGCCTTCCCGCTGGCGCGGATCGACCAGATCATGGTGAAGGGCGTCGAGCCGGTGGCGTCGTGGACGCTCCCGGCGACGGACAGCGACCACCTGCCGATCGCGGCGCGCGTCACGCTCTGACCACCGGCCTCCGACACGGGGCGGCAATGCCGCGTTCACTTCGGGGAACAAACGGCGTGAGAGCATTTGTTCCGATAGGGAACTTAATCGCCTCGCGTCACGAAAGGCACCGCTCCATGCCCCTGGCGTTGCTCGCCCTGGCCATAGCCGCCTTCGGCATCGGCACCACCGAGTTCGTGATGATGGGCCTGCTGCCCAACGTCGCGGACGACCTGCACACCTCCGTCCCCACCGCCGGGTACCTGGTCTCGGCGTACGCGATCGGCGTCGTCGTCGGCGCCCCGCTGCTCACCGCCCTCGGCTCCCGGATCCCGCGCAAGCGGATGCTCCTGCTGCTGATGGCGCTGTTCACCGTCGGCAACCTCGCCTCCGCCCTCGCGCCCGGCTTCGGCACCCTCCTCGGCGCGCGCGTCCTGGCCGGGCTGCCGCACGGCGCGTTCTTCGGCGTCGGCGCGGTCGTCGCCGCCCGCCTGGTGCGCGAGGGCCGGCAGGCGCGCGCGGTCGCCACGATGTTTCTCGGCCTGACCGTCGCCAACATCGTGGGCGTACCCGCCGCGACCCTGCTCGGCCAGCACCTCGGCTGGCGCGCCACCTTCCTGGTCGTCACGGCGATCGGCCTGGCCGCCATGGCCGCGCTCGCCCGGCTCGTCCCGCACGTACCCGTCGACGAGCGCCAGAGCCTGGGCCGCGAGCTGCGGGCGCTGGGCGACCGGCAGGTGCTGCTGGGGCTGCTGACGGCCGTCTTCGGCTTCGCGGGCGTCTTCGCCGTCTACTCGTACCTCGCCTCGATGACCACCGAGGTCATGGGCTTCGGCGAGTCGGCCGTCACCCTGGTCCTCGCCCTCTTCGGCATCGGGATGACCCTCGGCGCCCTCGTGGCCGGCCCGCTCACCGACCGGGCCCTGCGGCCCACGCTGTACGGGTCGCTCGCCGCGCTCGCGCTCGTCCTGGTCGCGTTCCGCCTCACCATGCACATCCCGTGGGCCGCCCCGGTCCTGGTCGTCCTGCTCGGCGCGGTCGGCTTCATGACCACCACCCCGCTCCAGATGCTGGTCATGGACAAGGCCCGGCACGCCCCCACCCTGGCGTCCGCCTCCAACCACTCGGCGTTCAACCTCGCCAACGCGGGCGGCGCCTGGCTCGGCGGCACGGCCATCGCCGCCGGCTGGGGCTGGACCTCGCCGACGCTGGTCGGCGCGGCCCTGGCGGTGGCCGGCCTGGCGATCGCCGTCACGGCCGGGCTCCTGGACCGTACGGCGAAGGGGGCCTCCCGCGTCGTCGCGGGAAGCCCCCTCACCGGGCCGGGTGTCAGTTCGCCGTCGTCTCGCGCCAGCGGTTCGTGATCGGCAGGCGCCGGTCCTTGCCGAAGCCCTTGGCCGAGATCTTGGTGCCCGGCGGGTACTGGCGCCGCTTGTACTCCGCCGTGTCCACCAGCCGCAGCGTCCGCGTCACCAGCTCCTCGTCGAACCCGGCGGCGACGATCGCGTCCTTCCCCTGGTCGCGGTCGACGTACAGCTCCAGGATCCGGTCCAGGACGTCGTAGTCCGGCAGCGAGTCGGTGTCGACCTGGCCGGGGCGCAGCTCGGCGCTCGGCGGCTTGGAGATGGAGCTCTCCGGGATCGGCGGGGTCTGGCCCCGCTCCTCGGCCGCCCGGTTGCGCCACCGCGCGAGGCGGAAGACCGTCGTCTTGTACACGTCCTTGATCGGCCCGTACGCGCCGACCGAGTCGCCGTACAGCGTCGAGTAGCCCACCGCCAGCTCGGACTTGTTGCCCGGCGCGAGCACGATGTGGCCCTCCTGGTTGGAGATCGCCATCAGCATCGTGCCGCGCAACCGCGACTGGAGGTTCTCCTCCGCGAGCCCCGTCAGACCCAGCGAGCCCATGTACGCGTCGAACATCGGCTCGATCGGCACGGTACGGAAGTTCAGCCCCGTGCGGCGGGCCAGCTCCGCCGCGTCGCCCTTGGAGTGGTCGGAGCTGTACTTGGACGGCATCGACACGCCGTACACGTTCCGCGCGCCCAGCGCGTCACAGGCGATCGCCGCGACCAGCGCCGAGTCGATACCGCCGGACAGACCGATCAGCACCGAGCGGAAACCGTTCTTCGCGGCGTACGCGCGCAGCCCCACCACCAGCGCGGTGTAGACCTCCTCGTCGTCGTCCAGCCGCTCCGCGTACCCGCCGGTCAGCTCCGGCTCGTACGCCGGCAGCGGCTCCTCCGACAGGACCACCCGGTGGATGGTCAGCCCGTCGTCGACCACGCCCGTCGGCGCGTCGGCGGAGGCGGCCGGCAGGTCGAGGTCCAGCACCACGCTGCCCTCGGCGAACTGCGGCGCCCGCGCGACGACCTCACCGTCCTTGTCCACCACGATCGAGTCGCCGTCGAAGACCAGCTCGTCCTGACCGCCGATCATCGCCAGGTAGGCCAGGGTGCACCCGGCCTCCTGGGCGCGCTTGCGCACCAGCTCCAGGCGGACGTCGTCCTTGTTCCGCTCGTACGGCGAGGCGTTGATCGACACCAGCAGGCCCGCGTGCGCGCTGCGGGCGGCCGGGACGCGGCCCCCCTCCTGCCACAGGTCCTCGCAGATGGCGAGCGCGACATCCACCCCGCGGACCCGGACGACCGGCAGCGTGTCACCGGGCACGAAGTACCGGAACTCGTCGAAGACCCCGTAGTTCGGCAGGTGGTGCTTGGCGAACGACAGCACCACCTCACCGCCGTACAGCACCGCGGCGGCGTTGCGCGGCGCGCCGGCGGGCTGGCCGTACCGGGGCTGGGCCTTCTCCGAGCGGTCCAGGTAGCCGACGATCACCGGGAGCTGACCGAAGCCCTCCTCGGCGAGGCGCGCGGCCAGCGCCCGCAGCGCGTCGCGGGACGCCTCGACGAAGGACGACCGCAGGGCCAGGTCCTCGACGGGGTAGCCGGTCAGCACCATCTCGGGGAACGCGACCAGGTGCGCTCCCTGCTCGGCGGAGTGCCGGGTCCAGTGGACGACCGCCTCGGCGTTCGCGGCGAGATCGCCGACGGTCGAGTCGATCTGATTCAGGGCGAGACGTAGTTGAGGCACCCGGCCAGTGTAATCGTCAGAGCGACGCGATGCCCCTGAGGTGTGCCGCACACCGGTCGTGACAGGCTGGCGCCCCGAGGACCGCGACGGCGAGGGGAACACGGATGGGCTTCGCGCGGCCGGACTTCGTACGCGTCGGGACGGTCCCCCACCACGTGGTCGTCGAGGGCGACGGCCCGGTGTGCGTACTCAGCGCCGGGCTCGCCATGAGCTGGTTCGACTGGGACCCCGTCGTCCCGCTGCTGGCCCCGCACCGCACGGTCGTCCGCTTCGACCGGCCCGGCCACGGCCTGAGCGGCCCCGCCGCCGCGGCGCCGACCGCGGCCGGCGAGGCGCACCGGATCGCGGGCCTCCTCGACGCGCTCGGGCTCCACGGGCCCGCGACCGTCGTCGGGCACTCCATCGCCGGGTTCCACGCCGAGGCGTTCGCCCGGCTCCACCCGGAGCGCGCCGCCGGTGTCGTCCTGGCCGACGCGTCCGTCGAGGAGGGCGCCAGGCCGCCCGCCGCCCCCGCCGTCCGCACCGCCCTCGCGCACGCCGCCGCCGCCGCGCTCCGCGCCACCGGGGCGCCCGCCGCGCTCGGTCCGCTCACCCGCCGCGCCGCGGTCCGCCTCTCCCGCCCGGGGTGCGCCCCGGACCCCGCCCCCGCCGCGCTGGTGCGCCGCTGCTACGCGACCTCCCGGGTACTGCGGGGCGCCCTCCTGGAGAACGCCCACTACCTGGCCGTCGCCGCCGGACTCCTCGCCCTCCGCGAGCGCCGGCCCCTCCCGCGGGGCCTCCCGGTCACCGTGCTCGCCGCGCCCGCGTCCCGGCGGTGGACGGACCGCCAGCGGGCCCTCGCCGACCTGCTCGGCGGCCGGTTCCGATCCGTCCCCGGCACCGGCCACCTGATGATGCTGGACGCCCCGGAGGCCCTCGCCGCCGCGATCCTGGACCCGTAGGCGCCCGGGGGCGGGCGCGGTGCACCCGGTACGCGCGAGGGGCGCGACGCGGCGTACGCGTCACGCCCCCGGCACACCGGAAGAAGCGGCGGTCAGCGCCGGTGCTCGTAGACCTTCTCCGCCCAGCCGGCGACCTGCGCGTCCGACAGGTGGCGGGCCAGGTCGGCCTCGCTGATCATGCCGACCAGCCGCTTGTTCTCGATGACCGGGATCCGGCGGATCCGGTGGTTCTTCATCTCGCGCAGCACTTCCTCCACGTCCGCGTTCGCTTCGATCCAGCGCGGCGTGCCCTTCGCCATGTCACCCGCCGTGACCCGCGACGGGTCGTGGCCCTGGGCCACACAGCCGACGACGATGTCGCGGTCGGTGAGGATGCCGCAGAGACGTTCGTTCTCGTCCGCGATGGGCAGCGCGCCCACATCGAGGTCGCGCATCATCTGCGCGGCACGGTCGAGGGTCTCGTGTGCGGGGAGCCACTCGGCTCCGGGGTGCATGATGTCCTTGGCGGTGGTCATGGGGTTCGTTGCCTCCGGAAACGCCATAGAGCGCCGTACGTCGGTCCCCGAGCGCCTCCATTCTCATCGCGCCCCCGCCACCCCGCGACCGCTGCACCCCCGTACGGCCGCCCGGGACGTCCCGGGCGGCCGTACGCGGCACCGGCGGTGACCGCTACGGCGTGGCGCCGCGCGCCTTCAGCAGGTCGGCCATCAGCAGGATCTCCGACTCCTGGGCGTCGACCATCCCCTGCGCCAGGTCCCGCTGCACACCGGGCCGGCAGGCGTCGACGCAGCCCCGCGCCATGTGCACCCCGCCCCTGTGGTGCTCGGTCATCAGGCGCAGGTACAGGACCTCCGCCTGCCGCCCGTCCGCCGCCCGCAGCCGGTCCAGCTGGGCCGCCGTGGCCATGCCCGGCATCAGCGCGCCGGAGTGGCCCGAGCCGTGGGACGGCATGCCCATCCAGGCCATCGGCTCGATGCCCGGCGCCACCTTCGGCAGGCCCCACATGTCCAGCCAGCCCAGCATCATGCCGCGCTGGTTGGCCTGGGTGTTGGCGATGTCGTACGCCAGCCGGCGCACCTCCTCGTCCTTCGTGCGGTCCCGCACGATGAACGACATCTCCACCGCCTGCTGATGGTGAACCGACATGTCCCGCGCGAACCCGGCGTCCGCGGAGTCCACCGCAGGCGCGGAGGCGGCGCCACCGGCCGCCTCCCCGGGGCCCGCCGACGCGACGGTCGCCGCCCCGGCGAAGAGCAGCGCGAGCACCACCGCGGTGACCGCCGCCCACTGCGTACGCGTCACTGCGCGGCCAGCCCGTTGGTGCACGCCGCGCCCGGCTCGGGCGTCTGCGGACCCTGCACGTACTTGCTGAAGAAGGCGTCCACCCGCGGGTCGTCGGCCCCGTCGACGGTGACCTGCTTGCCCCAGGCGCTCAGCATGATGGCGCCCGACTGCTCCTTGACCGGGCTCATGAAGGAGTACGAGGTCTTGCCGACCTTCTCCTCCAGCTTCTTCACGTCACCGGCGGGAGCCTTGTCGTTGTACGTCACCCACACCGCGCCGTGCTCCAGCGAGTGCACCGCGTTCCGCTCGGGAACCGGCTTCTTGTAGACGTTCCGGTCGCAGTTCAGCCACACCTGGTCGTGGTCACCGCCGACCGGGGGCTTCATCGGGTACGTCACGGGCTTGGTCACGTGGTTGCGGCCCAGCTTCTTGGCGTCCCAGGACTTCTCGTCCGTGATGGGCGCCTTGGCCGCCGCCTGCCGCTGCTCCTGCTCCTTGTTCTCCTTGTTCAGCACGTATCCGCCGAAGCCCACGAGGCCGGCGACGACGAGGGCGCTGACGGAGATGGTGATGACGCGGTTGCGGCGCTCGCGCGCCTGCTCCGCGCGCCGCATCTGCTCTATTCGGGCACGGCGGTCGGCGGTGGACGATCGGTTGGCAGCCATGGTGGTCTTCCTTCGTGGGGGAGCGGAGGTGGTGTGGTCGCTTCTCGGAACTGCGGCGGGCCGCCTAGGTCCGCAGCACCTGGAGGACGTGGAGGTCCGGCGCGCGCGGTCGCGGCGCGGCGGTGGCGGGCGGGCCGGCCCGGTGGTGCGGTGCCACCCGCGCGAGGTCGCCCGCCTGGGGCGGCGGGTCGAGGGGCGGGGCGGTGAGGACGGCGGGGGTCAGGTACGGGAAGAGCCCGCAGTCGCCCCGGTCGTACGGACACACGTACGCGGTGACCATGTGCCCGGCGGCTGTGTGCCCGGCCACCACGTGCCTCTCGACCGGGGGCCCGGCCACCATGTGCCCGTCAGCCGTGTGCCCGGCCGCCACCGCCCGCGGGTGGCCGCCGTCCCGGGCGTCCCCGGCGCCGTGCGGGGCGAGGCATACGAAGAGCACGGCGAGCAGCGTCGCCACGGCGCCGACCAGCGCCGTGGGACGCGCGATGCGTATGAGCCCGTGGCCCCCCATGGGCGCTGATGGTAATGGGCGGACCGCCCGGTCAGCCACGGTCGTCGGACGTACTGAGCGCCAGCAGCGCCACGTCGTCGGCGACCTCGCCCGCGTACGACGACATGTCGCGCCACACCGCCCGCACCAGCTCCACCGGCGAGACGGGCCGCGTCCCCGCCCGCAACCGGTCCACCAGCGGGTAGAAGGTGCCCGCCGCGTCCCGTGCCTCGGTCACCCCGTCCGTGTGCGCGAGCAGCAGGTCCGCCGGCCGCAACGGCACCGTCACCGCCTCCGGCGCCCGGAACTCCATCAGCCCCAGCCCCAGCGGAGCACCCGGCACCAGCCGCACCTCCCGCGCCCCGTCGCCGTCCACCACCAGCGGCGCCGGGTGGCCGCAGCTGAGCACCCGCACCACCGCGCCGCCCGGCGGGAACTCCACCAGCACCGCCGTCGCGAACACCTCCGTCTCCCCGCGCCCCGCGGAATCCACCACCAGGCGCCGGTCCAGCCGCGCCGCCACCCCGGCCAGCTCCGGCTCGTCGAGCACCGCCTCCCGGAACGTCCCCAGCAGCGCCGACACCGTCCCGACCGCCGCCAGGCCGTGCCCCTTCACATCGGCGACGATCGCCCGCACCCCGAACGGCCCGTCCTGTACGTCGTACAGATCGCCGCCCACCAGCGTGCCGCGCTCCGCCGCCCGGTACAGCGCCCCGCACCGCACCGGCCCCACCCGCTCCGGCATCGGCGGCAGCACGGCCAGCTGGGCCGCCTCCGCGACCGTGCGCACCGACACGAGCTGCGCGTCCCGCCGTACCCGCACCCCCGCCAGCACGACGCTGACCGCCCCGATCAGCCCGAACGCCAGCAGGTCGCCGTAGGTGACGTCGTCGGCCCGGATCGAGGGCATCAGGAGCAGCACGAACATGGTGCCCGCCACCATGGCGGTGCCGAACATGCCGTACAGGAGCGTCGTCAGCGGCGGCACCACGGCGAACGCGAAGCCGAGCTGCACGCTGCGGGGCGTGGTCAGCTGCACGACGACCAACAGCGCCATCGTCAGCCACGGCAGCAGGCGCAGCCAGACCGGTGGTTCGCCGGCGCCGGGCAGCTGCTGTGTGCCACGGTCCATGGCACCAGTCTGCGAGGCCTCCGTTACCTGCGCCACAGAGCTCCAGGCACTATGGGTTCGCAACGTGCACGAAACCGTGTGGTGGCATGCTGGCCTGATCAGCGAGGATGGGTGTGGAAATGGACAAGCAGCAGGAATTCGTACTCCGTACGCTCGAGGAGCGCGACATCCGGTTCGTGCGCCTGTGGTTCACGGACGTGCTCGGCTTCCTGAAGTCCGTCGCCGTGGCCCCCGCCGAGCTCGAGCAGGCCTTCGACGAGGGCATCGGCTTCGACGGCTCGGCGATCGAGGGCTTCGCCCGGGTGTACGAGTCGGACATGATCGCCAAGCCCGACCCGGGCACCTTCCAGATCCTGCCGTGGCGCGCGGAGGCGCCGGGGACCGCCCGGATGTTCTGCGACATCCTCATGCCCGACGGCTCGCCGTCCTTCGCGGACCCCCGCTACGTCCTCAAGCGGATCCTCGCCAAGACCTCCGACCTCGGGTTCACCTTCTACACCCACCCCGAGATCGAGTTCTTCCTGCTGAAGGACAAGCCGCTGGACGGCTCCCGCCCCACCCCGGCGGACAACTCCGGCTACTTCGACCACACCCCGCAGAACGTCGGCATGGACTTCCGCCGCCAGGCGATCACCATGCTCGAGTCGATGGGCATCTCGGTCGAGTTCAGCCACCACGAGGGCGCCCCCGGCCAGCAGGAGATCGACCTCCGCTACGCCGACGCCCTGTCGACCGCCGACAACATCATGACGTTCCGCCTGGTCATGAAGCAGGTCGCGCTGGAACAGGGCGTGCAGGCCACCTTCATGCCGAAGCCGTTCTCGGAGTACCCCGGCTCCGGCATGCACACCCACCTCTCCCTCTTCGAGGGCGACCGCAACGCCTTCTACGAGTCGGGTGCCGAGTACCAGCTGTCGAAGGTGGGGCGTTCCTTCATCGCGGGCCTGCTGCGCCACGCGGCGGAGATCTCGGCCGTCACCAACCAGTGGGTCAACTCCTACAAGCGCATCTGGGGCGGCTCCACCCGCACCGCCGGCTCGGGCGGCGAGGCCCCGTCGTACATCTGCTGGGGCCACAACAACCGCTCCGCCCTGATCCGCGTCCCCATGTACAAGCCGGGCAAGACCGGCTCGGCCCGCGTGGAGGTCCGTTCCATCGACTCGGGCGCCAACCCGTACCTGACGTACGCGGTCCTGCTGGCGGCCGGTCTGAAGGGCATCGAGGAGGGCTACGAACTCCCCGCCGGCGCGGACGACGACGTGTGGGCCCTGTCCGACGCGGAACGCCGCGCCATGGGCATCGAGCCGCTCCCCCAGAACCTGGGCGAGGCGATCTCCCTGATGGAGCGCAGCGAACTGGTCGCCGAGACCCTCGGCGAGCACGTCTTCGACTTCTTCCTCCGCAACAAGAAGCAGGAGTGGGAGGAGTACCGCTCCGAGGTCACCGCCTTCGAGCTGCGGAAGAACCTGCCGGTGCTGTAAGCGCAGGTCAGCGCCGGTCCCGCCGCCGCACACCACTCCGGGCCGACGGTCACCGACCGCCGGCCCGGAGCCGTCTCAGCCGCCCGGGGCCGTGTCAGCGGGCGAGGAACGGGGCGAGGACCGCCAGCAGTTCGGTGGGCGCGTCCAGCGGAATGAGGTGGGCCGACGAGCCGAACTCGACCAGGGCGGCACCGGGGATCCCGGCGGCGTACCGGCGGGCGATGTCCTGGAAGTCGGCGATGTCGAGCCGGCCGGTCCCCACCAGTACGGGGACGGCGATCGAGGCGAGGTCGCCGGTCGCGGGGCCCTGGGAGTGCCCGCCCACGACGCCCTGGTTCTCCAGCGACGTCCGCAGCGGGCCGCGCAGCTGGTCGGCCAGGGACGCGTCGACGTCCTCCCAGCCGCGCGCCGGTCCGCGCAGCCACATGTCCAGGTTCACGCGCACGGCCTCGTCGAGGTCGCCCGCGGCCAGCGCCGCGGTCTCGGCCGCGTCGTACGCGATCATCTCGGCGGACCAGGGGTACCTCGGCCACGGCGGGGACAGCACCACCAGGGAGTGCACCCGCTCCGGGTGGGTGAGCGTGAGGTCCACGGCCACCCGGCCGCCCCAGGAGGCGCCGACCAGCCGGACGCGCTCGTGGCCGAGGTGGTCCAGCAGGCGGCACAGGTCGTCGGTCTCGCGGAACGGGCCCGCCGGCAGGGCGGACTCGCCGAAGCCGCGCAGGTCGTACCGGACGACCGTGTGCCGTTGCGCGAGCGCGGGCACCACCGCGTCCCACATCCGGTGGTCGGCGACGCCGGCGTGCACCAGGACCAGGGGCGGTCCGTCGCCGGTGACGGTGTACGAGAGGTGGCCGAGAGCGTCGGCGAGAAGAGGCATCCGGCAGATACTGGCAGGCCGGCCCGGCCGGTGGCCACCGGATTGACCAGGACCGCGCTCCTGGGAAGCGGTCAGACGGCCAGCGGGACGTCGTCACCCTCCGCGCGGTGGCCGTACAGGGCCCAGACGCGGTTCAACTCCTGCTGGTAGTACAGCGGGTGCAGACTGAGGACGAACACGAGGACGAGGCCGATCCACGGGTTGCAGGTCGGCTGCATCCCGGCCGCCCGCTGCATCCGCGCGATGCGCTCACCCGTGTTGTACACCGAGACGAACGGCGGCACGATCAGGATCCAGCCCAGGGCGATGGCCACCACCGCCATGCCCGGGCTGACGTCGATGCGCCGGTCGAAGTCGCGCGCCTCGCGGTTCACCTTGTAGTACCAGACCAGGTGGTAGATCCCCAGGGTGATCAGCGGCCAGACCAGCCACACGAGGAAGATGTTCCGGGTCCTGCCGACGCGGCCGGTCATGCGGCACCTCCGCTGTGTCCTGCGTCCGTCCTCCGTCCAGTGCAGCACGGCGGGCTCCGGGGCGCGCGTCAGGCGGAATCCGGGGCGGACGGCTTCGCGCGGACGACGGCCTGGTCGCCCCGGGGCCCGAACAGGTGCAGGATCTCCACCGCGTCGGTGTCCGCCGGACCGAACCAGTGCGGCTGTGCGGTGTCGAACTCGGCCACCTCGCCGGGGCGCAGGACGTACTCCCGCTCCCCGAGGACGAGCCGCAGCTCGCCGGCGAGGACGTACAGCCACTCGTAGCCGTTGTGCGTCACCAGCTTGCGCTCGCGGGGGAACAGCACCTGTTTGAAGACCTGCACCCGACCCGGGTACTGCGTCAGGGGCACCAGGACGTTGCCGTGGCCCTTGTGCAGCGGCCTGAGGTGCACGCGGGGGTCGCCGGTGGCCGGGGCGGCGACCAGCTGGTCGAGGGCCACGCGGTGTGCGCGGGCGAGCGGGATCAGCAACTCCAGCGTGGGTCGCCGTTTGCCCGACTCCAGCCGGGACAGGGTGCTCACGGAGATCCCGGTGGCCGCCGCGAGCGCCTCCAGGGTCAGCCCGCGGTCGCGGCGCAGCGCGCGCAGCCGGGGTCCGATGGCGTCGATCGTCCGCCGCACGTCCGTGTCCGTCTCCGGGTCCATGGCCCCATTTTTGCAGTTCCCGCAAAGTTCCTGGGTGCCGGTCCTCGCGCGGCCGGAGCATGGCCGAGCCGGACGCTCGACGACCATGAGAGGCGGACCGTGACCGCGACGACGACCGATACCCCCCTGCTCCAGCCCGCACTGAGCGCGCGGAGGCGCTGGACGGTGCTCGCCGTCTGCTGCCTGAGCATGTTCCTGGTGGGCCTGGACACCACCATCGTCAACGTGGGCCTGCCGGAGATCGGGCGCGGCCTGGGCATCGGGGCCCTCGGGCTCGCCTGGACCGTGGACGCGTACACCCTGGTCCTGGCCGGGCTGCTGATCTCCTCCGGCGCGCTGGCCGACCGGTTCGGCCGCCGGCGGGTGTTCCGGACCGGGCTGGCCGTCTTCGGCGCGGCCTCGCTGCTGTGCGCGCTCGCCCCGACGGCGGGCGCGCTCGTCGCGGCCCGCGCCCTTCAGGGCGTCGGCGCCTCGATGCTCAGCCCGGTGGCGCTCGCCATCGTGGTGAACGCCATGCCCGACGCGAAGGAGCGGGCACGGGCGATCGGCGTCTGGGCGTCGGTCTTCGGCCTCAGCATGGCCGCCGGACCGGTGACCGGCGGCGCCCTCGTCGCCGCCCTCGGCTGGCGGTCGCTGTTCTGGATCAACGCACCGGTCGTCCTCGCCGCCCTGGTGCTCACCGCCCTGTTCGTACCGGAGTCCCGCGCCCCACGGGCCCAGCGCCTCGATCTGCCGGGGCAGGCCCTGCTCACCGTGGTCATCGGGGTGTCGGTCGGCGTCCTCATCGAAGGCCCCCGCATCGGCTGGACGTCACTCCCGGCGCTGGGCGCCTACGCGGTCGCCGTCGCGGCGGCGGTCGCCTTCGTACGGGTCGAGTCCCGCCGCGCGGAGCCGCTGATGGACCCGCGGCTCTACCGCAGCCCCGCCTTCACCGGCGCGGTCCTGGGCGCGGTGGCGGTCTTCGTCGCGCTGAACGTGACGCTGCTGCTCACCACCTTCTACCTCCAGCACGCCCGGGGCTGGACGCCGCTCGCGGCCGGGCTGGCCACCCTGCCCATGGCCCTCGGGGCGACCGTGTGCGCGCCCCTGTCCGGCCGGCTGACCGGCCGCGGCGGACCGCGCCTGCCGCTCGTCCTGGCCGGCGGCTTCCTCACGGCCGGCGGGCTCTGCCTGGTCGGGCTCGACCAGCGCACCGGCGTTCCCCTCCTCCTGCTCGCCTACGCGCTGATCGGCACCGGATTCGGCTTCGCCAACGCCCCGATCACCAGCACCGCCGTGAGCGGGCTGCCCCCCGCCCGCGCCGGCGTGGCCGGGGCGATCACCTCCACCGCGCGCCAGTTCGGCGCCGCGCTCGGCATCGCCCTCGCCGGCGGGCTGGTCGCGGGCACCGCCCCCGAGGAGCTGGCCCGGGCGTCCCGCCCCGGCTGGTTCCTGGTCGCCGGCTGCGGACTGCTCCTGTTCCTCGTGGCCCACGCCTCGCGCCGGGAAAAGCGGGTGCGCCCGCAGGGGCCGCCGCGCTAGCCTCCGCGCGCATGACCGGTTCCCGTGGCATCCCCCGTGACAGGCCCCCCTTCGAGGCGGACGAGCGCACCCAGCTCGTCGGATGGCTCGGCCTGCAACGCTCCATCGTCCGGTGGAAGTGCGAGGGGCTGACCGAGGAGGACGCGCACCGGGCCGTCCTGCCCCGGTCACCCGACATGACGGTGGCGGGTGTCGTGTCCCACCTGCGGTGGGTGGAGAACACCTGGTTCGAGGTGCTCTTCCTCGGCGGTCCCGCCGTCGGGCCGCAGTTCGACGAGGACGACGACGACCGTGACATGAAGGTCCCGGGCGTGCCGCTCGTACAGCTCCTGGAGGAGTACGAGCGGCAGTGCGCGATCTCCGACGGGATCATCGCGGCACACGCCCTGGACGAGACCGGGCGCCATCCGGACTTCCGGTCCGCCCGGGCGAGCCTGCGGTGGATGCTGATCCACATGATCGAGGAGACCGCGCGGCACGCCGGGCACCTGGACGCGATGCGCGAACTGCTCGACGGGCGGAAGGGCTACTACTGAGCCGCGCTCGGCCCGGACACGACCTGGGGGTGTCTTGCCGATCTTGCCGGGCTCGCGGCGTCCGGCCTGATCGGCAAGACACCCCCTAGCGCTCCGACAGCTCGGAGGGGGCCTCCTGGACCGTCCAGCCGTTGCCGTCCGGGTCCTTGAAGAACAGGAACGAGTTCCACGTCTCGCCCTTGCCGTCCGTCCAGCCGGCCGGGCCCACGTGCCGGACCGGGCTCACCTCCACGCCCCCGGCCGTCAGCCGCTCACGGGCCGCGTCGATGTCGGTCACGCACAGCTGGAGGCCGTGCAGGGAACCGGGCGCCATGACCTCCTCGCCCGGCGCCGGGGGCATACCGCTCTGCAGGGCGATCGAACAGCGGGAGCCGGGCGGGGTCAGCTGGATGATGCGGATCCCCGGGGCGACCTCGGTGTCCAGGTCGACCGTGAAGCCGCACGCGGTGGCGTAGAAGTCCTTCGCCCGGTCCAGGTCGGCGACCGGGACGAGGACGACTTCGAGCGTCCAGTTCATGGGTTCTCCTCCATCGACGCGTCGGTTGGGTAAGGCCATCAAACCCGGACTCCCCGCGCGACGGGGGCTCACCGCTCCCAGGGCGACCAGTTCAGCCGGCCGTCCAGGCCCAGCGTGGCGAAGCCCGCCGGCCCGGCCGCCGGGGCGCCGGCGAACAGCCCCCGCCCGGTCACCCACGGCCCGCCGGCCGAAGCCGCCACCGCGCCGGAGCCCGCGCGCACGGCCAGCCGGCCGCCCGACGCGGCCACCGCGCCGTGGCCCGCCACCCCGCCCGGCGCGGCGGCCGGCACCGGCGAGGCGTGGCCGCTCCCGGCGAAGCGGGCCGAGCGGACGTCGCCCGAGGCCGGCCGGCGCCACCACAGCCGGACCCCGTCGGCACCGTCCGGAACGGCGCTCAGCGCCACCGTGGTCGCCGGCAGACCGGTCGCCACCGGCCCGGCCACCGGCCCGCCCGCGGCGGGCCGCGTCCAGGCCAGTACCGTCCTCGGCGTGGCCGCGAACACGTACCCCCGGCCCGCCGCGTCCGTCACCGCCACCGGGTCGCCCCGCAGGTCCCGCCCGCCGGCCGGCCGCCACGGTCCGAAGCCGCCGTCCGCCCGCTGGGCGCTCACGCTCATGGCGTGGCCGCCGTCGCGCACGTACACCGTCATCAGGCCCGCCCGGTCCACCAGCACCGCCGGCAGGCCGATGTCGGACGTCGCGTCCTCGTCGTCCCGCTCCGGCGTCCCCAGCGAACGCCACGCGCCGAACTCCCCGCCCGGCGCCGACTGCGCCGACGTCACCACCTCGCGGCGGTACTCCCCGTCCAGTTCGGTGCGCGTGCCGAACACCGCGATCCGGCCGTCCGGCAGCCGCACCGAGGTCACCCCCGCGTCCAGGCCGGCACCCGGCCGCAGGACCGGCCCCGTCCACGCGGCGGCGCCCTCCTTGTGCCACACCGCCAGCCGGCCGTCCAGCACGGCGAACGCGTACAGCTCGCCCTTCCCCGCGCCTTGCTGCACCCAGGACGCCGAACCGCCCCGGGCGTAGCGCACCGACTGCGCCCAGCCGTGCCCGGCGGGGCGGGCGGCCACCTTGCGGTCGCCGCAGCCGGCCGGGTCCTCGCAGTAGTCGGTGTGGTCCCACCACGCGTACGTCTTCAGCGTCCGCAGCTTCGCCCCGGTGGCGCGCGGGTCCAGCACGTGCGGCAGGCCGCCGGTCGAGTAGCCGAGGTAGTTCTGCACGGCGAAGGCCGGGTGTCCGGGCCGTTCCGCGTACCGGGCGAGCGCCGCCTGCGCGAACCGCGCGCCGTACATGTGGTCCTGGTGGTCGGAGAGCTTGCCGGTCCTGTCGTTCAGGCCCGGCGTCGGGTCCATCATCCGGACGAAGGTGGGCCTGAAGCGCTCCAGGACACCGGTGAGCGTCTCGACGGTCCCGTCCTTGGTGTACGCGAAGCCGTCGCGGACCGGGGAGCCCGCGGCGAGCTGCGACTCCAGGCGCTCCACCCGGCCGTCCCACAGGCCGTGCAGGCTGTGCGGCCGGTCGCCGGTGATGCTGCCCGCCTCGCGCAGCTGGAGCCAGACCAGGCTGATCCTGGGGTGGGCCCGCAGTGTGTCCAGCTCGGCCCGGCCGCCGCCGGCCGTGGCGATCGAGGTGCGGTCCCAGGGGCTGGTGCGGTTGCCGGTGGCCATCTCCGCGTACGCGGCGCGGATGCCGTTCTGCCGGGCCTCCGCGTACGCCGCCTTGTCGGCGCGCGGCTTGGGGTCCTGGCGGCGGGCGTTGCGGCCGTCGGACTCGCCGGCGGTGAGGTAGACGGAGGTGAGGCTGTGGCCCGAGGCGATGGACTGGGCGGTGTCCGGGTTCATGAAGAACAGGTCGTCGTCCGGGTGGGCCATGATCTGCACGACCGCCTCCCCGTCCGTGCGGACCGGCTTGACCGCGTGCGCCTCGGGTATGCCCCGGCTCGGTACGTCGGAGGCGTCCGACGACCCGGTGGTGACCGCCAGCGTCCCGCCCGTGATGCCGACGAGCACGGCGATCGGCGCGGCCAGGAGCAGGCCGCGGCGGAAGGAGAACAGGGCGGGGCGAGGCATGGGCGGCGCTTTCGTCACACGGGAGGGGGGCGGACCGGCAAGGAAGAGGGACCTCGCCGCCCTCCGGTTCGCCGGCCCCGGTGTGCGCTGCCTCACGCCCCGCCGCCCGCCCGCGGCCGGTGCCCCCGGGGCCTGACGGTGCGATCGGGGTACGGGCCGATAGGCTCGGGAGGACGCGAAGGCGAGTGAGCCGAAGGGGCGCGCGGTGCGTCGAGAGGGAGAACGCGCGGAGGCCGGGAGGTACGAGCGGCCGAGCACGATCGACCGTCGACGGACGCGACCGGCGCCCCGGAGGTGAACCGAGCCTCAGGAAGGGGATCCATGACCGGGCCGGGACGCAGGAGCAGCACCTTCACCCGACTGCTGCGGCACGGCTTCACCGACCCCTCCGCCGCCGAGCGACTCCTCGACCTGCCCGTGCTGTCCGCCGTGCGCGGCGACCCGGTCCTCCTCGACGCGCTCGGCGCCACCGCCGACCCGGACACCGCGCTGCGCGGGCTCGTCCGGCTGGCCGAGGCGCAGGACGACGACGGCCGGCAGCTGCTCGGCACCGTCCTGAGCGCCAAGCCGCTGCGCGACCGGCTGCTCGGCGTGCTCGGCGCCTCCGAGGCGCTGGCCGACCACCTGGCCCGGCACCCGCGCGACTGGGAGGCGCTCGTCACCTACGAGTCGACCGACCTGCACCCGGGTGTCGCGGACTTCGAGCGGGGCCTGGCCGGGGCGACCGATCCCGTGTCGCTCCGCGTGGCCTACCGCCGCTGCCTGCTCGCCATAGCGGCCCGTGACGTGTGCGGCACCACCGATGTCGCGGAGACCGCCGCCGAGCTGGCCGACCTCGCCACGGCCACCCTCCGCAAGGCCATCGCCCTGGCGAGCGCGGCCGCCCCGGAGGACGCGGCGCAGTGCCGGCTCGCGGTGATCGCGATGGGCAAGTGCGGCGGCAACGAGCTGAACTACGTGTCGGACGTGGACGTCATCTTCGTGGGCGAGCCCGTCGACGGCGCCGACGAGGGCAAGGCGCTCCAGGCCGCGACCCGGCTGGCCTCGCACCTGATGCGCATCTGCTCCGAGCAGACGGTGGAGGGCACCATCTGGCCGGTCGACGCCAACCTGCGGCCCGAGGGCAGGAACGGCCCCCTGGTGCGCAGCCTGTCGAGCCACCTCGCCTACTACCAGCGCTGGGCCAAGACGTGGGAGTTCCAGGCACTCCTCAAGGCCCGCCCGGTGGCCGGCGACGAGCGGCTGGGCGCCGCCTACGTCGAGGCCGTCTCACCGCTGGTGTGGCAGGCCGCCGAGCGGGAGAACTTCGTCGCCGACGTACAGAAGATGCGCCGGCGCGTGGTGGACAACATCCCCGTCGCGCACGTCGACCGGGAGCTGAAGCTCGGGCCCGGCGGGCTCAGAGACGTGGAGTTCGCGGTACAGCTGCTCCAGTTGGTGCACGGGCGCAGCGACGCGACCCTGCACAGCGGCACCACTCTCGACGCCCTCAAGGCGCTGGCGGCGGGCGGCTACGTGGGGCGGGCCGACGCCGCGCAGCTCGACGAGGCGTACCGCTTCCTGCGGGCGATGGAGCACCGCATCCAGCTGTTCCGGCTGCGGCGCACGCACCTCGTCCCGGAGGCCGAGGAGGACCTGCGGCGGCTGGGCCGGTCCATGGGGCTGCGCACCGACCCGGTCGCCGCCCTGAACCGGGAGTGGCGGCGGCACGCGGCGGTGGTGCGGCGGCTGCACGAGAAGCTGTTCTACCGGCCGCTGCTGGACGCCGTCGCGCAGCTCACGCCGGGGGAGACCCGGCTGAGCGCCAAGGCCGCCGGGCAGCGGCTGGAGGCGCTGGGGTACGCCGACCCGGCCGCCGCCCTGCGGCATCTGGAGGCCCTGTCGTCGGGCGTCACCCGGAAGGCGGCGATCCAGCGGACGCTGCTGCCGGTGCTGCTCGGCTGGTTCGCCGACTCGGCGGACCCGGACGCGGGCCTGCTGGGCTTCCGCAAGGTGTCGGACGCGCTGGGGAAGACGCCCTGGTACCTGCGGCTGCTGCGGGACGAGGGCGCGGCTGCGGAGAACCTGGCCAGGGTGCTGTCCGCCGGGCGCCTCGCCCCGGACCTGCTGCTGCGCGCCCCGGAGGCGGTCGCCATCCTCGGCGCCCCGGAGGGCCTGCGGCCACGTGGCCGCGACCACCTGGAGCCGGAGATCCTCGCGGCGGTCGGCCGCGCGGCGGACGCCGAACTGGCGGTCGCCGTGGCCCGTGGCGTACGGCGCCGGGAGCTGTTCCGCACCGCCGCCGCCGACATCATCGGCTCGTACGGCACCGAGGACAGCCCCGCCGAGGCCGACCCCGGCGCCCTGGTGGACCGGGTCGGCCAGGCGGTCACGGACCTGAACGCGGCGACCATCGCGGGCGCCCTGCGGGCCGCCGTGCGCGACCAGTGGGGCGACACCCTGCCCACCCGGTTCGCCGTCATCGGCATGGGCCGCTTCGGCGGCCACGAGCAGGGGTACGGTTCCGACGCCGACGTGCTGTTCGTCCACGAGCCGCGCGAGGACGTCGACGAGCAGGAGGCCGCGCGGGCCGCCAACGCGGTGGTCGCCGAGATGCGCCGGCTGCTCCAGCTGCCCACCGCCGACCCGCCGCTGCTCATCGACGCGGACCTGCGCCCCGAGGGCAAGAGCGGCCCGTTGACGCGCACCCTCAAGTCGTACGCGGCCTACTACCGCCGCTGGTCGCTCGGCTGGGAGAGCCAGGCGCTGCTGCGCGCCGAGCCGATGGCCGGCGACCCGGACCTCGGCCGCCGGTTCATCGAACTGGTCGACCCGCTGCGCTACCCCGAGAAGGGCCTGGACGAGGCCGCCGTGCGCGAGATCCGGCGCCTGAAGGCGCGTATGGAGACCGAGCGCCTCCCGCGCGGCGCCGACCCGGCCCTGCACACCAAGCTGGGGCGCGGCGGCCTGTCGGACGTCGAGTGGACCGTCCAGCTCCTCCAGATGCGCCACGGCCACGACGTGCCGGGCCTGCGCACCACCCGCACCCGCCAGGCCCTGACCGCCGCCCGCGACGCGGGTCTGATCGCCGAGCAGGACGCCCGGACGCTGGACGAGGCGTGGGTGCTGGCGACCCGGGTCCGCAACGGCGTGATGCTGGTCCGGGGCCGGGCCGGCGACACCTTCCCGTCCGACGCCCGCGAGCTGGCGGCCGTCGGACGGTACCTGGGGTACGGCCCCGGTCACGTCGGCGAGATGGTCGAGGACTACCGGCGCACGACCCGGCGGGCGCGGGCGGTGGTGGAGGAGCTGTTCTACGGCGGCTGAGGAAGCGGCGCCGTACCGACGGCGCCGTACCCGACGGGCCGTACCCGCCGGGCGCGGCCCCCGGACCGCCGGGCGGGGCCCGGCGGCACGGCAGCGGTCAGCGTCGCGTGGCCGCCGGGACCGGGGTGCCGGTCTCCGTGCCGGGGGCTTCGACGGCTCGCGGTGCCACATGGCGGGCCAGCCGGTGCGGCAGCCTGCCGTACCAGGCGTACGCCAGGGTGTAGCCGAAGGCCAGGCAGATCATGCCGCCCACCGCGTCCAGCCAGAAGTGGTTGGCGGTGGCGACGATGACGACGAGGGTCGCGGTCGGGTAGAGCAGGCCGAGGATCCTCGCCCAGGGCGCCTTGGCCAGGGCGAAGATGGTCAGGCCGCACCACAGCGACCACCCGATGTGCATGGACGGCATCGCGGCGTACTGGTTGGACATGTTCTTCAGGTCGCCGGACGCCATGGAGCCCCACGTCTGGTGCACCAGCACGGTGTCGATGAACTTCTCGGAGGTCATCAGGCGCGGCGGCGCCAGCGGGTACAGGTAGTAGCCGAGCAGGGCGATGCCGGTGGTGGAGAACAGCACCAGGCGGGTGGCGGCGTACCGCCCCGGATGCCACCGGTACAGCCACACCAGGACACCGATGGTGACGATGAAGTGCAGCGTGGCGTAGTAGTAGTTCATGCCCACGATCAGCCACGTCACCGAGTCGACGGCGTGGTTCACGGTCTTCTCGACCGCGATGCCGAGGGAGTGCTCCGCCCGCCAGATCCAGTCGGCGTTGCGCAGCGCCTCGGCCTTCTGCTCCGGCACGGCGTTGCGGATCAGCGAGTACGTCCAGTAGCTCACCGCGATGAGCAGGATCTCGAACCGGATGCGGGGGCGGCGCGGAGCGCGCACCCGCTGCCACACGGTCCGGCTGTCCGCCACGCGGGCCGGACCCTGTTCGATGGGTGATTCCACCGGTGGTGCCGGGGCCTCACGGCCTTCCAGTGTCCTCACAGTCGTGTCACCCATGGGCCAAGAGTCTGCCAGATAGGTCTACTCGGTCGATCATCCGTCAGTCCCGTCCTCATCGCCATCGCTACGCCTTTCGGAGGACCGCTGACCCTGAGGTCCCGAGGCGGTGGAACCGCGGACGACCAGCTCGGGCATGAAGACGAACTCGCTGTGCGGGGCGGGGGTGCCGCCCACCTCCTCCAGCAGGGCCCGCACCGCCGCCTGCCCCATCGCCTGGACGGGCTGGCGGATGGTGGTCAGCGGCGGGTCGGTGAAGGCTATGAGGGGGGAGTCGTCGAAGCCGACGACGGAGACGTCGCGCGGGACGTGCAGGCCCTTCCGGCGGGCGGCCCGGATGGCACCCAGCGCCATCATGTCGCTGGCGCACACGACGGCGGTGCAGCCCCGCTCGATCAGCGCCGTCGCGGCGGCCTGGCCGCCCTCCAGCGTGTACAGCGAGTGCTGGACGAGTTCCTCGCACTGCTCGGGGTCCAGTCCCAGCCGGGCCTGCATGCCGAGCCGGAAGCCCTCGATCTTGCGCAGCACGGGCACGAACCGCTTCGGGCCGACCGCCAGGCCGATCCGGGTGTGCCCGAGGGAGGCGAGGTGGGTGACGGCGAGCTGCATCGCGGCCCGGTCGTCCGGGGACACGAACGGCGCCTGCACCTTGGGGGAGAAACCGTTGATCAGGACGTACGGGACGCCCTGGCCGCGCAGCTGGTCGTAGCGCGTCATGTCGGCGGTGGTGTCGGCGTGCAGTCCGGACACGAAGATGATGCCGGCGACGCCCCGCTCGACGAGCATTTCGGTGAGCTCGTCCTCGGTGGAGCCGCCGGGCGTCTGGGTGGCGAGGACGGGGGTGTACCCCTGGCGGGTCAGCGCCTGGCCGATGACCTGGGCGAGCGCCGGGAAGATGGGGTTGTCCAGTTCGGGGGTTATCAGCCCGACCAGTCCGGCGCTGCGCTGGCGCAGGCGGACCGGGCGTTCGTAGCCCAGGACGTCGAGGGCGGCCAGCACGGACTGGCGGGTGGCCGCCGCCACACCCGGTTTGCCGTTGAGCACGCGGCTGACTGTGGCTTCGCTGACCCCCGCCTGGGCTGCGATGTCGGCTAGCCGCGCGGTCATGGGATGCGACTGTACCGGCCGCACGTCAGCTTGCCCACCAGACGCAGGACTCGGGGGCGAGCAGGACGGTCGGCGCACCGTCGCCGGGGTCCGCCGCGACCGCCGACTCCCGTGCGGGCGGCGGGACTTTGGCCCCGGCGGCGGCGCCCCCGCCGGGCCGGCCGGCGCCGTCGTGGGCGGCGTCCCCGGCCGCTCCGGCACCCCCGGGCACGGCGGCGTCCGGGCCGGTGTCGATGCCGGTGTCGATGCCCGTGCCGGGGCCGGCGGGCGGCGGGACGGTCACCGTGCTCCCGTCACCCGCCGGGGGCACCGGCGTGCTCGCCAGCAGCACCCGGCTGCCCGGGGCGCGCAGGGCCACCGGCCGGTCGGTGAGGTTGACCGTGCACACCAGGTCACCCTGCCACGGGCCGGTGCCCGCGCCCTCCGCGCGCCGGCGGAAGGCCAGCACCCCGTCCGGCGCGGGCAGCCACTCCACCGCGTCGCCCGCGCCGAGCGCCGGGTGGTCGCGGCGCAGCTCCAGCGCGCTGCGGTACAGCTCCAGCGTCGAGTCCGGGTCGCCGGTCTGGGCCTCCACCGACAGCTCGCGCCACGCCGGGGGCTGCGGGAGCCAGCTGCCCCCGGGGCCGAAGCCGTACGAGGGGCCCTCCGCCGTCCACGGGATCGGAACCCGGCACCCGTCGCGCAGTCCGTCCTGGCCGTCGCCCCGCAGGAAGGCCGGGTCCCGGCGCGCCTCGTCGGGCAGCTCCGTGACCTCGGGCAGCCCCAGCTCCTCGCCCTGGTAGACGTACGCCGACCCGGGCAGCGCCAGCATCAGCAGCGCCGCCGCCCGCGCCCGGCGCAGCCCGGTGGCGCCCTCGCCGTACCGGGTGGTGTGGCGGACCACGTCGTGGTTGGACAGCACCCACGTGGTGGGCGCGCCCACGGACGCGGTGGCCCGCAGCGAGTCGTCGATGACCCGCCGCAGCGACGCCGCGTCCCAGGGGCAGTTCAGGAACTGGAAGTTGAACGCCTGGTGCAGCTCGTCGGGGCGTACGTACAGCGCCAGCCGCTCCGCCGACGGCGCCCACGCCTCGGCGACGGCGATGCGCTCGCCCGCATAGGTGTCCAGGAGCCGCCGCCAGGCGCGGTGGATCTCGTGGACGCCGTCCTGGTCGAAGAAGGGAAGCTGCTGGGTGCCGATCAGCCGCGCCTGCTCCCCGTGCCCGATGTCGGGCATCCCGGGCGCCTTGACCATGCCGTGCGCGACGTCGACGCGGAACCCGTCGACCCCGAGGTCCAGCCAGAACCGGAGCACGGAGTCGAACTCGGCCCTGACCTCCTCGTTGTCCCAGTTCAGGTCCGGCTGCTCGGGTGCGAACAGGTGCAGGTACCAGTCGCCGTCCGCCGCGCGGGTCCAGGCCGGGCCGCCGAAGACGGACTCCCAGTCGTTGGGCGGCAGCGCCCCGTCCGGCCCCTTGCCGGGGCGGAAGTGGTAGCGCTCGCGCCCCGTGCCGGCGAGCGCCTCGCGGAACCAGGGGTGCTGGTCGGAGGTGTGGTTGGGCACGATGTCGACGATCACCCGCAGCCCCAGCCCGTGGGCCGTGCGCACCAGGTCGTCCGCGTCCGCGAGGGTGCCGAAGAGCGGGTCGACGGCGCGGTAGTCGGCCACGTCGTAGCCGCCGTCGGCCTGGGGCGAGGCGTAGAAGGGGGTGAGCCACACCGCGTCCGCGCCCAGCCGGGCCAGGTGGGGGAGCCGCTCGCGGGCCCCCCGCAGGTCGCCGACGCCGTCGCCGTCGCTGTCGGCGAAGGACCGGACGTACACCTGGTAGATGACGGCGTCGCGCCACCACCCCGGACGGTCGCCGGAAGAGCTTGCACGGCGCAGATCCTCCGGCGCCTGGACGGACGAGGTCAGCTCGTGGGCCATGTGCGGTGTCCCTCTCGGTGGGCCGGGATGGGGGCTACGTACATCTAACGAGGTGGCAGCGGCGTTGAAACGGTCCTGCAAGGGCTTACGAAAAGGCTTGCAGAGGTCGCCGGGGCCGCGCAAGCCCGCCCCACACCGCCTGTCAAGCGATCCGTCGGCAACTGTAGGGACACATGGATGTAACGATCAGCCCGCCTTGCAGAAATTTGCCGCAAGGTCTTTCGGCGCGTTTTCATCCCTGTTACGTTCCTGGCAACCCGGCGCGCCGCGAGGGAGCGGTCTGCAGGAGGCACGCGATCCAGTCTTGTGATCCGCCTTCGTCTTTCCGGGATCAGTTGAAGGAGTTCACATGCGGCGTGGCATAGCGGCCACCGCGCTGGTCGCGGCCCTCGGTCTGACTACGGCGGCGTGCGGAGGCGACGGCGACAACCAGGGCGGGACCAACAGCTCTGGCGAGCTGTCCGGCACCGTCACCTTCTGGGACACCTCGAACGAGGCCGAGAAGGCGACGTACCAGTCCCTGGCCGAGGGCTTCACCAAGCTGCACCCCAAGGTCAAGGTCAAGTACGTCAACGTGCCCTTCGGCGAGGCCAACGCCAAGTTCAAGAACGCGGCCGGCGGCAACTCGGGCGCCCCCGACGTGATGCGCACCGAGGTCGCCTGGGTCGCCGACTTCGCCAGCCTCGGATACCTCGCCCCGCTCGACGGCACCCGCGCCATCGAGAACCAGGGCGACTGGCTGCCGCAGGCCGCCGCGAGCACCAAGTTCGACGACAAGACCTACGCGGTCCCGCAGGTCATCGACACCATGGCCCTCTTCTACAACAAGAAGATGCTCAAGGACGCCGGTGCCGAGGTCCCCACGACCCTGGAGGCCCTGAAGGACGCGTCGGCCAAGGTCAGCAAGAAGTGGCCCGGCAAGACCGGCCTCTACCTGCGCGGCGACGACCCGTACTGGTTCCTGTCCTTCCTGTACGGCGAGGGCGGCGACATGGTCGACGCCAAGGGCAAGAAGATCACCATCGACGACCCGTCGGGCGTCAGGGCGTACAAGACCATCAAGGACCTGGTCGACTCGAAGGCGGCGATCACCGACGCCTCCGACGGCTGGAACAACATGCAGAACGCCTTCAAGTCCGGCAAGGTCGCGATGATGCTCAACGGCCCGTGGGCCATCGCCGACTCGCGCGCCGGTGCCGAGTTCAAGGACCCGAAGAACCTGGGCATCGCGCCCGTCCCGGCCGGCAGCGCCGGACAGGGCTCCCCGCAGGGCGGCTGGAACCTGTCCGTCTACGCCGGGTCCAAGAACCTCGACGCGTCCTACGAGTTCGCGAAGTACATGAGCTCCGCGAAGGTCCAGCAGACGACCACCGAGAAGCTCAGCCTGCTGCCCACCCGCCTGTCGGTGTACACCAAGCCGAGCGTGTCGGGCAACGAGATGGTCCAGTTCTTCAAGCCGGCCGTCGACAAGGCCGTCGAGCGCCCCTGGATCCCGCAGGGCAACGCCCTCTTCGAGCCGATCCGCCTCCAGATGGCCAACGTCCTGGGCGGCAAGACCACTCCGGAGAAGGCCGCCCAGGAGACGGGCGACGCCTACCGCAAGATGCTCAAGGACTACAAGTAAGCAGTGGGAAGGGCTGACCGACCAATGGCTGTCGAGACCAGCCAGTCGGTGGCGAAGGCCGCGGGCGCCAGGAGCGCCCGCGGCCGCGGCCACCGCACTGACAACACCCCCGGTTCCCCGGGGCCGGGCCGCCTGCGCCGGGCGCTGAGCACCCACTGGTACGCCTGGAGCATGGTCGCTCCGGTGGTGGCCGTGATCGGCGTGATCATCGGTTACCCGTTGGTGCGCGGCGTCTACCTGTCGCTGACGGACGCCAACGAGGCCAACGTCGAGCGCACCATCGGCATCAACCACATCCCGGCGACGTACGAGTTCGTCGGCCTGGAGAACTACAAGGCCGTCCTCACCGACAACGTCTTCTGGGACCGGCTCGGCTGGACCGTGGTCTGGACCGTCAGCTGTGTCGCCCTGTCCTTCACCCTCGGCCTGGTGCTGGCCACCATGCTCAACCGCAGGATCAAGGGCCGCACCTTCTACCGCATGGCCCTCATCCTGCCGTGGGCCGTCCCGGCCTTCGTCTCCGTCTTCACCTGGCGGCTGCTGTTCAACGAGCGCAGCGGCCTGTTCAACAAGCTCCTCACCGGCGGCGGCATCGACGCGATCTCCTGGCTGAACGACCCCACCTGGGCCAAGGTCTCCGTCATCGCCGTCAACGTCTGGCTCGGCGTGCCCTTCATGCTCGTCGCCATGCTGGGCGGCCTCCAGTCCATCCCCGGCGAGCTGTACGAGGCCGCCGAGATGGACGGCGCGACCCCCTGGCAGCGGTTCCGCCACATCACGCTGCCCGGGCTGCGCCCGGTGTCCGGCACGGTGATCCTGCTCAGCTCCATCTGGACCTTCAACATGTTCCCGGTGATCTTCCTGCTCACCCGGGGCGGGCCGGGCGACGCCACCGAGATCCTGGTGACGTACGCCTACAAGCTCTCGTTCGTCGTCAGCCCCCGCGACTTCGCGGGATCGGCCGCCTGGGGCGTACTGATCCTGGCGCTCCTGTCGCTCTTCGCGGTGGCCTACCGCCGCGCGCTCCGCAAGCAGGGAGACATGTGGTGAGCACCCACCCGCAGACCGCACCCACGCGCAAGGTACGGGCCCGGGGCGAGCGTTCCCCGCTCGCCTCCGCGGGGCTGCACCTGACGCTGCTCGTCGCCACCCTCGTCGCGGTCTTCCCCCCGCTGTGGCTGGTGATCACGTCCTTCAAGCCGAAGACCGACGCCTTCGACACCTCGGTGATCAAGAACTTCACGCTCGGCAACTACGGCCACGTCGTCTCCGACACCCAGTTCCTGGCCTGGCTCGGCAACTCGCTGGTCGTGGTCGGCATCACCACCGTCGTCGGCGTCTTCATCTCCGCCACCACCGGCTACGCCGTCAGCCGCTTCCGCTTCCCGGGCCTGCGGCCCCTGATGTGGCTGCTGCTGATCACCCAGATGTTCCCGGTCGCGGTCCTGATCGTGCCGCTGTACAACCTGCTGGCCTCGCTGGGCATGCTCAACCAGCCGGTCGGCCTGGTCATCACGTACCTCACCGTCGCCGTGCCGTTCTGCGCCTGGATGATGAAGGGGTACTTCGACGGGATCCCCGCCGAGATCGACGAGGCGGGGCGGGTCGACGGCCTCAGCCCGTTCGGCACCTTCTGGCGGCTGATCATGCCGCTGGCCAAGCCCGGACTGGCCGTCACCGCGTTCTACACGTTCATCACCGGCTGGGGCGAGGTCGCCTACGCGTCCGCGTTCATGACGGGCGAGGAGAACCTCACCCTCGCCGGCGGTCTGCAGACCTTCGTGAACCAGTACACGGCCGACTGGGGTTCGCTGACCGCCGCGGCCGTACTGATCGCCGCGCCCGCCGCGGTCGTCTTCGGCCTCGTCCAGCGCCACCTGGTCTCCGGCCTGACGGCCGGTGCCACCAAGTCGTAGGGAACACGGCGGACGACGCGTGTCACGCCCACCCCGCGCCCGGACACGTCCCGCGCGGGGGCGGGCCGCACGCCGTCCCGACGCCCGCTCCCGCCACCCGGTCCGCGGCGCCTGCCCGGCCCGACGCTCGCGTCGGGGACAGGCGGCCGCTCCACTCCTCCACTCCAGGGAAGACATGACCCAGCACCTCGCTGCCCCCGCCGCCCCCGCCACCGGCACGCACACGGGCTGGTGGAGAGACGCGGTGATCTACCAGGTCTATCCGCGCAGCTTCGCCGACGGCAACGGCGACGGCATGGGCGACCTGGAAGGCATCCGCAGCCGGCTGCCGTACCTGAAGGACCTCGGCGTCGACGCCGTCTGGCTCAGCCCCTTCTACGCCTCCCCGCAGGCCGACGCCGGGTACGACGTCGCCGACTACCGCGCCATCGACCCCATGTTCGGCAACCTGCTCGACGCCGACGCGCTGATCCGCGAGGCCCACGAGCTGGGCCTGCGCATCATCGTCGACCTGGTGCCCAACCACTCCTCCGACCAGCACGAGTGGTTCCAGCGCGCGCTGCGCGAGGGCCCCGGCTCACCGCTGCGCGAGCGCTACCACTTCCGCCCCGGCCGCGGCGCCGACGGCTCCGAGCCCCCGAACGACTGGGAGTCCATCTTCGGCGGCCCGGCGTGGACCCGCGTCGAGGACGGCGAGTGGTACCTGCACCTGTTCGCGCCCGAGCAGCCCGACTTCAACTGGGAACACCCCGCCGTACGCGACGAGTTCCGCTCCATCCTGCGCTTCTGGCTGGACATGGGCGTCGACGGCTTCCGCGTGGACGTCGCCCACGGTCTGGTCAAGGCGGCCGGACTGCCCGACATCGGCGCCCACGACCAGCTCAAGCTGCTCGGAAACGATGTCATGCCGTTCTTCGACCAGGACGGCGTCCACGAGATCTACCGCAGCTGGCGCCGGGTACTGGAGGAGTACGACGGGGAACGCGTCCTCGTCGCCGAGGCCTGGACCCCGACCGTGGAGCGCACCGCGAACTACGTGCGCCCCGACGAGATGCACCAGGCGTTCAACTTCCAGTACCTCGGCACCCACTGGGACGCCGCCGAGCTGCGCCGGGTCATCGACGCGTCGCTGGCGGCGATGCGCCCCGTCGGCGCCCCCACCACCTGGGTGCTGTCCAACCACGACGTGACCCGGCACGCCACCCGGTTCGCCAACCCGCCCGGTCTCGGCACCCAGCTGCGCACCCCCGGCGACCGCGAGCTCGGGCTGCGCCGGGCGCGGGCGGCCACGCTGCTGATGCTGGCGCTGCCCGGCTCCGCGTACGTCTACCAGGGCGAGGAGCTCGGCCTGCCGGACGTCACCGACCTGCCCGACGAGGTGCGCCAGGACCCGTCGTTCTTCCGGGCGACCGGCCAGGACGGCTTCCGCGACGGCTGCCGGGTGCCGATCCCGTGGACGGTGGAGGGCTCCTCGTACGGCTTCGGCAGCGGCGGCAGCTGGCTGCCCCAGCCGGCCTCCTGGGGGCCCTTGAGCGTCGAGGCCCAGACCGGCGACCCGGG
Source organism: Streptomyces sp. NPDC045701 (assembly GCF_056432045.1). Taxonomy (NCBI): domain Bacteria; kingdom Bacillati; phylum Actinomycetota; class Actinomycetes; order Kitasatosporales; family Streptomycetaceae; genus Streptomyces; species Streptomyces sp. NPDC045701. The sequence goes on along the minus strand of NZ_JBWKJV010000013.1, from coordinate 20,686 downwards.
CTCCACGCTGGAGCTGTACCGCAGCGCGTTGGCCGTGCGCCGCGAGCAGCCCGGGCTGGGCGCGGGCGACGGCGTGGAGTGGCTGGACGCGCCCGAGGGCGTGCTGGCCTTCCGGCGCGGCGCCTTCGTGTGCCACGCCAACACCACGGGCCGCGCCGTGCGGATGGCGGTGCCCGGCCGGATGCTGCTCGCCAGCGCGCAGGTGCGCACCAGCGTGGACGGCACCGCCGAGTTGCCCGCCGACTCCACCGTCTGGTGGGCGGTGTGACGATCCTGTCGCCCCGCGGCGACGCACGGACCGAGCCGCGGGGCGACGGAGGAGGGGGCGCCCCGCGGCTCGCGGACATCGCCGCGCAGGCCGGCGTCAGCGAGGCCACGGTCAGCCGGGTCCTGAACGGCAAGGCGGGCGTCGCCGGGCCGACCAGGACCCGGGTGCTGGCCGCCCTGGACGTGCTCGGTTACGAGCGGCCGGTGCGGCTCAAACGGCGCAGCGCCGGCCTGGTGGGCCTGGTCATCCCGGAGCTGACCAACCCCATCTTCCCGGCGTTCGCCCAGGTCATCGAGCAGGTGCTGGCGGGGCACGGCTATACGCCCGTGCTGTGCACCCAGATGCCGGGCGGCGCCACCGAGGACGAGCTGGTCGAGCAGCTGGAGGAGCGCGGCGTCACCGGCATCGTGTTCCTCTCGGGGCTGCACGCCGACACCAGCGCCGACCCGTCCCGGTACGTCGGACTGGCGAGCCGGGGCGTGCCGTTCGTCCTGATCAACGGCTACAACGAGCACATCGACGCCCACTTCGTCTCGCCCGACGACCGGTCGGCCGCCCGCATGGCGGTGCGGCACCTCGTCGAGCTGGGGCACGAGCGGATCGGGCTGGCCATCGGGCCGACCCGGTACGTTCCCTCGCGGCGCAAGGCCGAGGGGTTCACGGCCGCGCTGCGCACCCTGCTCGGGGTCGGCCCCGAGGAGGCGCGACGGCGCGTCCAGCAGACCCTCTTCGGGGTCGAGGGCGGGCACGCGGCGGCCGGGGTGCTGCTGGACCAGGGCTGCACGGGGATCGTGTGCGCCAGCGACCTGATGGCGCTGGGCGCCATCCGGGCGGTGCGCGGGCGGGGGCTCGACGTGCCGCGTGACGTGTCGGTGGTCGGCTTCGACGACTCGCCGCTGATCGCGTTCACGGACCCGCCGCTGACGACGGTGCGCCAGCCGGTGCAGGCCATGGCCACGGCGGCGGTGGACGCGTTGCTGGAGGAGATCGACGGCAACCCGGTGCAGCGAACGGAGTTCGTCTTCCAGCCGGAGCTGGTGGTGCGCGGCTCCACCGCCCAGCGCAGGTGAACGTCCCCGGGGTGCGCGGGCCGAACGGGTGAGGGGGCCCGGGGCCTGCCCGTGATCGGGCGCGGCGGGGTCTTCATCGGCCCCGGGCCTCCCGGCTTGCGACGCCGTCCGGTCCCGGTCGGGAACCGGACGGCGTGCCCGGTCCGGCCGGCCGGGCGCGTGGGGCCCGGGGTTACGGGACCCCCGGCCGACCGGACCGGAGTCGTGGCTGAACGTAACACCACTGCAAGTGCTTGCGAAAGGTCTTGCAGTTGTGGGGTCCAACGGATTTCGCCCGTGTGAACCGCGTGTGTCCAAGGGGTTGACCGCGTCGCGGGGGACTCGTACGGTCACGACCGAAAACTGTTGCTGCTCTCTTGCAGCAAGAAGATTCACAGGGCCTTGCGGGCATGGCGCGTTGCCGCACGAGGCTGCACCGTCGCAACCGCACCTCCCATTCCCCAGGAGGAAACATGGCCAGAAAGATCGTGGCCGCCGCACTCGCCCTCGCGGCGGGAGCCGCGATGGCCGTCACGGCGCCCCCCACGCCCGCCCGGGCCGCCGCGCCCGGCGACAAGGACGTCACCGCCGTGATGTTCGAGTGGACCTTCGCCTCGGTGGCCAAGGCGTGCACCGGCACCCTCGGCCCGGCCGGGTACGGATACGTCCAGGTGTCCCCGCCGCAGGAGCACATCCAGGGCGCCCAGTGGTGGACCTCGTACCAGCCCGTCAGCTACCGCATCGCCGGCCGCCTGGGCGACCGGGCGGCCTTCCAGTCCATGGTGAACACCTGCCACGGCGCGGGCGTCAAGGTCGTCGTCGACACCGTCATCAACCACATGGCGGCGGGCAACGGCACCGGGACCGGCGGCTCGTCGTACACCAAGTACGGCTACCCCGGCCTGTACTCCTCGCCCGACATGAACGACTGCACCGCGCAGATCACCAACTACCAGGACCGCGCCAACGTCCAGAACTGCGAACTCGTCGGCCTCGCCGACCTGGACACCGGCGAGGAGTACGTCCGCACCAGGATCGCCGGCTATATGAACGACCTGCTGACGCTCGGTGTCGACGGCTTCCGCATCGACGCCGCCAAGCACATGCCGGCCGGTGACCTCGCCGCCATCAAGGCCAAGCTCACCAACCCTGGCGTGTACTGGAAGCAGGAGGCGATACACGGAGCCGGTGAGGCCGTCTCGCCCGGCGAGTACCTCGGCAACGGCGACGTCCAGGAGTTCCGCTACGCCCGCGACCTCAAGCGCGTCTTCCTCGGTGAGAACCTCGCCCACCTCAAGAACTTCGGCGAGGCGTGGGGCTACATGGAGTCCGGCAAGTCCGGCGTCTTCGTCGACAACCACGACACCGAGCGCGGCGGCGACACCCTGAACTACAAGAACGGCTCCGCCTACACGCTGGCCAACGTCTTCATGCTGGCCTGGCCGTACGGCTCCCCGGACGTCCACTCCGGCTACGAGTGGACCGACAAGGACGCCGGGCCGCCCAGCGGCGGGAACGTGAGCGCCTGCTACAGCGACGGCTGGAAGTGCCAGCACGCCTGGCGCGAGATCGCCTCCATGGTCGCCCTCCGGAACGTGGCCCGCGGTCAGGGTGTCACGAACTGGTGGGACAACGGCGGCGACCAGATCGCCTTCGGGCGCGGCACCAAGGCGTACGTCGCCCTCAACCACGAGACGTCCGCGCTCACCCGCACGTTCCAGACGTCGCTGCCCGCCGGTGACTACTGCGACGTCCAGAACAACCGGCCCGTCACGGTCGACGGCTCCGGCCGGTTCACGGCGACGCTGGGCGCCGGTACGGCCGTGGCGCTGCACGCCGGGGCACGCACGTGCGGTGCCGGGTCCACGACGCCGCCGCCCGCCGCCACCGGCGCGTCCTTCGCGGTCAACGCCACCACCGCCCCCGGCGAGAACATCCACGTGACCGGGAACCAGGCCGCCCTGGGCAACTGGAACCCGGCCGGCGCGCCCAAGCTGGATCCGGCGGCCTACCCGGTGTGGAAGCTCGACGTGACGCTCCCCGCCGGAACGTCCTTCGAGTACAAGTACGTCCGCAAGGACGCCGCCGGGAACGTGACCTGGGAATCCGGTGCGAACCGCACCGCCACCGTCCCGGCCTCCGGGACGGTCACCCTGAACGACACCTTCCGCCCCTGACCCCGGGCGTCCCTCCCGCGGCCGGCAACCGCCGAGCCGCGGGAACCCCGGCCCGGCCCCCGGCACCAGCGACCCCCCCGACCGTCCGCCCCACCGGCCGCCCCGCGCCCACCCGGGCCCGGGGCGGCACGCACCCCGTCCGCGTCACCCTCATCGAGGAGATCCGCCTTGATACGCCCCCGCTCCCTGCCGCGCGCCCCGCGCGCCCCGCGCAGAACCGCGGCCGCCCTCGCGGCGGCGACGGTCGCGGCACTCGTCCCGGCCCTGCCGGCGACCGCCGCGCCCGCGCCACCCGCCCCGCCGTCCGACAGGGCGCTCGCGGGCGAGCCCGCCCGGCACGACCTGACCCGCGAGCAGTTCTACTTCGTCCTGCCCGACCGGTTCGCCAACGGCGACCCCCGCAACGACCGCGGCGGACTGACCGGGTCCCGTCTCACCACCGGCCACGACCCCGCCGACAAGGGCTTCTACCAGGGCGGCGACCTCAAGGGGCTCACCGAGAGGCTCGACTACATCAAGGGCCTGGGCACCACCGCCATTTGGATGGCGCCCATCTTCAAGAACCAGCCCGTCCAGGGCGAGGGCAAGGACGCCTCGGCCGGCTACCACGGCTACTGGATCACCGACTTCACCCAGGTCGACCCGCACTTCGGCACCAACGCCGACCTGGAGAAGCTCATCGACAAGGCCCACGCCAAGGGCATGAAGGTCTTCTTCGACGTCATCACCAACCACACCGCCGACGTCGTCGACTACGAGGAAAAGTCCTACGGCTACCTCTCCAAGGGCGCCTTCCCGTACCTCACCGAGGACGGCGCCCCGTTCGACGACGCCGACCACGCCGACGGCACCAAGCCGTTCCCCCGGACCGACCGCGACTCCTTCCCGCGCACACCGGTCGTTCCCGAGGCCAAGAAGAACCTCAAGGTCCCCTCCTGGCTCAACGACCCGACGATGTACCACAACCGGGGCGACTCGACCTTCGCCGGGGAGTCCTCCACCCAGGGCGACTTCGCCGGCCTGGACGACCTGTGGACCGAGCGCCCCGAGGTCGTCGAGGGCATGGAGAAGATCTACCAGCGCTGGGTGCGCGACTTCGACATCGACGGCTTCCGCATCGACACCGTCAAGCACGTCAACGCGGAGTTCTGGACGCAGTGGGCCACCGCCCTCGACGCGTACGCCGCCAAGCACGGCCGTGACGACTTCTTCATGTTCGGCGAGGTGTACTCCGCCGACCCGGCCGTCACCGCCCCCTACGTCACCGAGGGCCGCCTCGACGCCACCCTCGACTTCCCCTTCCAGGACGCCGCCCGCCGATACGCCTCCCAGGGCGGCCCCGCCGGGAAGCTCTCCGAACTGTTCGCCCAGGACTACCGCTACACCACCGACAAGGCTAACGCCTACGAGTCGGTGCCCTTCCTCGGCAACCACGACATGGGCCGCTTCGGCACCTTCCTGAAGCAGGACAACGCCGGGGCCGGCGACCAGGAACTCCTGAACCGCTACCGGCTCGCCAACGAGCTGATGTTCCTCACCCGCGGCAATCCGGTCGTCTACTACGGCGACGAGCAGGGCTTCACCGGCGCCGGCGGCGACAAGGACGCCCGGCAGACCCTGTTCGCGTCGAAGACCCCCGACTACCTCGACGACGACCAGCTCGGCACCGACCGCACGCACGCCACCGACGCGTACGACACCGGCCACCCCCTCTACCGCTCCATCGCGGCCCTCTCCCGGCTCACCAAGGCCCACCCGGCCCTCCGAGACGGCGTCCAGACCGAGCGGCACGCCGACGACGGCCAGGGCGTGTACGCCTTCTCCCGTACGGACGCGAAGACGCGCACCGAGTACGTCGTCGCCGTCAACAACGCCGCCGCCCCGAAGACCGTGGAACTCGCCACCGACTCCCCGGACACCGCCTTCACCACCCTGTACGGCGGCAAGGGCACCGTCACCAGCACCGCCGACCGGCTGAAGGTGACCGTCCCCGCCCTGTCCTCCGTCGTCCTCAAGGCCGGCAAGCCCGTCCCGGCCCCGGCCTCCGCGCCCACCATCACCCTCAGGGCCCCGGCCGCCGGCGCCACCGGCACCGTCGAGATCACCGCGGACGTCGACGGCGGCAGCCTGAACCGCGTCGTCTTCGCCGCCCAGACCGGCAACGGGAAGTGGCAGACCCTCGGCTCGGCCGACCACGCCCCGTACAAGGTCACCCACACCGTCACCGCCCCCCGGGGAACGGCCCTGCGCTACAAGGCCGTCGTCGTCGACAGCGCCGGCCGCACCGCCGCCGCCCTCGCCGCCACCACCGCCGGACAGGCACCGAAACCCGGCAGGCCCAGCGCCGTCGACCGCGACCACGCCGTCGTCCACTACCAGCGGCCCGACGGCGACTACGACGGCTGGCAGCTGAGGACCGGGGCGACGACCGCCGCCTTCACCGGCCGTGACGCGTACGGCGCCTTCGCCTGGGTCAAGGTCGAGGACGGCGCCACGTCGCTCCCGTACACCGTCGAGAAGAGCGGGACCGCCGACGGCCCGCAGCGCACCATCGACCTGACCGCCACCGGCGAGGTGTGGATCAAGCAGGGCGCGGACGGCCAGCAGAACAAGGCCCCCGACGGCGCCTACCCGCCGCAGGACCAGGGCAAGGCCCTCATCCACTACCACCGCCCCGACGGGAACTACGACGGCTGGGGCCTGCACACCTGGACCGGCGCCGCCGCCCCCACCGACTGGTCCAAGCCGCTCCAGCCGGTGAGGAAGGACGCCTTCGGCCTCACCTTCGAAGTGCCGCTCGCCCCCGGGGCCACGTCCCTCTCCTACATCGTCCACAAGGGCGACGAGAAGGACATCCCCGCCGACCGGTCCCTCGACTTCGGCACCCACGGCAAGGAGGTCTTCCTCCTCACCGGTGACAGCGCCTACCTGCTGCCCACCACGGGCGCCGCACCCACGCTCGACCTCACCAAGGCCGAGGCCCAGTGGATCGACGCCGGCACCGTGGTCTGGAAGGTGAAGGCCGCGCCCGGCAGCAGCACCCAGCTCGTGTACGACGAGGACGGCTCCATCACCGCACCCGACGGCGCCCTGTCCGACGAGGGCCGCTGGCTGCGCCTGAACCCCGCCGCCCTCACCGACGCCCAGAAGGCGACGTACCCGCACCTCAAGGACCACCCCGCCTTCAACGTCGACCCGCGCGACCGCGACCGCGTGCGGACCGCCCTGCGCGGTCAGCTCATCGCCACCCACCGCGCCCCCAACGGCGCCCTGCTCGCCGCCACCGGCGTCCAGATCCCGGGCGTCCTCGACGACCTGTACGGCACCAAGGCGCAAGCCAGGGCCCTCGGCCCGGTGTTCCGCAAGGGCACGCCCACCCTCTCCGTCTGGGCACCCACCGCCCAGAACGTCGCCCTCGAACTCGACGGCCGGCGCGTGGCCATGAAGCGCGACGCGGCCACCGGCGTCTGGTCGGTCACCGGCGGCAAGAGCTGGCGGAACAAGCCGTACCGGTACGAGGTGAAGGTCTGGGCGCCCACCGTCCAGAAGGTGGTCACCAACAAGGTCACCGACCCCTACTCCACCGCTCTCACCGCCGACTCCGCCCGGAGCCTGGTCACCGACCTCACCGACCCGAAGCTCGCCCCGGCGGGCTGGACGACGCTGAAGAAGCCCGCCGCCACCCCGCTGCGGAACGCCCAGATCCAGGAACTGCACGTCCGCGACTTCTCGATCGCCGACCCCACCTCCAAGCACCCCGGCGGCTACCTCGCCTTCACCGACACCGCGTCGGACGGCATGAAGCACCTGAGGAAGCTGGCCGGCAGCGGCACCTCCTACGTCCACCTGCTGCCCGTCTTCGACATCGGCACCGTCCCCGAGCAGAAGTCCGGCCAGGCCACCCCCGACTGCGACCTCAAGGCGTACGCGCCCGACTCCGACGAACAGCAGGCGTGCGTCGCCCGGGCCGCCGCCAAGGACGCCTTCAACTGGGGCTACGACCCGCTGCACTACACCGTCCCGGAGGGCTCCTACGCCTCCGACCCCCACGGCACCCGCCGCACCGTGGAGTTCCGCCGCATGGTGCAGGGCCTGAACAAGGCCGGGCTGCGCACCGTCATGGACGTGGTCTACAACCACACCGTGGCGAGCGGCCAGGCCGACAAATCGGTCCTCGACAGGATCGTCCCCGGCTACTACCAGCGGCTGCTCGCCGACGGCACCGTCGCCACCTCCACCTGCTGCGCCAACACGGCGCCCGAGAACACGATGATGGGCAAGCTCGTCGTCGACTCCGTGGTCACCTGGGCCAAGGACTACAAGGTCGACGGCTTCCGCTTCGACCTGATGGGTCACCACCCCAAGGCCAACATCCTGGCCGTCCGCAAGGCCCTCGACGGGCTCACCGTCGCGAAGGACGGCGTCGACGGCAAGAAGATCATCCTGTACGGCGAGGGCTGGAACTTCGGCGAGATCGCCGACGACGCCCGCTTCGTCCAGGCGACCCAGAAGAACATGGCCGGCACCGGCATCGCCACCTTCTCCGACCGGGCCCGCGACGCCGTGCGCGGCGGTGGCCCCTTCGACGCCGACCCCGGCGTCCAGGGCTTCGCCTCCGGCCTGTTCACCGACCCGAACGCGTCCACGGCCAACGGCAACCCGGCCGAGCAGAAGGCCCGCCTCCTGCACTACCAGGACCTGATCAAGGTCGGCCTGTCCGGCAACCTCGCCGCCTACACCTTCACCGACACCTCGGGCCGGAAGGTCAAGGGCTCCGACGTCGACTACAACGGCGCCCCCGCCGGCTACGCCGCCGCCCCCGGCGACGCCCTCGCCTACGCGGACGCCCACGACAACGAGACCCTGTACGACGCGCTCGCCTTCAAGCTCCCGGCGGCCACGTCCCCCGACGACCGGGCCAGGACGCAGGTCCTCGCCATGGCGACCGCCGCGCTGTCCCAGGGCCCGGCGCTCTCCCAGGCGGGCACCGACCTGCTCCGCTCCAAGTCGCTGGACCGCAACTCCTACGACAGCGGTGACTGGTTCAACGTCCTCAACTGGGACTGCCGGGCCGGCAACGGCTTCGGGCGCGGCCTGCCGCCGGCGCCCGACAACAAGGACAAGTGGTCGTTCGGCAAGCCGCTGCTGACCTCCCCGTCCCTCACGGTCGGCTGCCCGCAGATCACCGGGGCCTCCGCCGCCTACCGCGACCTGCTGAAGATCCGTACGACGGAGAAGGACTTCAGCCTGGCCACGGCCGACGCGGTGCAGACCGTGCTCTCCTTCCCGCTCTCCGGCACGCGGGAGACCCCCGGCGTGATCACCATGCGCCTCGGGAAGCTCGTCGTGGTCTTCAACGCCACGCCGAAGGAGCGGGCGCAGACCGTCCCCGCCCTGTCCGGCGAGGGCTACGCCCTCCACCCGGTCCAGGCGAACGGCTCCGACACCACCGTCAAGGAGTCCTCGTACGCGGCGGCCACCGGCACCTTCACGGTCCCGGCCCGCACGGTGGCGGTGTTCACCCGGCGCTAGGTCGTGTCCGCACTCCCCGGCCACCGGCGGGGTGCCACGGTCCGGACACCTGTTCCCGGCCGTGGCGCCCCGCTCTATCGTGGCCCGGAGACCCGCCACGACCAGGAGCCGCAGCCATGCCGCAGATCACCGTCGACTACTCCGCCTCCCTCGACGAGGACTTCGACCGCCGGGGCTTCGCCCTGGCCCTCCACCCCCTCGTCGTCGAGACGGTCGGCGCCCGGCTCGCCGCCTGCAAGACGCGCACCCGCCGGGCCGAGGACACCGTGGTCGGGGACGGCGCGGCCGACGACGCCCTGGTGCACGTCGGCATCGACCTGCTGGCCGGACGTGGCGACGAGGCCAAGACGCGGCTGACGGAAGCCGTCCTCGCGCTCGTACCGCAGTTCGTCAAGCCGGCCGAGGGCCGGGCACTGCACGTCTCCGCCGAGGTCCACGACCTCGACCCCTCCTACCGCTCCCGCTGACGCCCGGCCCCCGGGTGCCGCTCTAGCCGACGCTCCGAGCCGTCCCGGCCGGCACCTTCGGCAGCAGCGTCGCCAGCCGGTCGACCAGCTCGCCGAACGGGCCGTCGACCGGCTCGTCGGCCAGCACGTGCAGCAGCAGCGAGGCCGTCTCCTCGTCGTACGCCGCGCTCACCGCCGCCAGCGCCGCGAAGTCGCGCACCAGCTGCACCTGCAACTCCTCGCGCGGTATCCGGCGCCCGTCCAGCCAGAGCAGCGCCGTCGACTCGGCGAGCGACACCCACGACCGCACGACCAGCTCCAGGCGGGCGGACGGATCCGTGACACCGAGGTGGGACACGATCTGCTCGTACGCCGCCTGGCGCACCTCGTCGATCATGGCGTTCGTCGTGCTGGAGCCGACCGCAGGCCCGCCCCGCATCAACGCCGAGAACCCCGGCCCGTGCTCCTCGACGAAGTCGAAGAACCGCTCCATGACCCGCAGCAGCCGCGCCCCCAGCGGCCCCCGGCGCGGCTCGACGAACCGGCCGACCAGCTCGTCCGCCGCGCGCCGCAGCGCCGCCTCGTACAGGCTCTGCTTGCCGGGGAAGTAGTGGTAGACCAGCGGCCGGGATATGCCCGCGGCGGCGGCGATCTCGTCGATCGACACGTCCTCGGGGGAGCGGCGGCCGAACAGCTCCAGGGCGACCCCGATCAACTGCTGCCTGCGCTCCTCGACGCCCATCCTGCGCCGCGCCCCGGTCGTCATGCGAACAGCCTAACGTCCGCGACCGACAGCCCTTCGAACAGTGGCCCCTACACAGTTCGCTACGCTGCCGGACATGACCACCTCCGACCCCGAATCCCCGGCCCCGCGCACCGGCTTCACCCCGCGCCAGGCCCGGCGCCTGCGCATCGCCGCGGCGTCCGTCCTGCTGGTGGCGATGGCGGTCGTCCTGGTGCTCCGGCTGGCCAGCCGGACCTCCGTCCTGGTGGTCGGCGTCTACGGGCTGGCCATGATCCTGTGCGGTGTGGTCATCGAACTCAGCCGCAACGGCCGCACCCGCCTGGGCACCTGGCTTCTCGCCACCGGCCTCCTCGCCGCCCTCGCCGCCGACTGGATCCTGCTGCCGTAAATGACCGGATATCTCACCGGAAGTGATCTACGCTTCGACGTATCGAACATGTGATCAAGGGGAGGGGTGTTCGTGCACAAGACGTTCAAGGGGGTCGCCGCCGGGGCGGCGTTGATCGGTGCCACCGTCCTGGGGGCGGGCACCGCGGTGGCGGCTCCCAACTGGCAGCCGGCCGCCGGGCCGTTCCGCTGCGAGAAGGCCGTCGAGCACCCGGCCGCACCAGGGGTCAGATTCCAGGGCTGCCTCGTCGTCAGCGACCTGGGCAAGGCCCAGGTCGTCCTCGTGGCCAACAACTTCTCCGGCAAGCCCGTCACGATGAGCGGCGGCATCACCAGTGACTTCGGTGACGCTGTGTGCAACGAGAAGACGCTGCCCACGGGGATGAACCACGCCTGTTACGGTCCGACCGACGTCGTCGAGGACTGCTGGTTGGGGCACGCCACCACGGGCGGGCCGTACGGCGGTTATGTCACGCTCACCGTCAAGGGTGTCCCGCACCGGGTGAAGTCGCACACGGTGTGCGACGACTGGGTCGAGCCGCCGTTCTGACGGGTTGGGCGGTGGGGCACCGGCCGCCGGTGCCCCACCGCCTCACAGATCCGGCACCAGCCGCCCGACCGGTGCTCGACATCCTCCGCCGGGGGGTCAGCGCAGGGACGTGATCTGCGTGCCGTCCTCCAGCCGCCCGGTCAACTCGACCTGCCGGCCCGGCTTGCCCGGGACCTCCACGGCGAGCAGCCGGTCGCCGTCCACGCCGCCCGTCGCCCCGCCCGACACGGCGACCGACGTCACCTGCGGACTGCCGGCCGCCAGCATCCACCACCGCCCGTCCGCTGACCGCCACAGGGCACCCGCCAGGACACGGGGCTCCCGCGTCCCGCACGCCGGGGACCCCTGCGCTCTCGCCACTACCGCGCCCGCCTTCGCGGACGGCGCCTGGAACTGGGCCAGCACCGAACCTCCCGTACCGCGCCAGGTCTCCATCCGCGTGCACACCCAGGCGGCGGTGCCCGCCGCACCGGCCGCGCCCGGGAGCTCCTGCTCGGCGAACCGCCAGGAGTTCACCGCCCGCACGCCCTTGGAGCGGACCGCCGGCAGCAGACACGCCGTCCGCGCCCACTCCGCACGCGCCCCGGCCCCCGCGTCCGCCAGGTCGGCGGGCGCGGACGGCGGGCCCGACGTCAGCCGCGCCGGGGCCAGCTCCCCGAGATCGGTCAGGGTCCGGGTCGCCGAGCCGTCGCGCGCCTCCAGCACGTCCCACGCCCGGCACTCGCTCGGCGCCACCGGGCTGAGCAGCGCGCCCGTCACCCCGTGCGCGTCCCGCTCCAGCGGGCGCGCCCCGCCCGACGGGTCCAGCAGGTCGCGCGCCGACACCTCCCGTACCCACGGCGCCGTCAGATACCGCACATTGGCGTGTGTACGCCCCACCACCAGGGCGGTGGCCGACGCCGTGTCCGCGCCGTCCGTCCGGGCGAAGTCCAGCGCCGCGCCCTCCGTGCCGTCCCTCGGCTCCGCGTACCGCACCGCCCGCAGCCCGTCGTGGAACAGCACCACCCGCGCCTGGTCGACCTCACCGGCGAACAGCAGCTGCGGCGGCCCCATCGGCGGCCCCGGCGGGGTGCCGGGCGTCGCCGACGCCTGCACGGTGGCACCCGGCCGCGCCCACACCGCCAGCGCCCGCCGCAGCAGCGCCCGGTCGTCGACGAGGCTGCCGCGCGCCGGCCACACCGAGAAGTCCATGCGCTCCGAGCGCTGCCAGGCGGCCGGGGCGACCCGCCGCAGATTGCCCGGGTCGAGAGCCGCCTCGGACACCGGATTGCGCGCGTACGCCGGGGCGGCCGCCCCGTCCGGCCCCCACCCGTCGCCCGGCAGCCCCAGCAGCGCCCCGCACACCACGGCCGCCGCGAGCGCCGCGAGCGCCGCCTTGCCGTGCTGGCGCCGCCGCATCAGGTCCGTGGGCCGGGCCTGCAACGAGCAGGGGTCGAACTCGGGCGACTCCAGCAGCCCGGCGGCGCCGACCCCGCCCGGCTCCGCCACCGCGTCCGCCTCGGCCAGCGCCGCCTTGGGGTCCGCCACCCCGGCGGCCGCCAGGACCCGCCGCACCTCGGCGTCGCCCTGCCGCTCCAGCCCGCGCAGCACGTACGCCGCGCGGCCCGGCCCCGACAGGTCCGACAACCGCTGGTCCAGCGCCAGTTCGTCCGCGCCACCGGCCCGCGGGAACAGCCGCAGCCCCCACACCTGGGGCAGCAGCGGCGGCAGCTGCGCCCGCTTGGGCCACGCCTTCCACCGCAGCGGCAGCCCCGCGTCCAGGGCATGGCGCAGCACCCGGACGCGCACGAACGCGTACCCCGGGTCGACCGCGTCCTCGGCCCGCCGCTGCCCCGGCATCCCGCCCTCGTCGCCCGAGGCCCGGCGCCGCGGCAGCGAGCGCTGCACCACGGAGTGCGCGGTCAGCACACGGCGGTTGCGCCCGAGGGCGGGCGGCAGCACCAGATAGGCGATCCGCACCAGCCTGGGGTAGTGCTCGACGAGGGCCGCCTCGGCCTGGTCGACGTCGACGGGCGCGGGGGCGGGGGCGGCGAGTTCCTGGGTGCTCACGTTCAGCAGAACGAGCGAATCCGGGGATGGTCACCCGCCGGGCGTGTCCCCCCAGCCGCCCACCGAGCTGAACACGGCCGTCCCGCGCACCCCCGCACCACCGTGCATGGCGGTCATGAACAGGCCCGCGTCCTGCACGGCCGCCGCGCCCGGCACCCGGACGGTGGCGACCGTACGCCAGGTGGCGCCGCCGTCCGTCGAGCAGGACCCGGTGACGCCGTCCGCCGCGCGGGACAGCCGCAGCAGCACCGGCGCCCGCACCCCGGTGATCCTCCGGTAGGTGTCGAGGGTGCCGTCGCCGTTCGCGTCGTAGGACAGGACCACGCCGTTGAGCGGGGTCACCGCCAGGTTGAGGAAGCCGGGCGCCCCGGGGGTCGCCAGGGAGTTCCGTACGACGATCCCGGCACGGGCCCAGGGGCCGGTCGCGTCCTGCGCGTCCACCCGGACGGTCAGGACCGTGCCGTCGCGGAGAACCCCCTCCTCGTAGAGGGTGCCGAACTCGGCGGTGGCCTTCCACAGGTCCTGGCCGCCGCCGTTGACGGCGTACCGGCCTCCCGCCTGCCCGAAGACGGCCCCGTTGTTGGCGTAGGTGCGCCATCGCCGGTCCAGGGGCCCGGCCAGGTACAGGTCCCCCCGGTGCACGGTGGTGACCGGGGTCTCGCCCTCGGGGCCGTAGGTGGCGAGCACCTCGCAGGGGAGCGGTTCGACGGGGGTGGCGAGCGGGCCGGCCGGGGCGCGGACGCCCCAGGAGACGGTGCCCGTGCCGGCCGCCGGGACGGACGGGAGCCTCAGCGGCGGCTGGTCCCCGAAGCCCGTGAGGACCAGGCTCACGGGACCCGTGGCGCGCAGGCCGTTGACGTTCCGGAAGGTGGCGGTGACCTCGGCGGCGGCGCCCGGGGGGAGGGCCGCGGGGGTGGCGGTGATGGTGACGGCGCCCTGGAAGGGGGCGCGGGCGAGGGTCTCGTGGACGCGCCGGGCGGTGCGGTACGGGTCGTGCCGGGGCCGGAGAGGGTAGGTCTTCGTCTCGTACGTCCAGGGCTCCTCGATCGCGTACCAGTCGAAGGCCCTGGGCGCGCGGCCCTGCGCGAGGGCGTCCTCCAGCTCGTCGAGGTACGCCCGCCAGTGGGGGAGGTGGAAGTCGGCGATCAGGCCGGACCAGTCGCGGTTGGCGTAGTTGGCGAGGTGCCCCGCGTCGGCGGTCGGGCGGTCGCCCCAGGTGGTGACGAGCACGCGGGCGGTGCGCTCCAGGCCCTCGCGGCGGGCGTCCGCGAGCCAGGGGCCGAGGAGGAAGGCGTGGTGCGAGCCGGTCATGTCGTCGCTCAGCCGCATCAGCCGCAGCCACAACCGGGACAGCGCGCGGAAGGTGTCCAGGTCCTCGCGCGCGAACGCCGCTCTCAGCTGACCGATCAGCTGCCAGGAGCGGTTGGCCAGCACCTGGCGGCCCAGGTCGGTGAGGTCGTGGCGGTACGCGTCCGAGCGGCGCAGCGGCTCCCGTACGCCGAGCAGCGCGGCGAACGCCCGGTCGAAGCGGGCGGAGTCGAACGCCGGGGTGTGGGTGGCGTAGTGGGCGCCCGAGGAGGCGGTGAGGCTGGGGCGGGCGGCGAAGACCGAGTCGTGGGGGCGGCCGTCGCGGCTGGTGATCCGGTACGCGGTGTCCCGCAGGACGGCGAAGGCCTCACGCGCGTGTGCGTCCCGGCCGCCGTAGCGCAGGTCGGCGTACCGCTCGAACCAGCGGGTGCGGTCCACCGGCTCGCGTCGCCAGGCCAGCTCGGAGAACAGTTCGAAGGCGGCCGGGTCCCGCTCGGCTGCCTCCGGCATGTAGGCCGTCCCGACGAGGGCGGAGCCGGGCTTGTCGCGCCAGGCGGTGAAGCGCTCGGCCCACAGGTGGGTCTTGGCTCCGATGGTGGTCCGGCCGCCGAAGTTGGGAATGGTGCCGAAGGCGTACGGGACGCCGCCCCAGTCCCGCTCCCGGTCGGTGACGGCCTCCAGGTCGGACAGCCCGTCGACGACGAGGAGCCCGGCCGGGTCGAGCGCGTCGAGCAGGTCCCGCCGCGGGTTGGCCTGCCAGCCGAGGATCACCCAGGTGGCGCCGGGACGGGCGGCGCGGAGCGCGGCCTCCACGGCGCGGGCGGCCTCGGGGACGGGCACGTCACCGGCCGAGCCGCCCTCGTGGAGCAGGTCCATCTTGAAGTGCCGCACGTCGCCGAACAGGTCCTCCTGGTGGCGGTAGAAGGCCGCCGCCACGCGCGCGAAGGACCCGGTGCGCGGGTCGAGCCAGTCGGGGCGCTCCAGACCCGCCCAGACGCCCTGCGGGATCGTCCGGGCGCCGGGGTTGCGGGCCGCGAAACCGCCCGGGACGGTGCCGAAGTAGCCGGGCAGGACGGGGCGCATCCCGAGCTCGCGCATCCGGTCCGTGACGCGGCGGCCCAGCGCCGCCCGGCGGGCGATCAGCTCCGCGCTGAGGGGGCCGCCGTACGCGCTCATGTTCTGCAACAGCCACCAGGGCTGGTGGGAGGGCGCGGGCAGCCAGGCGCGGGCCTCGGCGTCCGTGTAGCCGAAGTCCCGCAGGAGGCGGTGGTAGACGGCCTCCTGCCCGGTGGTGACGAGGACCTCGTTGCAGCCGTGCAGGGCGAGGACGTCGATCAGCCGCTCCCAGCGCGCCCAGTCGGCGTACGGCGCGGTGTACCCGTCGTGCGTGTCGTTGAACGCGAACCGGTGCGCGACGGTGGCCTCGCGGGCGAGCGGCTCGCGGGGCGCGGGCAGGCGGGCCGGCAGGTCCGTCTGCGTGCCGGACCAGGAGATGTGCGCCCCGCACCGGTACTTCAGGTACCAGTGGACGCCCGTCAGGGCCGTGCCGGGGCCGGTGGCGGCGACCTCGACGCGGCCGGTGGAACCCGTGACCCGGAAGCGGTCCGGTCCGCCGTGGAGCGGGGTGAGCCGGATCTGGTCCGCGTGGCCGGGCAGCAGCCGTTCGAGGGCGGCGCGGGCCGGACCCATGCGGTCCTCCTCCGGGCGGGCGGGCGGTCTCGCCGCTCCGGTGAGCGTGGTGCCCACGCCGATCGCGCCGGCGGCCCCCAGCAGCGTTCGTCTCGACAGGTCGGTCACGGCGCGCTCCTCCACGATGCTGACGGAACATCAGGTGCGGACGTGTCGCACGTTACTCGGCGTTCGCCCCCTGGGCCGGGGTACGAACCGGCACGATGGCCGGATGCGTACGGAGCGAACTCGTTTGGCGTTGGTGACGGCCGCCCTGGTGGCCCTGGCTCTGCCCGCGGCGGCGTGCGGCGCGGGCGGGGAGGAGTCCGACGCCGAGCCGCGGACGGCGACGGGCACCCTGGAGGAGCTGGCGGCGAAGGTCGCCTGCGACCCGAACATTCAGACGGACGCGGAGGAGATCCGCCAGGCCAACTGCACGACGAAGGACGGCGCGTACGTGCTGGCCACCTTCGCCACCGACCGGGGTCAGCGCGAGTGGATCAACGAGGCGAACGACTACGGGGGCTCGTACCTGGTCGGCCGCAAGTGGGTGGCCGTCGGCGAGGAGAAGGTGGTCACGGCGCTGCGCGACCGGCTCGGCGGGGAGGTCGAGGCCGGCTCCTCGCACCACTCCGGGAGCGGTGGCGGTCACGGTGGCGGGAAGGGCGAGGAAGGCCACGACGGCCACACGGGGCAGCACGGAAGCTGACCGCGCGAGCGGCGAGGGGCCGGACCACCAGGTGGTGGTCCGGCCCCTCGCCGTGTGCCGGTCCGGCGGCGCGGTCAGGCCATGACCGGGCGCCGGCCGGGTCCCGGCCGGGCCCGTCCGGCTCCGGTCAGGCGCACCGGCGCCCGCCGTTGATGCAGTTCACCATCTGCTGCATCAGCCGGTTGTTGAAGACGTTGATGAAGTCCCCGTGGTCGGTGACCGGCTTGTGGAGCTGCTCGGGGAACGAGTCCACCGCGAACACGGCCCCCTGCGGGACGTCGTAGACGATCCGCTGGACGAGCTGCGGAATGGCCCGGAACCCGTTGGGACAACGCCCGTTCCCGTCGGCGAAGGCCACATGCGTGCGGTGGTTGGCGCTGTCGGTGTTCCGGCCGTCCCAGCAGCTCTGGAACTTGAAGGACCGGACGACCTGGCTGCCCTGGGGGCAGATCGGGTACTTGTCCTTCAGTTGCCGGTCCTCGAAGCCGGTGCAGCTCCAGGAGGCGTTGGCGTTCGCGACACCGTTGGTGAACGCCTTGGCGTCGCCGGTGATGATGCGGAGGAACTTCGGCATGGCCGTGACCTTGCCCACCGGGCTGCCGACGAAGTTCATCGTCACCTGGCTGGGCGTGAGGATCTCGCCGACGTTCTGGTCCTTGCCACCGCCGTCCGCGTTGGCGTCGTTCTCGTTCTGGCCGTTCTGCAGGCGCAGGACCGGCCAGAAGTAAGTGGACTTGTCGCCCTGGTTGCGGCAGGTCGTCTGTCCGTTGGCGAGGTCGTCGTCGCTGGCGAAGGCGTCGTTGGCCTGGTTGCCCACATAGTCGTGCATGTGGTGGGCGCCGTTGCTCACGCCGGGCGCGACGATCACGTTGTCCGGGTTGAACTTGCCGTTCTGGTTCGTTCCGCAACTGGTGGTGAAGGTTCCCCGCGAGGCACCTCGCAGCTTGCGCGGGTTGCGGACGTTGGGCTGGACGCTCTGGATGTCGGTGAAGTCGCCCGCCACCGGCCCGTTGCCCGCCTGTCCCTGTCCCTGTCCCTGGCCTTGACCTTGTCCCTGGCCTTGACCTTGGCCGCCCTGGTCCTGACCGCCCTGGTCCTGGTCACCGCCGTTCTCGCCGTCCCCGTTCTGATCACCGCCGTTCTGGTTGCCGCCGTTCTGGCCGACGTCGCCGTTCTGGTCCTTCACCTGGTTGGCGTCGTCCGCGCGCAGGGCGCACGGGGCCAGGCTCTGCAGACCCTCCGGACGCTGCGCGATGCGGTCGATGGCGATCACGATCCGCTCGATGGCGGCAACCCGCTTGTCCTTCAACGGATTCAGGATCGCGTTCTGGGCAAAAGCGGGATCCTGCTGCACCTGTTGCCTTTGATCGGCGAACCGCTGGTACGCCTCGGTGATCTGGGTGTCCATGTTCGCCAGTTCCCGGTCCACCTCGGCGCGCGCCCGCTCGGGCACCGCCGGAAGGCCGTTGGCGACCTCGGGGCAGTCGATGGTGGACATCCCCTGTCCGGCGTTCAGCGGCCTCTGCTGCTGCTGTGAGCCGGACCAGCCGGACCAGCCCTCGCCGGCGGAAGCGTAGACGTTGGCCGCGATCAACCCGCCGCCGCCCAGTATCAGGGCAGCCGAGGCGGCGATCGCCCGGTTGGCCAGTGTCGAGCGTTTTCGTGTGCGTCGCATGGAACTCCAATCCTGGGCGGGGTGAACCGCTCCGTTCCATACGGGCGTCCTCCGGGGCTCGTTCAGCCCCCTCGGGAATTCATGGAAAAGTACGTCCCCAAAGGGGGCGAACCGCTACGCCTCGGCCCTCACCGGCCGAGCGCCCTCGCCTCCTGCTCCGGGGTGATCCCCACCGCCGGCCGGTCCGTCCGCAGGGGTGCCGCCCCGCCGAGCCCGCGCAGCCACGCCCAGGTGTCCGCGACCGTCTCGGTGACCGGGCGGCACCGCAGGCCCGCCGCCAGCGCCTTGCTCACGTCAGCACCGTGCATCGCCTCGTACAGCTCACCCGGCGGGATCCAGACCGGCAGCCCCGACCAGGGCTCGATGCCCGCGCCGAGCACCGCCTCCGGGTCCCGCCAGCGCAGTTCGGCGTCCGAGGCGGTGGCCCGCACACACGCGTCGAGCAGCTCGCCCATGGTCGCGTGGCCCGGCTCGCTCACCAGGTCGTACGGGCCGGACAACCCCGCCTCCGCGGCGTCCAGCAGCCACTCCGCCAGGTCGCGGACGTCGATGTACTGCAGGGCCAGGTCGCGCGGCCCGGGGGCGAGCACCGGCCCGCCCCGGGCGATCCGGTTCAGCCACCAGGGCAGGCGGCCGACGTTCTCCCACGGGCCGATGATCAGGCCCGCGCGGCCCGACAGCACCCGCTCCTCGCCGAACGCGCCGACCGCCGCCAGCTCACCGCCCCGCTTGGCCTGCGCGTAGGGCACCCCGGTGGCGTCCGGGGAGGCGTCGACCACCGGGCCGTCCTCGGCCAGGCCCACCGCGGGCGGCCACGCGTAGACGCTGCGGCTGGAGACGTACACATGACGCCCCACCCGGTCGGCGAGCAGCCGCGCGGAGTCCCGCACCGCGACCGGGTCCGCCGACCAGGTGTCGACCACCACGTCCCACTCGCCCCGCGCGAGCGCCGCGAGCCCGTCCGGCGCGGTGCGGTCGCCCAGCAGCGACACGACACCGGCGGGCGGCTCGTGGCGGCCGCGGTGGAAGACCGTCACCTCCCAGCCGCGGCCGAGCGCCGCCCCCACGACGGCACGTCCGGCGAACTCCGTACCACCCAGCATCAGTAGCCTCACGCGCCCACTGTGCCCCGCTTGCCACGGCTCCGACCAGCGGTTCTGCTGCCAGGAGAGCGGCCGGTCTCCCGCCGCCGCCACCGGGGTGGCAGCATGGGCCGACGATGACGAATGCCCGGTCCCCTCTGCGCGCCCTGCGTGCCGCACTCTTCGCGGCCGTATGCGTGGCGTTGGCGGCCGCGGGGCATTCGTCCATGTCTGCGCACGGTGTCCCGCCGGGCTCGCTGCTCCTCGCCTTCGCGGGCACCGGCGCCCTGGCGTGGTTCGCGGCGGCCCGCCGCCGGGGAACGGCCTTCATCGGTACGGCACTGCTCACCGCGCAGGCCGTGCTGCACCTGACGTTCACGGGTGGCGGCCGGGGGCACCACGGCCACGCGCCGCCGCCGGGCACCACGCACGCGATGCCCGGCATGGCGCACGACACCGCCCCGCCGGGCGGGCACGGCACCGCCGGGGGACCGGGGGCGCCGGCCGCATCCGGCGGTCCGGCCGACCTGCTCGCGGGCCTCGCCGACGGCGTCACCCCCGGCATGGTCGCCGTCCATCTGCTGGCCGCCGCCGTGTGCGCGCTGTGGCTGGCCCGCGGAGAGGCGGCCTTCTTCCGCCTCGCCCGCGCCATCGGCGCCCTCGCCTTCACCCCGCTGCGGCTGCTGCTCGCCGCCGTACGGCTGCCCGACGCCCCGCGCCCGCCGCGTTCCCGGGCCCGTGACCTCCGGCGCCACCACGGCGTCGTCCTCGCGCACAGCCTGTCGCGGCGCGGCCCGCCCGGGTTCCTCGTACCCCGCGCCACGGCCCTCGGAGCGACGCACGTCTGACCCCGGGGGCCGCTTCCCCGTGCAGACCCGCACCCACGCCGACTCCTAGTACTGCAATCGCACTTGTTTGTGGTTGAGTTGGGGTATGGCTGAGCTTGGGGTGGGGTTGGTTGAGGAGTGGGACGGGGTGCTGGCGGGGTTGCATGCCCGGTTCGCGTCGCGTTTCGCCAGGTCGGAGCCGCGGGGGCGGGCG